>CALLPP010000024.1 GCA_938015655.1 uncultured Algisphaera sp.
CGACAGCTACCTCAACATCCCGCGGATTATCGCCGCCGCCGAGGTCGCCGACGCCGACGCGATCCACCCCGGCTACGGCTTCCTGGCCGAAAACGCCCACTTCGCCGAGGTCTGCCGCAGCTGCAACATCGAGTTCATCGGCCCCAGCGTGGAGGCCATGCAAACCCTCGGCGACAAGGTCGCCTGCAAGCAGCTGGCCATTAAAAGCAAGGTGCCCACCAGCCCCGGCAGCAAGGGCGAGGTGGAAGACGAGACCGAAGCGGTCAAGATCGCCCGCGAGATCGGCTACCCGGTCATGGTCAAGGCCAGCGCCGGCGGCGGGGGCCGGGGCATGCGCGTGGCCCACAACGACGGCTCGCTGCGCAGCGGCATGAAGGCCGCCAAGCAGGAGGCCGAAGCGGCCTTCGGCAACGGCACCGTGTACCTGGAAAAGTTCATCGAGAACGCCCGCCACGTCGAGGTGCAGGTCATCGGCGACACCCAGGGCAACGTGTGCCACCTGTGGGAGCGCGACTGCACCATGCAGCGGCGCAAGCAGAAGCTCATCGAAGAAGCGCCCTGCCCGGTGATCACCCGCAGCGAGGCCAAGGCGCTGTGCGACAGCGCCGCCCGGCTGGCCAAGGCCGCGGGCTACCACGGCGCCGGCACCGTCGAGTTTTTGATGGACAGCAAGAAGAAGTTCTACCTCATGGAGGTGAACACCCGCGTGCAGGTCGAGCACCCGGTGACCGAGATGATCACCGGCGTGGACATCGTCAAGACCGGCATCCAGGTCTCCGCCGGCGAGCCGCTGCCGTTCAAGCAGAAAGACATCAAGGTCAACGGGCACGCGATCGAAGTGCGCATCAACGCCGAAGACCCCGAGCGCAACTTCGCCCCCTCCGCGGGCGTGATCAAAGAGTTCTACCCCGCCGGCGGCTTCGGCGTGCGTCTGGACACCCACGCCCACTCGGGCTACCGCATCCCGCCCAACTACGACTCGATGATCGGCAAGCTCATCGTCCACCGCAAAGACCGCGAAGCCGCGATGAACACCCTTGCCGCGGCGCTCAAAGAGTTCCACATTTCGCCCACCAAGACCACCATCCCCCTGCACATCCGCCTGCTGAAGAACGGCAACTTCCGCAAGTCCGAAGTGGACATCAACTTCGTTGAGCGGCTGCTGGGGATGTAGACGCCCGGAGATGACGCTCGCGGAGAGGCGCGTGGCGGGTCCACGCAGGTTCACGGCTTTTGCGCCTACGCCGCGTATTCCTCGTTGAGCAGCGAATACATCGCGTGATCCACGTGCCGGTCGTAGAGGCGTTCGCGCTGGCGGATGACGCCTTCGAACGTAAAGCCCAGGCGCTCGGGCACCGCGCGGCTCTTGGCGTTGTCCACCGCGGCGGGGATCTGGATCCGGTTCAAGCCGTAGCCCTCGAACCCCAGACGGATCAGCGCCGCGCAGCACCGCGTCACGACGCCGCGGCCTTGCCGGTCTTCGCAGAGCCAGTAGCCGATCTCGCCGATGCCGTGGGCCAGGTCCAGCGGGTGGAAGCCCGTTGCGCCCACCACCCGATCGCGGCAGACGATCTTGAACTGCGGCCCGCGCCCCTGGGCGTGCTGCTCCAGCGTCGCGGCAATAAAACCCGCCACGTCGGCGTTGCTCCGCGTGCCGTCCAGCCACGGCAGCCAGCGCCGCAGGTAGGCCCGGTTGGCGTCGATCAACGCGTACAACCCTGCGGCGTCCGACGGTTGAAGCCGGGCCAACGTGAGTTCGTCGTCAACGGATAGCGAATCGTCTTGCGGCATCGGCGCGAGTGTACGCTGCACCTCCGCGATCAGGTGCGAGCAGCATCTGGTTTTTGGCACCTTTTCCGGGGCCTTTTTTCCGGGGTCAAGTGCGTCCCCGCGGCGTTACACCAGGGCGTAGTAGGTTCCGCGCCCCGCGCCGTGGCGGACCAGGTGCTTGGCGTCGACCAGCCGGCCCAGGTGGTTCCACTCGCGTTCGACCTTGATACACAGCCGCTCTTTCTGCTGCTGCAGCGCACGCAAAAAACAGGACCCACGGCTGCCAGTCCGGCGCATCGTCCCGCAGCGTGCCCTGGGTCTTCCGCAGCGCGAGGTAGTACCGGTCCTTGCTCTGTTCAAGAACACTGTCCAGCGAGCTGTACGCCACGTAGGTGTAGCCGGCCCACAGCAACAGCAGGGTGGCCAGCACCCGGGACAGCCGGCCGTTGCCGTGCTGAAACGGGTGGATCTCCAGGAAGACCACCGCGAACACCGCGATGGCCAGCAGTGGGTGTAGTGTGAACGGCGTCCCAAAAGTGCAGCGCCCGCGGGGTCGCCGACGGTCGGCTAAAAGTGTAGCGCCTTGCCCCGGCTTTTAGGCCGCGATAGGAGTCTGTTTGGTTTCGGCCGGTCGAGCGCCCCCACCAACACCGAGGACTCATCCAAGGTGCATTCACAGATGAAGTTATGGAATGATGTCCGTCAGTTTGTCCTCGTGAACGACCGCAGCATGCGCGCCGCCTACCGCAAGTTCGGCCTCCACTGGAACACCCTCCAGAAAATGCTCGATCACCCCCTGCCGCCGGGCTACCGGCGGTCCGCTGCCGCCAAGCCGCGGAAGATCGCCCCCTTTCTGCCGGTGGTCCACCTCTGGCTCGCCGCCGACCTGGCAAACAAGTTGACCAAAGCCGTGGACGCCGGCGGCCTGGACCGTGAGATGCGGACGCTGGCCCAGCCCAAGCTGCTGATCCTCGACGAAGTCGGCTACCTGAAGTTTGACGCCGTGCAGGCCAGCCTGTTGTCCCAGGTGATCTGCCAGCTTTACCAACGCCAGCAAGCCACCGTGCTGACTAACAACAAAGCCTTCGGCGAGTGAGGTCAGGTGTCCGCCGACGCCGCGGTGATGGCCTCCGCGGCGCTGGACCGTCTGCTGCACCGCTCGACGGTGATCAACGTCAAAGGCGACAGCTACCGGCTGGCCGACCGGCGGAAAACAGGCAACCCCGCCGCCGCTCACGCGGCGGCCGAGGCGGCTGACGCCGCCCCGGCCTGACCGATTCCAACCCCGACCACACGAAAGGAGTAACCGCCCTCAGGACCCCGTAACGCAGCCGGGGGGGGCAATTCCAGATGATCGCTGAGGGGGCAAAATGACGTGAGCGTTGACAATCGGTGAAGGTCATCAGGTGGGGGGCCTTGTTTCCCGGCCACGGTGAGTACGCGATGGCTGCGGGTTGAAACTAGAAAATCTTTTCACCGCGGGTGCGGGCCGTGAAGCCCCAGCGCTTTTGGGTGAGGTTGAGCAGCAGCCCTACGGGCAGGGCGAGGGCGGCGGTGTAGAGCAGGCCTTGGCCGCGAACCAGTAGTTGGGGGAGGGCCCGCCAGGGCGTCGGTTCATCTGCGAGCATAGGTAAGCCTCGCAGGGAGTACAGCAGCACCTCGGTGAGCGTGGTGAAGATACCCACCAGCAAGGTCATGAGAACCAGGGTGATGACCGAACCTCGGAAGAGGAGGTTGCGGAGTTGTAGGGTGGCGTAGCCGCCGATTAGAAAGCCCAGCGTGTGGGGACCAACCAAAACGCCGCCTTCGGGCAGGGGGCCCGGGCGCAGGTCCATGAGCAGGCCCAGGATCAGAGCGGCGATTAGGGCGACGGGGCGGGGGGTATGCAAGCCCACGAAGATCATGAGCACGAGCAGGAGGTTGGGGGTGATGCCGCCGACGGTCCAAAGGGGGGCCAGGCCGCCTTGCAGGGCGTAAACCAAGTATGCGGCAAGGGTGAAGACAAGCCAGTTCATCGAAATGGGCGAGCAAGGGGGGCGAGCGTTGGGCTTAGCCGGGGTGGGAGTTTTCTTTTGGTACGAGTACGGCGACCTCGCTAAGGAAGCGCAGGTCCAGCATGGGCTCGATGACCACCTGCATGAGTAGCTCGGGGTCTTCGGGGTAGGGGCGTACGGCGGTCACCCGACCCAGGATGTGGGCGCGGGCGTCGCGGTAGTGGATTTCGTCGGCGAGCCGGGCCAGGGCGCCCACGGGTGGGGCCGTGTCGTGCCGCACCTCGGTGGTGAAGCTGCCGGTGTCGGCGTCGGGGGTGATCCGCAGGTGTTCGAGGCCCGGCAGGGAAGCGGCGCTGTCGGCGCCGGTGATGCGCGGGGCGGCGGTGAGTTCAATGTGAAAGCCGATGTCTTGTCCAGTGACCAACTCGATGTCGGCGCTAACCGGGCCCACGGGTTCGACAACGCGGCCCACGAGATTGACGCCGTAGAGGACGGTTTGGCCGGCGGCAAGGCCCTGGTTGGAACCACGGTTGACCGAGACCACGTGACGGTTGCCGGTGTTGGTGTAGGCAGTCACGGTGGCAATTACGGTGCGCCGGGGGGGCAAATCTTGATCTTCAAACCCTTGGGTAATGGCAAGTTTGCGTTGTAGCTCGGCGTTGCGCTGTCGTAGCCGGCCCAGTTCGACAAGCAACTGGTCGTAGGCTTCAGTCAACTGAGCGCGGGGGGCCCGAGCGAGATCGCTGATGGCTTCGGTACGGGTTTCATCGGGCCCGTTGAGTTGGCGGGCCAGGCGGAAGACCGGTTCCCGTAGGGGCAGGGCGAGGGTGTCGGCCACGGGGCGCAGCACGGCGCCGGCTTGGCCGCCATAGCGCATCGGCAGCTGGCTGTTGATTAGTAGCAGCAGAGCAGCGGCGCCGAGGATGCGGGGTCCGGTGACGAGGGCCATGAGAATTGAGAGGCGCTACGCCCCACGGCGGGCGAGAGAGATAGGGGGGATCTTGCCCGTAGCCGGCCTGAGCACTTTTTGCCTCCCACATGCATTGTTGCCGAGGGAGGGCTTAGCTGTCGTCCATGTCGTTTTCCATGGTCGCTTTCCATTCCTCGAGGTGTTCGAGGTAGATGGCGGTACCACGGGCCACGCAGGTCAGTGGGTCTTCGGCGATTCGAGAATCAAGGCCCGTGGCGTTGCTGATGACCACGTCGATGCCGCGCAGCAGGGCTCCGCCGCCAGCGAGCACGATGCCGTTGTCTACCAGGTCGGCGGCCAGCTCTGGTTCGCAGCGTTCGAGAGTGCGGGTGACGGTCTCGATGATGGCGCTTAGGGGCTCTTGCAGCGCTTCGCGAATCTCTTCGCTGGTGATAACCGTTTTGCGGGGCAGGCCGCTGATCATGTCGCGGCCGCGGACTTCCATGGATGATTCTTCGCCGTCGGGGGCGGCGGAGCCGATCTGAATCTTGATTTTTTCGGCGGTCTGCTCGCCGATCATCAGGTTATAGGCCTTGCGCATGTGCGTGATGATCGCTTCGTCCAGGTCGTCGCCGGCCACCCGTACCGACTCGCACTGGGCGATATCGGCCAGGGACATTATGGCGACCTCGGTGGTGCCGCCACCGATGTCCACGATCATGCTGGCGGTGGCTTCGACGATAGGGAGTTGGGCTCCGATGCCCGCCGCCATGGGTTCTTCCACGAGATAGACCCGCCGGGCGCCGGCCCGCTCGGCGCTGTCAAGCACCGCCCGCTTCTCAACCGCGGTAATGCCTGAGGGCACAGCGATGACCACGCGTGGTTTGACGAAGGGGCGCTTGCCGTTGACTTTGCGGATGAAGTAGCTGAGCATCGCCTCGGTGATCTCGAAGTCGGAAATCACGCCGTCTTTAAGCGGGCGGATGGCGGTGATGCTGCCCGGTGTTTTGCCGAGCATTTCTTTGGCCACCCAGCCGACGGCGTTGCCGTTCTGCAGGACCTGGTTGGTACCGCGTTTGACCGCGACCACCGAGGGTTCGTTAAGCACGATGCCTTCACCACGCACACACACCAGGGTGTTGCAGGTCCCCAAGTCGATGCCCATGTCGACGCTGAACAGGCTGAGGAAGTGATCGAGGAACAAGGGGGGCGGCTCCGGGAGGGAACAAACAGTTTAGTGGAACACGGTGGCCCGGGGAGGCGACCGGCGCCAAGGGCGCGTGTCCGTTAGCCGCCGCCGGCCCGCAGTACGGGCGACACGGTGGCCGGGCACCCGTAGGAAAGCGTCAGGGGGAACAAAAACGCCCGCGGCGTGGGGCCGCGGGCGGAGTTGAGGACGGCGTTGGCGTGGGCCGCATGAGGCGGCGTGTTTTAGCTAAAGGGGTTCCAGGTGCCGAACACCTGGCTAAAGCGGAACCAGGTGTAGCCTACGGCCACAGCCAGGGCGATAACCGAAGAGAGTGCCAGGACGGTGTAAATGTTGTTCTCGGGCATGACGGTCATCGGTTCGGTAGGCGGGAAAGCGAGCAGGGGCGTGAGGCGACGCGGCTAACTCAACTCAGAAACTAACGCCGGCGAGCACCGAGTCACCAGCGCGGATGCTGTCATTAGCCTGGTTCACCCGGGCAACACTTACGTTGCCATCGACGGTGTCTACCACGGCGGTGGCAACGTAGATGTCGCTGCCACGGTAGATCAGCACCTTGCTGCCGGGGTGCATGCCGTCGTTGGCCCCGACGTTGATTTGGATCAGGGTGATACCGTTGGTCGATTCGACGTCGCTGACGTTGCCGCGAACGGCCTTGCCGCTGTCGGCCACGCGGCCCGAGCCGCCGCCGGTGTAGCTGCTGGAGGAACCACCGACGGCCCCAGCGAGCCGCTCTTTCATAAGACGCAGGCTGGCGGTCAGGGTGTTGACCTGGGCGTCGAGCTCGTTGTTCTGCTGGACGAGCTGAGCGTTCTGAGTTTTGACCGTGACCAACTCGCCCTGGGCGGCACTTAGCGCTTCGGTGCGGTTCTGAACCAGCTCGGTGAGTCGGTCCCCGCTCTGAGCCATGATCGTTTTGGTGGCGCTGGCTTTGGCTAGCTCGTTGGTGGCCTGTTGCTGACCGGCGGTGGCGGTGGCCAGTTGCTGGGACAGCCGCAGGTTTTCACCGCGGAGGGTGTTGACGGCGGCTTCAAGTTCGGCATTTCCTGCGCTCTGTACTGCGAGCAGGCGGGTTGATTCGGCCCGGGCGTTGTCGGCCGCCGAGTTGGCGACCAACAACTGAGATTCAAGGGCGCTGATCTCGTCGGTGAGGGTGCCGGTCTTTGCTACGAAGGGGATCACCAAGGCGACCAGCAAGACGGACAAGACAGTCACCAGCACGACGAAGGCTTTGGTCAGTGGGCTCAAGGTCGGGTCCTCTGCGATTGGAGCGTTAGGAGAATGCGGTTGGGAGGGGCAGCGCTGGGGAAACCCGTTGGGCGAAGTCCCCCCAAATTACACCGCACCGAGCGAACGTTGTCAACCAATCTGCATCGCTTCTCGGACTGTAGAGGGCGGGGCTCACGGCGGCGGGGGGGCGTCGTACGGGGGTGGCAGGGCCTTAGCGCGGAGGTGTCAGCACGGCGGCCGCGGCGGCCAGACGCACCGCGAGGCTGGGGTCGTTCAGCAGGCGGTCGAGGGTGTGGTGGGCGGCTTCGCGGGCCTGAATGTTGAGATCAGTCTCGGCGGTGGGGATGGCGTGGGCAGCCCGGCCCACGGCCAGCGCGGCTTGGCTACGGATACGTTCAAGCTGGGAAGTACTGCCGGCCAGGGCCACGGGAAGGCCGTCGGGCCAGCCCAGATCGCCCAGGGCTTGCGCGGCGGCCAGACGTAGTTCTTGGGGGTCGTCGTCTAGCAGGTTCATGACGGCGCCTTCCATGGTGCGATCGCCCAGACGCCCCAGCATGAGTACGGCCAGCACCCGCACCTCGTCGTCTTTGGAGTAAGCCGCGAGGCGCAGGGGTTTAAGTTGTTCTTCGTCGCCGAGCTTGACCATGGCTTCGTGGACTTGTAAATCGAGCAGGGCCTGATCGGTTGCCGAGGCCCGGGGGGTGGGGCGTTTGGCGGCGTCGTGGAGCATTGCGCGGGCGGAGGCTTCGCCGGATTCGCCCAGAAGCACCGCGGCGTTGGCCCGCATGCCCGGCCGATCAGACCACAGCAGAGCGGCCAGCGGGCCCAGGTCCGTAGGCGTATCTGGGACGACGGAATCGGAGCCCGTTTGGGGGAGAGAACTCGTGATTTTGGCCGAGGCGAAGGCGGCGGCGGCGCGGACGTAGTCGGATTCGTCGGCTTGCTGGGCTGCGGCACGGGCCTGATCGGCGAGTGAGGGCACCAGTAAACGGCCGGCGGTGACCCACGCGGCGTAACGCACCGCGGGGTGAGGGTCGTGTACCCCCGCGCGGATCAGCGGTTCGGCGGCGGCGCCCAGCTGCTGGGCGGTCTCGATTGCCCGCATACGCAGCAGGGGGTCGGCGGCGGTGGCGGACTTCCGGACCTCTTCGATGGCTTGACGGCGGTGTTGGGCCTGGTGGGCCACAGAGCCGGCGCCTGGCTTCGCGGGTGAACTGGCGCAGCCGGCCGCGTGAAGGGCGAGGCAAGCCAGCAGGGCACGGCCGAACTTACGCAGGAGGCGACGCTTGGAGATGAGCATGGAGCGAGTGTATGCAGGAACGGCGAACACCCGGTGGGCGTGAATGGGCGATCGAGCCGGTAGCCTGTGGCGGAGGACGCGCCGGCATGCGGTTGGTGACGATTTGGGCTTTTCTCTCAAGGTCGAGACATGAACCGTGGCCCCAACGAACCACCAACCCAGGCTTTTCGGTCTGCGGCCCCCAATCAGAACGTGGTGCTGACCCACGGCGAAGAGTGGGCAAACGTCTGGACCCATGCGGTAGGCTTGCTTTTGGCCGCGGGGGCCGCGGTGGGTTTACTGGCCGCTGCCCTACAAAGCGGAGATCCCTGGCGCGTCACCACGCTCGCCGTATTTGGTGGGGCGCTGCTGGCCGTGTACGGGGTGTCCACGGGGTATCACTTGGCCCGGAGCCCAGCGCTCAAGCGGGTACTGCGTCGTTGTGATCATGCGGCGATCTTTGTGCTGATCGCCGGGACGTACACGCCGCTGACGTTGGTGGTCTTGGGGGGCATTTGGGGATGGATGCTTTTCAGTGTGGTGTGGGCGATGGCGGCGTTGGGGTTGATTCTGAAATTTTGCTGCTTTAATCGTTTTGGTTGGACCCAGCTAGGTCTGACGCTGGTGATGGGCTGGCTGATTGTTGTCGCCGCGCCGGTGGTGGTGCCGGTACTCAGCGCGGCGGGATTGGGCTGGCTGGTGGCCGGTGGCGTGGCGTACACGGTGGGGGTATTTTTTTTCTTGTGGGAGCGGCTGCCTTACAACCATGCGGTGTGGCATCTTTTTGTGATGGCTGGCAGTGTGTGCCATGTGATGATGATGCGGGCTGAGGTGTTGTGAGACGCGATGTCACGGGGTGTTAGGGGCGGACTGATTGGTGAGGATCTCGCTTTCGCGCCGGCGCCAGTCGGGGTTGCCTGGATCTAGCTCGATGGCCTGGCGGATGTCCGTGAGCGCTTCGTCATGGCGCTGCGCGGCCAGCAGCACGGCCGCGCGGGTGTCCAGCAGATTGGGGTCGTTGGGCCGCTCGCGGGTGATGGCGGTGGCCAGTCCCACGGCTTCGGCCAACTGCTCTGCGGTGGCCTGGGGATCGCTGGCCAGCACCATGGCCAGGTTGTTGCGGGTGTTGGTCGCGCCGGGCGCTAGCGTGAGGGATTTGCGGTAGTGCTGAGCGGCGGTGGTGGGATCGCCGTCGTGCTCGGCGATGGTGCCTAGGAAAAACCAGACGTCGGCGGTGACGTTAGGAGCAGCCGCCAGATTGCCCAGGCGGGTTCGGGCACGCTCTAAAAACGGCGGGTGGTTGTCCCGTAGGCCCAGGGCCCACCAGGCCTGAGCGATGGCGGCACGCTCATCCAGTTGGCCTTGGTCCAAGGTGTTCTCGACCTGTTGGAGCCAGGCGCCGGCGTCGCGGGTATCGCGGACGCCCTGCACGGCGACGTCGAGCCAGGACATGCGCCAGAAACGGCTGGAGTCGTCGGCGTCAAGTAAGGGGGTTAACACGCTACGTGCTTCTTCGGCGCGTCCGGCCATGGCCAACAAAATGGCGTACTGCCGAGTGAGCACCGGGGTGATTTCAGGTCGGTTGAGAATGCGGTCGCGGTAGGGCGCTAGCACCTGGATCGCCCGCTCGGGGCGCCCCAGGTGGCGGTGTGCCTGAGCGGCCAGGGTGTCTGCGGCCAGGGTGTTGCCAGGCAGGCGTGCGCGCCAGGCATCGACTGCGATGAGTGTCTGGGTCCAGTTGCGTTGTTCGGCGTGGCCTCGGGCCCGCGCTTGGGCGAGATCGGCTGACTGGGCGAAGCGGTCGGCGCCCGCGGAGGCCCTGGTGAGCGCGGCGTCGAAGCGCCCGGCTTGGCGGAGGGCATTCACTGCCAGCACCTGAAGGGCTTCGATCTGCGGCTGGTTGTCGGCGAGCTGCGCGAGTGCTTCGGCACGCTGGTCCGGGGATCCGTCGCGTTGGTGGTCGAGGATCTGTAGCGCTTCGAGTACCCCCGGGCGGGCGTCGTCTTGGCCTATTAAGGTGCTGAACAGCGAAGCCAGGCCCGGGTCGTTGGGCAGCCGCTTGATCAGCCGTCGCTGCGCGTGAAGGGACGCGACGCCGGGGCTTGCACCTCCGGTTTCGACCGCTTGCTGGGCTGCGTCCAGGGCGCCGTCGCGCTGACCGGCCCGCAGGCGGTACTCGATCAGATTGCGCCACACCGCGGGGTTGGAAGGGTCGGCTTCGGCAGCAGCGGCGAATCCGCGCTCCGCTTGTTCGAGCTGTCCGCGCGACGCGTGGTGTGTGGCCCGCAAGGTCTGCCGTCGTCCGAAGCTTAGTTCTAGCTCGTCGAGCCTTTCCAGCGCACGGTCGGCCTCTTGCGGCAGGCCGGCGTCGGCGTAGACCCCGGCGGCAAACACCAGGCCGTCGGCCTTGGCCTGCGGGTCATCGGTGCCCAGCCCGGCGAGGAGCTCAGGCAGCAGGGCGGCGGCGGCGGTGAAACGCTGCTGTTTTTGGTGGAGGCGGGCCAAGGCGATGAGGTCCGCGGGTTGCGTGTGGCCCGCAGCATGCAGGGTTTGGAATCCGGTGGTGGCGGCCGCCACGTCGCCTAGATTTCTTAGCAGATAGGCCACGCTGCGCTGGGCGGGCGGCAGGAGATCGTCGCGGCGGGTTAGCGTGCGGGCGGTGTCCAGGGCGCCGTCGTGGTCGCCTGAAGCCGCGCGGCTCTGGGCGAGTTCGAGCTGCAGGTTCGCATCGTTGGGGGCTTGGAGCAGCGCTTGTTCGAGCAGCTGGGCAGCGCCCTGCGGGTCGTCTTTCAGGCGCCGGGCGGTGGCCCGCATCACCAGGACGTTCAGCGGCGACGGGTCGCTTTGACCGACCTGGGCCAGGAGCCGCTCTACGGTGAGGGCGGTGGCGGTGGGGTTGTCGTTGATCGCGGGGTCGGTGAGTAGGAAACGAGCGCGTTCGGTTCGCCAGACCAGGCCCTCAGGGTTGGCGGCTTGAAGCCGCTTGATGGTGCGGTCAACCAGGGTGCGGTCGGACCATACCGTGACGCTGGTCAGGGCCCGGGCCTGCACCCGGGCGTTGCCCGGATCGCTTTCGGTGGCTTCGGCCCAGCGGGTCAGGGTGTCGGGGTGTCCCACGCGCTCGTAGAGCAGCGCCCGGTTGACCCGCCAGGTGGAATCGGGGTCTTCGGGGATCGCACTGTCGAACGAGGCGACGGCCCGCTCGGGGTCGCCTCCGTCGGCGGTCGCGGTGGCCTGGGCCATGGCCATGCGGGTGGTCTGACCAAAACGATCGGTGTAGGCCGCTTGCAGCTCATCGGTGACGCCCAGGTCGTACCGGCGCGCAGCGGCACTGAGTTGTAGCAGGGCGTTCTCGCTTAGCGGCGGCTGAGCTTGGGCGGCGCGTCGGGCCGCGTCGGCGGCTTCCTGAATTTTTCCCTGCAGGGCTAGTACTTCAACCCGAAGCACGGTGGTGGTGGCTTCGCCGGGCTGGGTGCTCTGCACGCGGTCGATGAGGGTGCTGAGTTCGACCAGTTGATCGGATGTGAGCTCGCGGGCCCGAGCACCCGCGGCGCGGGCGGTCATTACGGCAACCCGGAGGCTGCCGCCTTCGCGCTGGCCCGCCGCCTGAGCGAAACGTTGAGCTTGGGGGTGGTCGCCGGTTTGCAGAAAGAGTTCTGCAAGCCCCAGGCAGGGACCGGCCCACGCGGGGCGCTGCCGTAGGGCGGCTCGGTAAGCGGTCTGGGCCTCGGCGGTTTGGCCTTGGCGCTGGTGGGCTTCGGCGACGATGGCGTCGAGGTAGGCGACGCGGACCGCGTGTTCGCTTAGCCCCGGGGCAGCGTCGGTAATCGACTGGGCGTCGGAGGCGGCGCCATCGCGGGGAAAGGCCGCCTGTAGCAGAGCCCCCGCGGCGCGGTAGCGGTTGGTGGCGTGGTTGGTGAGGGTGAGGATGTGGTCGGCGGCTTCGGCGTTGCGGCCCAGGGTGTGCAGTGCGATGGCCCGCACGCAGTCGAGGTAAAGCGACTTCACCGCGTCGTCGCGGTCAAGAAGATCCAGGCTGGCTTGAGCCTCTCCAAATTCGAAACGGCGCAACGCCAGCTCGGTCACCAGCTCGGTTTGGGGCGCGCCGGTTTCGGCTGCGGCGAGGCAACGTTCCATAAAGGGCTTGACCGCGGCGTGCAGCCCCGCAGCGTCAAGCATCTGCACCACCTGCATGGCGTGGCTCGGGTTTTCCGGAGCCTGGGACACGGCGGCGGCCAGCGAGTTGCGGGCGGCCGCCCGGTCTCCGGTGATTAACTGGGCATGGGCCTGTACCAGGCGGGCCAATGCCGGGTCTTCGGAGGTCTCGGCGGCGCGCTGGGCGCGGGCTAAAACCGCGGTGTCGGGCTGGCGCTCACCACGCATCATGTCGAGCGCCAGACGCTGCATCTGGAGGTCGTCGGGGTGTTGAAGGAGGTAGGTGTCCAGCGTGCGTGCAGCGTCGCCGTAGCGTTTTTGTGACGCGAATCCCAGCGCGCGGGCCCGCTGGGCATCGGTGTTTTCTGGGTCGCGTTGCAAGACACGGTCTGCGACTTTGATGATTTCGTTCTCGACCCCAGAGGGGTAGCGGGACAAGACCGCCAGTAGCTGCTCGGCCGCGTTGGTGTGGTGTGGATCGGTTTTAAGCACGCTGCGCAGCGCCTGAACAGCGGGGGCGACGTGCGCGCCGTCGGGCAGCGGCACATTGACTCGGGCCTGGGCCCAGGCCGCCAGCGCGTCGGGAGGTGTCTGCCCGGCTTCGAGATACGGGGCGAACGCGGTTAGGGCTTGGTCGTACGCGCCGCGTTGGACCATGGCCACCGCGGCGTCGCGCGGGGCGGGATCCAGCAGCGGGCCCTGCTGGCGGTTTTTCTGAACGTAGTAGAGCGCCGCGATGCCCGCGACCGCGACCACCAGGGCCGAGGCGAGCAGTGTGAGGCGGGTGCGGCGGCGTTGACGGCGCTGCTGGCGGGTGAGCGGCATGGGGGCCTTCCAATCAGGGAGAGGAAAAACGCAGGAACCTCAGGGCGTGGTGGCCGCGGGGTCGGGCAGGTCAGAAGGGAACGCGATGGTGTTCAAGAGCTCGGCGTGCGGGGCGAGTAGCTCGGCGACAACGGCCCGCCGTTGGGTTTCGTTTAGGCCCGGGGCAGTGACCACCTGGACCTGGGCGGCGCCGAAGTGGCGTCGCTGCGGGTCGTCCCCGGCCCCGCGTACCGCGGCCATGTCGGGCACCAGCCCCACCCCGGGCAGCACCAAAAAATTGTCGACGATCAGCGCGATCCGTCCTTCGGTACTGGCCCGCTCAAAGCGGTAGCTGACGCCCTGGATGGGCGGTAGCCCCGGCGTGTCCCAGGTGGTGAGGGTGCGGCCGGTTTCGGTGAACCCGCTGGAGGGGTAGCAGTTGGGCGGCCAGTGGCCCGCCAGGTCGCGTGCGTCGCGGCACTGAACAATTAGCAGCTGGCCGCCGCGGTTGCCGACGGTATCGGTGAAGCTGCGCGAAACCGTGGCGTTGGGGCGCAGCAGCTCGACGGCCGAAGGCGGGATGTCGTTGGCCACCCCTGACCAAGGGCCGAAGGCCCGGGGCGCTGCGCGGGCCAGCTGCAGCACCCGCGCGTGGTAGTCCGCGGCGCTGGTGGCGGTGGGGTAGCCCTGGAACCACAGCGCCCCGCCCAAAAGCAACAAGGCCGCGGCGACCATGGCGGCCGTTCTGCCCCCCCGCGGTCCGCGGTCCGGGGGCAGCGGCGTGGAGGGGCGAGGGGTGCGCCGCGGCACGCCCGGTGGGTGCTGTTCGTCCAGAACCGGCACCTCGGCCCACTGCAGCACACGCACGCTGCCCATGAGCACCCCGAAGGCCACCACCAGCATGCCCCAGCCCGCGAGGTTATGAAACAGCGGGCCCCATTTCTCGGGGCTCTGGCCGTAGAGAATGACGGTGGGCACCAGACGCAGCACGTTGCAAAACACCGCGGCCACGGGGCTGAAAATCAGCACCAGCGCCCGCACCGAGGACCGCAGCGGGTTGGCAAAGGCAAAGGCGTAGGCCACCAGCAGCAGCGCAAAGACCATGCGCATGCCGTTGCACGCCTCGGCCACCGCGACCTCCTGGCCGTTGTAAATCAGAATGTTGCCGGTCCGCTCGACCGGTAGGCCCAGCAGGGTGAAGACAAACGCGCTCGCCGCTGCACTGGCGGTTTGTAGCGGGATGGCGATCTGCTGGCGGATCATGCCCGGCACCGGCACCCAGAAGGCCAGCACAATCAGGGCCGGGAGCATGCGCACCACCAGCGGGCGCCCGGCCACCGCCGCGAAAGAACCCACCAGTGCCAAGACCGCGCCGCCGTGCCACATGGCCTGGTTCAGGTTCAGAAACCCGTATAGCGACCCGCCCAGGCCCGCGGCGATCAACCCCGGGCCCAGCCAGGAGAAACGCGGTGCGGTGACGGTGATGACCGCCCGGCGCGTCCACGCCAGCCAGATGAACACGGGCAACACCAGCCACACCTGGCTGGCCTCTTCGTCGCGCTGAGCGATGTAGAGGATATCGCTCCACGCGCGCAGCCCGGCCCAGACCGCCAGCAGTGCTAAGGCCACCCCCAACGCGACGCGGGTGGGGGTCCAGCGGCCTTCAGCCGTGGGCTGCGGTGCGGGGCGGTGGCGAGACCGACCCTATCGGCCGATCCCTCGCTACGGCGCCGGTGGGTAGGCTGGTTCGGTGAGTTCAGAGCATCCGGATGCAGGCGGTGACGGCGGGGGCGTTCGTGCGGGCGGACCGGGGGCCGTGTGGCCCTGCCGTCTGGACGCCGCGGTGGCCCGGTCCGCGGGTGTGTCGGTGGGCCGGGCCCGTCGGCTGCTGGCCGGCGGCGGGGTGGAGCTGAACGGCCACACGGCGGGGGCCCGCGACAAAGGCCGGCGGGTGACCGGGGCCGACCGCGTGGTGGTGCAGACCGATAACGAATGTGTGGTGCCCGAGCCCCAGCGCCCCCTGCGCGAGCTGGCCCGCGGCCAGGGCTGGGTGGCCGTCGAGAAGCCGGCGGGGGTCGCGGTCCACCCGCTGGTCAGTGGCGAGACCGGCACCGTGCTCAACGCCGCGGTGGCGCGTTACCCCCAGCTGGCCGACCAGGTGGGCCGCGAGGGCCCACTGCGCACCGGCGTGGTACACCGGCTGGACGTAGACACCAGCGGGGTGTTGCTCCTGGCCCTCACCCCCGACGCCTGGGACCGGCTGCGCGACGCCTTTGCGTCGCACCGTGTGATCAAAACCTACTACGCGCTGGTGGCCGGCACTCCGGCGCCGACCGGGCGGGCGGACCTGCACCTGGCCGTGACCCGGCACCGGCCGGCGCGGGTGTCGGTGGTGGCTCAAGGCCGTGCGGGCGCGCGGGCCACCGGCCTGGCGTGGCGCGTGCGCGAACAGCGCCGCGACCTGGCCCGCATCGAAGTCACTCTGGAGACGGGGTTTCTTCACCAAATCCGCGTAGCGTGCGCGCACCTGGGATTTCCGGTGATGGGTGACCGGGTCTACGGCCCGCAGCGGACATCATCCGCCCCCCGGCACATGCTGCATGCCGCCCGGGTGACGGCGGAAGGCATGACCATCGACTGCCCCGAGCCGCCGGACTTTTTGGCGACGTGGTCGGATTCTTAACCGGCCGTTGACGCATAAAAAAACCCCTCGCGAGACGAATCTCGCAAGGGGCTAGTAGCGGGGAGTGGATTCGAACCACTGACCTCCGGGTTATGAGCCCGACGAGCTACCAGGCTGCTCTACCCCGCAATTAGGTAGGGGCGAGATTGTAACAAGCCTGAATGTCTCGTCAACCCCGCCGGGCGGATCGCCGCGGGCGGCGTACGCTGGAGCCATGCTTGGTTCCCGATACCCTTTGTTGCTGGCCGCTGCGGCGGGATGTTCAATGGTCGCATTCGGCGCGTTCGGCGCTCACGGGCTTAAAGACCGGTTGAGCCCCGATCTACTGGCGGTCTTTGAAGTCGGCGTGCGTTACCACGCGTATCACGCGCTGGCCTTGTTGGGGCTGGCAGCCTTGGGCGACCAGTTGGGCCGGACCGGCGCCGTGGTGGCCTGGTTGTTTTTTGCGGGGATTCTGATTTTTGGTGGTTCGCTGTACGCCCTGGCCCTAACCGGACAGCGCTGGCTCGGAGCCATCACGCCGGTGGGAGGCGTGTGTTTTCTGCTGGGGTGGGCGGTGTTGGGCGTGGCGGCCTGGCGCGGGCCACGCCGCGGTGGGTCCGCCTAGCGCCCCGGTGTGACCACACCGCGCGGCTCACCGGTCTGACCCGGGCCATTCGCCGCGGAAGACTTCGGTGGCGGGGCCGGTCATGAAAACATGGTTGTGGTCGGGGCCACCGTCGCGCCAGTCCAGGTGCAGCGGACCGCCGGGCAGGTGAGCGATGAGGGTGCGCTCGGTGAGCCCCGCGCGGACGCCGGCGACGGCGACGGCACAGGCGCCCGTCCCGCAAGCGAGGGTGGCCCCGCTGCCGCGTTCCCAGTGATAGACATCGGCTTCGGTGCGGCTGCGCAGGCGGACGAAATGGACGTTGATACGGTTAGGGAAAGCGGCGTGGCGTTCGAGCTTGGCACCCAGGACGGGGCGTGCGAGGTCGTCGGCGTCGTTAACGAAAAAGACCGCGTGGGGGTTGCCCATGCTGACGTAGTGGAAGCCGTCGAGTTGGGCATCGATTTTGCTGGCGTCCACCGGGACCTGCGGCAGGTCCAGCACTGGGGCGCCCATGTCGACGGTGACCTGATCGACCGTGCCCGCCGGTCCCAGGGTGTAGTCAAGGCTGAGCACGCCGGCGCCGGTTTCGATGCGCAGCGGCCTGGCGCCCGGGTCCGGGCCCAGGCGATGGTCGTGTACCAGCTTGGCGACGCAGCGGATGCCGTTGCCGCACATCTCGCTCTCGCTGCCGTCGGCGTTGAACATGCGCATGCGGGCGTGGGCATTGACCCCTACGCTGGGGGGCAGAGCGAGGATGAGCCCGTCGCCGCCGATGCCGAAGTTGCGGTCGGCGATCTGCACCGCCAAGGCGACGGGGTCGGGGATGGTGTGGGTGAAGCCATCGACGTAGACGTAGTCATTGCCCAGGCCGTGCATTTTGATGAAAGAAAGGGGCATGGTCAGGCGTGGCGGGGAGGCGTGACGGGGAAGAACCGGTGGGCTGGATGATAGTGAGCCCCGCGGGGGCGTGGGGGGCGATCGTCTCTCCGCGGCCACGAGAGGAGGCAGCGTAGATCTTGCGCTGCAATTGAGGGAGAGCGCATCGCAGCCTGTCGGGCTGTACCGCTAGGTCCGAATCTGATTTAGAAGGGAGGCCTCGCAGGGCAATGGGTGCACCTACTAAGAATGTGCGTGAAAAGTCCCGTGTGTTGGTGTAGCGTCTCGTATGTAAATTTGTTTTCGCCGCACGCAGGCGTGCGGGACTTCTCACACACGTTCTAAGATTCGATTTTCGCACTTTTTCGGCGCCTTTCTAAACGCCGTACACAAGACGAGCTTCCTAGGAATCCCCCAGATTTCCGAAGAGTCCGTATAGTTTCAATGATGTAGAAGGATTTCGCTTACGAGTGGGTGGTGGAACGACGGTCAAATTCAATCCTAAAATACAACTTGAAGGATATGTAGCCTATGGTTTTAAAGATGAGCGATTGAAATATGCAGGAAGTGTTTTGTATTCTTTTAATGAGAAGTATCGAGACAATCCAAGGCATTTCTTACGGGCATCTTATCAGCACGAGACTAATTTTGCTGGGCAGCGGCTACAGTTCGTATCAGAAGACAATTTCTTTCTTTCCTTTAAAAGAGGGAATACTTCTAGGATGTTATTCGCTGATTCTTATAAGCTAAATTATCTTAGAGAAACAGGTAGA
>CALLPP010000025.1 GCA_938015655.1 uncultured Algisphaera sp.
GGGGCGGCGGGTTTGGGGTTCCCGCGCTGGGGGGCGGGTCGATAAGCCAGTCGTAATGAAACCCGGCGGGCGCGTGGTGGGCCAGCAGGGTGGTGGGGCGGGGCGCGGTCATGGGGGGGGCGGGGGGCGTTGCTGGGCCCCGGCGGTTATCCTAGAGATTGGCGCGGAGTCTTTCGAATGGCGTGTCGCTTTGGCGTCCCGCGTTTTTTTAGATGTCTTTGCGCTGCTCTGTGAGACTTCCGGATGAAACCGACCATGACCCCTGCACGCCCCGCCCGCCGTTTTACCGCTTTTTGTGCCCACGCCGCGTTGCTGGCGGGGGGGATGCTGGTGGGTTGCGAATCCAGTGTGAGCCAGCGCAGCGAGGGGATCAGCAGCATGCGGCAAGGCGATACGGCTGCGGCGATCGAGCATTTTCAGGCGGCGGTGGAGGCCCGGGGGACGGACTTCCGGGCGCAGTACTGGCTGGGGGTGAATCTGTTGACGGCTGACGAGCCGTTGCGGGCTCAGGTGCCGCTGGAGCAGGCGCTGGCTTTGCGTCCAGCAGATCCGGCGTGGACCCCGCGGATTGCCGATGCCCTGGCAGATTCTTATTACCGGCAGTCGCAGACCCAGACGCTTTACGATTTTTTGGACAACATGGTGAAGACCCACGGGCAGCAGTCGCGTGACTTCATGCGGCAGGCGAAGTTCATGGGGTTGGTGGGCGATTCGGACGGGCAGAAGCTGGCGCTCGATAAGGCGGGTTTTTTTGCGGTGAAAGGCGATATCCGGCCTTACCTGGCGCAGGCTGATTTTTATGAGGCGGTCAACGACGTGCCGGCGGCGGTCGAGGCGCTGAGTTTTGCCTATTACGAGGATTCGACCGCGGAGGTGGTGAAGGACCGCCTGCGGGGGCTGGGCATCATTCCCGGGCCGACGGTGGCCAAGGCCCCGAAGAAGGCCGACGTGCTGGAGTGACCCTCCGCTGGCCGTTGGCGGAGGGCGGTGGTTGCCCCTGATCCAGAGGATTGCATGGACATTGTGATTTGCGGCGCCGGCGAAGTTGGCCGCCATTCGGCTGAGGTGCTGGCGCCGCTGGGCCACAACGTGACGCTGATTGATCAGGACGCGGACCGCCTGGCGGAAATCGACGATTCGATCGACGTGCGCTCGATGGTGGGCAGCGGTACGCGGGCCGACGTGCTGACCGAGGCGGGTGCGGCGACGGCGGATTTGTTTATCGCCGCCACGCAGGTGGACGAGATCAACTTGCTGGCGGCGTCGATCGCTACGGCGATCGGGTGCGAGCGTTCGATCGCGCGGGTGCATCACTCGGCGTATTACGAGGGTAAGGGGCTGGACTACGCCAAGCACCTGGGCATCGACCATCTGGTGTGCCCGGAGTACAGCACGGCTCAGGAGATCGCGGCGACGCTGCGGGCGCCCGGGGCTCACGCGGTGGAGAAGTTTGCCCGCGGGGCGATTGAGCTGCTGCGGATCCGCGTGCCGCACAAGGCCAAGGGGGTGGGGGTGCCGCTGTGCGACCTGAAGCTTCCGGCGGCGAGCCGGGTGGCGGCGATTGAGCGGGGCGACGTGTCGTTTTTGCCCAAGGCCCGGAGCAAGGTGCTGGCGGGCGATTTGGTGACGCTGATCGGCGAGGCCAAGAGCCTGGAGAAGACGGTGAAGTTGTTTAAGCCCGACGCGGGCGGGCGGCTGAACGTCATGGTGATGGGCGGTTCGACGCAGGGCGCGTGGCTATGCCGCGAGCTGCGGAACCGCAACGTGTCGGTGCGTTTGTTTGTGCAGCGGCCCGGCCGGGCCCAGGAACTGGCGGAAAAGCTGCCGTGGGTCACGCTGATCAACGGGGACGTGATCAACTCGGATATTTTGATTGACGAGCGGGTGGACCAGGCCGATGCGTTTGTGGCCTGCACCGAGGACGAAGAGACCAATATTTTGGCGGCGGCCCGGGCCAAAAGTATGGGGGCTAAGAGCGCGATCGCGGTGTTGCAGCGGCCGACTTATCTGCACCTGATTGGTCACATCGGCTTGGACCACGCCTTTAGTCCACGGGCGACGGCGGTACACGAGATCGAGCGGCTGCTGGCCGGCGAGGCGGTGACGCAGCTGGGGGTGATCGCCGAGGGTATCGCCAACGCTTACGAAATCCGCGTGCCGGGGCTGGCCAAGCAGGTGATCGACGTGTCGTTGCGGGAGCTTCCTTTGCCCGAGGGGGCGTTGGTGGCGGCGATTTCCCGCGGGGGGCGGGCCTTTGTGCCCGGAGCCGACGACACGGTGCAGGCCGGCGACACGGTGGTGGTGATCGGCTCGCCGGACTGCTTGGCGACGCTACGGGGCTTGTTTGGGGCGTAGAGAAGCACGTAGTGCGAAGTTCTAGGTGAGGCTGCACGTTCGTCTTTTGGGGTGAATCGCTTCGAAATTTGACCTCCGCACTTCGAACCTTGAAACTATGAACTACCGCTACGTTGCGTATCAACTGGGCCTGCTGCTTCTGGTGTTGGCCGCGGCAATGGGGCTGACCACCGGGGTGGAATTGGTGGGCTTTGGCTGGTCCGAGGGCGAGGGCCTGGCGGCGGTGGCGTTGGGTGCGGGGACGTTGCTGTCAGGGCTGGTGGGGTCGGCGTTTTGGTGGTGCGGACGGGCGTCGGGTGTGCCCACGGTGCTCCGCCGCGATGCGCTTTTGCTGGTGGCCGTGGGCTGGTTGTTGGGGGCGGGATTGTCGGCGGCGCCTTTTTACGTGTGGGCGCAGCTGGGCGGGCCCGATGGGCGCCCGGCCCCGCTGGCGACACCGGCGGTGGATCCGGACACAACAGGCGAGCCGGTCGCCCTGGCGTTTTGGGTGCCGCCGGCGCACCCGTTCAAAAACTTCACCGCGTGTTACTTCGAGGCGATGTCGGGGCTGACGACGACCGGGGCCACGGTGCTGGGCGGGTATCCGAACGGTATTGCTTCGCTGCCCAAAGGCCTGCTGCTCTGGCGTGCCCTCACCCACTGGCTGGGGGGACTGGGCATCGTGGTGCTGTTTGTGGCGGTGCTACCGATGATCGGCGGCGGCGGCGGGAAGCGATTGTTTCATGCCGAGGCGCCCGGGCCCCAGTCGCAGGGGGTGCGGCCGCGTATCGGGGAGACGGCCCGGGTTTTGTGGGTGATTTACTTGGCGATCACCGTGGCCGCGGTGGTGAGCTACCGCGCGGTGGGCATGGCGTGGTTTGAGAGCGTATGCCACGCGTTTTCAGTGGTCAGCACGGGGGGGCTGAGCACCCGTGACGCGAGCATGGGGGCGTATGGCTCGCTGGGGGTCGATCTGGTGAGCATGGTTTTTATGCTGCTGGCGGGGGTAAACTTCGGGCTGATGTTTTTGCTGGTACGTGGGCGATGGCGCGACGCGTTGTATGACCAGGAGTTGCGGGTCTACCTGCTTCTAAAGCTGGTGGTGATCTTGGTTGTGGCCGGGAACCTCTACGGCGGTCAGATTGTGACCACCGCGGGGGTGGTGCTCGACGCGGGGGTGGGCGAGGCGCTGCGATTCGCGGGCTTCCAGACGATCGCGCTGCACACCGGCACTGGGTTTGTGACGTCCGACTATGACCAGTGGCCGTTTCTGAGCCGGGCGTTGTTGGTGGGGTTGATGTTTGTGGGCGGGTGTGCTGGATCCACGGCGGGGGGGATCAAGGTTATTCGGTTTTGGATCGTGCTGAAGGTGATGGCGGCGTCGCTGGAGCGTTCGTTCCGCCCGCAGGTGGTGCGGCCACTGCGGGTGGGGCCGGCGGTGGTGGACGAGGAGAGCAAGCTTAGTGCGTTGACCTACTGCCTGTTTGTGCTGGCGCTGGTGGCGGCCGGGGCGCTGCTCATCGGCGTGTTTGAGTCGCGCGGGGGCGAGACGGTGGATTTTTTGACGGCGGCCACCGCGAGCCTGTCGACGTTGGGCAACATCGGCCCGGGCTTTAATGGGGTGGGGGCCACGCAGAATTACGGGTGGTTTTCGTCGCCTTCGCTGGCGCTGCTGAGCTTGCTGATGCTGCTGGGCCGCCTGGAGATCTACGCCTTTGCGGTGCTGTTTCTCCCGCGTTTTTGGCGCGGCAACTGAAGGCCCGCGGTCCGGGAGGCGGCCCGCCTGACGCTGGGGGGAGGGGGAACTATCATCTGCGTATGGCCGTGACCGATTTTGACACCGTGAACGTTGATTTGCCGCCGATGACTGCGGCGGAGTCGTTTTTCTTGCCCGAGGTGTTCAAGGGCCTGGGCACGACGCTGCGGCACATCGTGGGGTCGGTGGGAGGTTCGTCGCGCAAGGGCAACCGGGCGATGGAGTACCCCGAGCAGCGCCGCGAGGACATCCCCGTGGAAGAAGGCGGGATGAACCTGGGCAATTACCGTGGGGTCCACCGGTTGAACCGCGACGAAGAGGGGCGGGTGCGCTGCGTGGCCTGCTTCATGTGCGCGACGGCCTGCCCGGCGAACTGCATACACATCGAGGGCAAAGAATCGCCCTGGAACGACCGGGAGAAGTACCCGGTGAAGTTCGACCTGGATGAGCTGCGCTGTATTTTCTGCGGCATGTGCGAAGAAGCCTGCCCGGTGGACGCGATCGAGCTGACCCAGACCTACGACATCGTGGGCATGTCGCGCCAGGAAATGATCTTCGACAAAGAGAAGCTTTTGGCGGTGTACGACGCGACGGTGGAAGCCAAGCCGATGTGACGGTGCCGGGCGGGGATGGGGCGAGGAGGGCGGCGAAGATTCAGGGCGGGGCGGTGCCCTCGGGCTAAGCAGCGTTGGCCGCGGCCGGGGACTGGTGGCGTCGTTTCACCAAAGTAACCTGGTTGCCCCGATCGTTGTAGGCGATTTCGTCCATAAACGCCTGCATCAGCATGAAGCCGCGGCCCGAGGGGATTTCAAAGTCCGCGTCGTCGTCCGTGTCCGGGGCGGGGGTCAGGCGGCGGATGTCGAAGCCCGGGCCCTGGTCTTGGATCGTGATCCTCACCTCGTCGGGGGTCAGCTGTTCGGTCACCGTGACGGTGCGGTCGCGGTAAGGGGCGAGGGTGCGCCGCTCGGCGGCCAGGGCGTAATATTCCTGCACGCCGTTTTCGCGCAGTTTTGAGTCCAGTTCCAGGTTGCCGTGGTAGAGCGCGTTGCTGAGCGCTTCTTCGACGGCCACGCCGATCCTGGCGCGTTCGGCTTCGTCACAGACGCAAAACATCGCCACGCTGTTTTGCAGGCGGGTGACCAGGGCCGGCAAAAGGGTCGGGTCGCAGCCGATTTCGAAGACGCAGCGGCTCTGGGTCATGCAGCCCAGCAGCCGCCGGCGGGTGGCGTCGTGGTTCACGTCGCCCAGCACGCGGGCGGCGCATTCCAGCACTTTGCGGGCGTGGCCGTCGCACACCGCCAGGCCCGAAGCCCCGCAGGCCAGGGTGGCGGCCAGGGCGTCTGCCGGGGCGTCCGGGCGGGCGGTGACGAGCACCGGTCCGCGGCCGCGGAGTGCGGCTAGCTGCTTGAGGGTGTTGCCGCCATCGCTTTGAGTAAGTGAGAGTTCGAGGGTGACCAGGTCGAAAGCCTGGACGGCGGCCTGGTCTAGGGCGGCGAGGCTTTCGGGGGTGGCTGACGTGACCGACCAGCCGTGGGGGGTGCTGAGCTGCGCCGAGAGCGCTGCGGCGCGTTCGGGGTCGTCGGGGGGTTGAACCAGCAAGATGCTTGGCATGGGGTGGGCCTGGGTTGGGACAAGGCGGGCACCGCGCTATCGGAGGGGTTTCAAGGGCGGTCAACCTCTCGGTGGGCGGGGGGGCGTTGGGTGGTTCCTTTTATGACGGTCGTGCTGCATGGCCCCAGGGCCTGGTCTACACTCTGCCCCGGTGTGGCTTGAAGTGCCCGGGCCCCGTGGATGGGGTTCTGGAGGCACTTCCCGCGACGCTGCCGGAACCTAGTTTTTTTTCCTTTCTCCCCGCCCCGAGGCCACCCCGCGATGAAAGCCGCCCTGCTCTACGGAACCTGCACCGGCAAGACCGAAGCCGCCGCCGAACTGATCCGTGATGAGTTCCCCGACGACTTTTTTGAAACCTACGACGACGTTGCGCAGGTTGGGGCCGAGGGGCTGGCGGGCTACGACTTCGTGATCTGCGGGGTGCCGACCTGGGACGTGGGCGAAATTCAGTATGACTGGCAGGACGTGGTGGACGCCGTGGATTCGGTGGACCTGGCGGGGACCAAGATCGCGATGTTCGGCATGGGCGACCAGGGCGGCTACCCGGACACCTACCAGGACGCGATCGGCATGGTGTACGAGAAGCTGCTGGAGCGGGGGGCCGAGGGGAAAATCGGTTTTACTGAAACCGACAGCCACGACTTCGAGGCGTCTAAGGGCCTGATCGACGGCAAGTTCTGCGGGCTGGCCCTCGATGACGACTGCCAGCCGGAGTTGACCGAGCAGCGGGTGAAGGACTGGGCGGCGCAGCTCAAAACCGAGTTGGGCGTCGCCTGACACAACCGCCGGTCGCGCGTCGTCCGGTGTTTGTGGGTGCGGCTCTACAGAGAGGATGGGCATGGACGTGCAGGCCACGGCGCATCTTAAAGAGATTCTCACGCGTCTGGAGAGATCACACCGGTACGTGGTGTTGATGTATTACGTGGACGAGCTGAGCGCGGAAGAGATCGGCTTGGTGCTGGATCTGCCGGTGCATCGCGTGAGCGAGGTGTTGGGCTTGTTTCGTGTGAAGCTGGCGTCGATGACGGCGTGACGTCGCGGGGCGGGCGTTGGTGTCAGGGTGGAAGCAGTGCGACAGCCTTTCCACATTGCGCGGGTGACGAATCCCGGGCGGGGGTCTGCGCGCTGCCAGGCTTGGCGAGCGCGATCCGGAGCCGTTCCGGACGGGGCGCGGATGGCCGGCGAAGAGGGGCGGGGGCCTCATCCCGGGATGGGTTTGATGGCCGTGCCGGGCGTTGGTGATGGCGCGGTAATTGTTACTATTTTTTAAATAATTGCTTATAATTTTATCGGAAGATGCGTTGACAGTCGTTGGAGCCAAGCGATAGGATGGCATTTCCAAGGTCTAAAATGCCCTGGCGCGCCTTCGTTTACAGGATCGGAGCCCTGTAGCGAAGGTTTTTTTGCGCGAAACGCCTTGGGGTGCCGGGGCTAGGGCTGGCGGGGCCTTGGGCGACTTTTGCAACAAGTTTTCAACATTGTTTTGATGTGTGGGTGTGGTGCGCGGAGTAGTGCGCCCGCGGGGCCGGCTGGGGGCTCGGGGGGCACGCGGGTTTGCGTAAGGGGCGGGTGGCCGGGACACTCGGATGGTGAATGTGCTGGCGCATCTCTATCTCGCCGACTCGACCCCGGCGTCGATGCTGGGAAATCTGTTGCCGGACCTGCACCGCGGGGGGCTGAAGCCTGCGGACGTGGGGCCGGAGGTCTGGGAAGGCGTGCGGCGGCACCGCCGGGTGGACGCGTTCACTGACACCCACCCGGTGTTCGGCCGGTCGCGGGCGCGTCTGCGGGGCGATTTTGGCCACTTCGCTGGTGTGCTGGTGGATGTGATTTACGACCACTGCCTCTCGGTGCGCTGGGCGGAGCTGCACCCGCAGCCACGGGCGGCGTTCATCGCCGCGGCCTACGCGGGGCTGCGATCGCAGACGGTGGGGCTGGCTCCGCGTACCCGGCGGGTGGTGGGGCTGCTGTGCGATGAAGACTGGGTGACGCCCTACGCGACGGTGGGAGGGATCCGCCATACCCTGAAGCGGATGTCGGCCCGGGTGTTTGAACGCAGCGGCCGGCGGGTGGAGCTGGAGAAGGCGGCGGACGTCCTAAACAACCAAGCCGAGTGCTTTCTCGATGACTTTTCTGAATTTTTCCCGGAGCTGGTGGCTTACATCGGCGTTGAACCAAAGAAGGCCTGATGCTGCAGCGAACCGTTGGCTGGTGGTTGGCAGGGTGCGTGTGTGTGCCCGCGTGGAGCCGGGCGCAGGAGGTGGCCCCGCATGACGTGCCGCTCCACGACGCGGGCCTGGCCGCGGTGGTGGCGCCGGTGCAGTCGTTGACGTTTTACTTCGACAACGACGGGACGTTTGTGCGCCCCAACGACAACACCGACCGGCACTACACCTCGGGCCAAGGCTTCTCGCTGGCGTGGCGCGGGGCCGGGACGGGGTTTGAAGATGCCTTGGGCTTGGCGCCGGCCAAAACGGCGGCGGGGTTGGTGGTGGCCCAGCAGATTTTCACGCCCGACAACATCGACCAGCCCCCCGAGCCCGGCGACCGGCCCTACGCGGGCTTCTTGTTCGTGGGCGGGTTCTGGCAGCGTGAAAAGAGCGATGTGCTGGACCATGTGCAGCTGGATGTCGGTGTGGTTGGGCCCTCGTCCCAGGCCGAGTTCGTGCAGGAGTCGATCCACGACCTGTTTGATGCGCCGGACCCGGACTACGACGACCAGCTTGAAGACGAGCTGCAGGTGAATTTGATTTTGCGGCGCAAGTGGCGTGTGGGCCTGGGCGAGACGGTCTTGGCGGGCCAACCCATCGGCTGGCAGCTGATCCCCAGGGTGGACCTGGAGTTGGGCACGACGTTCCGCCGGGCCTCGGCGGGGGGGCTGCTGCGGGTGGGGTATCAGCTGCCCGATGACTTCGGCCCGGGGCGGCTAACGGACGTGGCAAGCGAGACCACCCTGACTTTCGAGGGCCGGGACACGGGGCTGAGCGTGTACTTGTTTGGCGGCGCGGTGGCGCGGTACGTCGAGTTCAACACGCTGCTGGACGGCAGCTTTTCGCGCGACCCGTCGCTGTCGGTCGAGCGGATCCCGCTGGTGGGCGAGTTCAGCGGCGGGTTCGGGCTGGAGTGGAAGCGTCACGGCCTGCAGGTGCGTCTGGCGTATCAGCAGACGTACTTCACGCGCGAGTTTGAGACCCAGGACGGAGAAAACACGGTGGGGTCGATCGCGCTGCGCCTGATTTACGGCTTTTAGCGTGCCGCATCAGATGATGCGGTGCGCTGGTTCGCGGTGTTTAGCAAAAGACCCCCGCGGGCGGGCCGCGGGGGTCTTGGTGAAAAGCCAGAGTTTGGAATCGTTAGCGCACGATCCGGGCGGAGCCGCCGTCGGCGGTGCGTTCGAGCTCTTCGAGGTTCAGCTGGCTGGTGTCGCCGCGGGTGGACATGATCAGGGCCCCGTGGGCGACGCCCAGGTCCACGCAGCGCTGGGCGTCTTTACCAGTGAGGAAGCCGTAGGTGAAGCCCGAGGCGAAGCCGTCACCGCCGCCGACGCGGTCTTCGATTTCCAGCCGGGGCATGTCCAGGCCTTGGTAGAAGGTGCCGTCGTTCCACATGATGGCCGACCAGTCGTTGATCAGAGCGGTCTTCACGCTGCGGAGCGTGGTGCCCACGACCTTGATGTTGGGGAAGTCTTTGACGACCTGGTTCACCATGTTTTTGAAAGCGCCGGTGTCCAGGTCTGCGTCGGACTCGATGTCCACACCCTCGACGTGGTAGCCCAGAACTTTCTCGAAGTCTTCTTCGTTACCGATCAGGCAGTCGATGTAGGGCACCAGGGGTTTGGTGGTGGCGATGGCGGTTTCTGAATCCCATAGCTTGCCGCGGAAGTTCAGGTCGTAGGACACGACGGTGCCCGCTTCGTGGGCGGCCTTGATCGCTTCGGCCGCGACCTGGCGGGTGTTTTCGGACAGCGCGGTGAAAATACCGCCGGTGTGCAGCCAGCGCACGCCCCGGGTTTGGAACAGGTGCTTCCAGTCGACCTCGCCGGGCTTGATGCCCGCGGTGGCGGCGTGTCCGCGGTCGTATTTGGTGGTGGCCCCGCGTTTCGAGACGCCGACTTCGGTGAAGTTCAGGCCCACGCGGTTCTCGATGCCGAAGCCGTCGTAGGGCCGGGTGATCACGTTCGACACGTCGACTCCCGCCGAGCGGGCGTGGTTGGCGATGATGTTGCCCATCGGCGAATCGTTGAGCCCGCCCACCCATCCGGTCCGCAGGCCCAGCCGGGCCAGGGCGTAGGCGACGTTGTATTCGCCCCCGCCCACGGAGACTTCCATGGTGTTGGCAAACTCAATCCGGCCGTGGCCGGGCGGCGACAGGCGGATCATGCACTCGCCCAGCGAAACAAGGTCGAGTTCACATTCATCAGCGGGGCGGATCTGAAGCGGCATGGGGGTCTCGGGGAGGTGGAGCGAGGATGGGGGCGGCGGCCGATTCAAACCGCCGAGGAAGGGGCAGTATGGACGCGCTGCGGGGGGGAGACAACATCGAATCCCGACTCGGTGTGTGGTCGGTCCACCCGGGCTCAGGTTGTACCGGGGCTTAGTGGTCGTGGTGATCGTGTCCGGCGCCCGGGCCGTGGAGTTCCAAAGCGGTATTGTCGGCCAGGGGGCTGATTTCGGTGGCTTCGAATTTCACGCCCCGGGTGACTTCGAAGCGAAGCTCGATTTTGTCGCCGATTTCCAGGTCTTCCGCGGTGACTCCGGCCCCCAGGGGGAAGCCCATGGTCATTTCGGGCATGGGTTCGGCCTCGCCGGTGTGTCCGATGAAGGTGGGGATGGCCTCGTGATGCACCATCAGGCCGGACCCCGGGCTACCCTCGTTGGGCAATGACTTCACGACGCCCCGGACCTGGTAGACGTCGGTCGTCGCGGGTGGTTGCGGCGTGGGGGAATCCTCGGCGCACCCGATGAGCAGGGCGGCGGACAGGAGTGAGGTGGTGGGAAGGCCGAAGAAACGTGGCATTGCGGTGCTTTCTGTGGGGATTGGAGGGGGCCGGGGGAAAGTTTTAGTTTTGCGTTTGTAGCCGGAGGCGTCTTTTCCGGGTCTGGCGCGCAGGCGCCAGGGGCGTGGAAGCGGAATCGTTGTGGCCCGGTGGCGGCCGGGGAATGAGGAATCTAGGCGTGGACGTTTGCATTGGTACAGGGACGAGCCTCCTGCGGGAGGCGGATCGGGGGGGGGCGGTCACGGGCTGTTCAGGGGCTTTGAGCGTGCCCACGGCGGATTGCGTGGTCTTGGGCACAGGAGCTTGGGGGAGGACGCTGGGGCGGGCCGGCTGATAACCCCCGCCGAGCCAAAGAATCATCATCGACGGGAGCACCGACTTGACGCGGCCCGAAAAATCTGTTCCAATGGTTCCCCGCTCGCGACCGGCACCCGCCGGAAACGCCCAGTGGAAAGGTTCTTCGGAACGACAACCTCAACGAAACTTCAACAGTTTCTGAGAGGCCTTGACAGGATGAATGGCTTCCCTATGATGTCCGACCCCCAGCCGCGAGGCGGGGGCAACGATGTCTGCTCCGGCAGCCATTCAACGCTAGAAAGCATTGCTCTTTAACGAGTTACTGCTTTTTGAGCGGCTGATCTTTGACAAGTGGACAGTTGGGAAATCGCCGCGAGGATGTGCCTCCGCCGGTCAGTCGTCACAGGCTGCCGGCGGCGGAAAAATCTCCAACGCCATGCCACTTCACGGTGCATGGTTTGGGCACATCTTTGTGGATCGGCACGCGGGTTTCACAGACCGCGTGCTTAAAGGATGTGAGTAACCCAAAAACTCCTCCGAGCTCTTAGCCGACTCGGAGGGCAGCGGGGCGAACCCTTGTGGAGGGTCCCGCTGTAATGACCGCCCCGATACTGCTGGATCGCAATAGCGTGAAGGAGTACGGGGTAACAGGTTCATCTTCTTGAAGACAACCGCAAGCCACTTTGAGGGCTTGCTCGTCAACAAAATTCAATCGAAGAGTTTGATCCTGGCTCAGATCGAACGCTGGCGGCATGGCTAAAACATGCAAGTCGAACGCGAACGAGTCTTCGGACTTTATTAGAGTGGCGAAAGGGCGAGTAATGTATTTTTAAC
>CALLPP010000026.1 GCA_938015655.1 uncultured Algisphaera sp.
CAGCGGCGGGTGGAGCAGGCGCAGCTGGACGAGCAGGCGGCTCGTGCCTGGGCGCGGTCGGCATCGAGCCGCTCGGAGGTGCCGGCATGAAGGCGTTACTGGCCGCGTTTATCTTGCTGATTTTGATCCACCTCATTGCCGCGGTGGGGTTCGTGGGCTGGCTCAAGGCCTCGGACCGGCTCGACGGAGAACGGGTGCAGCGGGTGGTGGAGATGTTTCGCCCGACGCTGACGGCCGAAGCGGCGGCCCAGTCTGAAGCCGCCGCGGCGGAAGCCGCCGCGGTTGCGGCCCGCGACGAGCTGGCCCGCCTGGATCGTGCCGGCCGCGGGCCCCAGACGCTGGCCGAGCAGCTGGCGGCGAACCGCGATGAAGACCGCTTCGATCGCTTGCGGCTCGAAAGCCTGAAAGACGAAGCCGCGGCGATCCGCACGCGCTTGGCCCAGGACAAAGCGGCGATCGGCCGGGACTTGGAAGATCTGAAACAACGTGAAGCGGCCTTTGCCCAGCGGGTGGCCCGCCGCACGGCCGAGTTGCAGGACGAAGATTTTCGCCGGGCGGTTGCCAGCCTGGAAGCCCTGCCGCCCAAACAGGCCAAGGGCGTGATTGATGCCTACGTCGATGCCGGAGAAGAAGGCGTGGTGGTGGATTATCTGGCCGCCATGCAGCCGCGCAAGTCGGCGAGCGTGCTCAAGGCGTTTAAAGCCGAAGAAGACCTGCCCCGCGCTGCGTGGCTGATTGAGAAGCTCCGCACCCGCAGTGAGGTGGCCGCCCGGGCCGCCGTGAACACCCCGCCACCTCCTACGGACCCCACCCTTTGAGCGCCGACCTGCTGCTGCCGCTGCCTGCCGCCGACCGCGCGGTTTCCCCGCCGGCGCCCGCCGCGCGCCCCGAAACCAACGACGCGTCGGCCTTCCGTGACGAGCTGGACCGGGCCACACGGGGGCCCGACGAACGTCGCGACGCCGAGGCGCCGCGTTCCCCGCGCGGTGAGCGCCCGGCGGCCGTGACGACGGATTCAGACCGTGCCCAAGCCCCCGACGAGGACCCGGTGGCTGAGGCGGGTGCGGGGCCGGGCACCGAGCGGCCCGTGGACGAACCGGCCGAATCCTCGGTCGATTCGCCCGGGGCGGAGCCGGTGCCCGTGATCGCCAGTGCCGAGGACCGGACCGACCCGACCGTGGTCGCGGCTGAGCAGTTGATTGCCGGTTTGGCGGGCCGGACGCAGGCGCAAACGCAGGCCCAAAGCCCGGGGCAGTCCCTGGGCGCGCCCCGCGTGCCGGTGCAGCTTCAGGCTTCGGCTTCGACGACCGCTCCCGCCTCTTTGGTGGCGGTACCGGCGGAGGCCTCCGCGCCGGCGCAGCCCGGCGCGTTGCCGGCTGTGGAGACCCCGGTGGCATCGTTGGAGCGACTGGACGCTGGGCTTCGGGCGGCCGGGCGTGAGGTGCAGGTGTCCGGGGTGGCGCGGCAAGCGGACCCCGCGGCGTTGCCGGTGCCCCCGGCGTCGCAAGAGCTTCCTGTGGGCCCGGCGGCGGAAACGGTCCCGGTCACCGGGGCGGCAGTGGGCCAGGTCCGCACGCTCGCACCGGTGAGTCGCGGAACGGCCCCGGCGGCGCGGAGCCCGGCGGCGATCGAAGCGGGGCTGGTGTCGGACCCGGCCCGCGAATCGCTCGACTCGCCGCGCGCGGTGGACGGGGCCGCGCGGCCTAGCGCGCCCGCGCCGGCGGTGGCAACTCCGGTGTTGGACGCTCTGGGTGCCGACGTGTCGCCGCGTACGGCCGTTTCCCCCGTAGCGTCGGCAACGGTGGCCGCCGGAGGGACGGAGGTTGTGCTGGAGGCGGATGATTTGAACGCGGTGCGTTTGTCCCGGGCTCTTAACTCGGCGGTGAAGCAAAACGGCGGAGGCCTGACCTTGCGGCTTACCCCGCCCGAGCTAGGTACGGTGCGGATCAACCTGCAGCTGCAAGGGGCCAGTGTGTCGGCGGACTTCTTGGCCGAAAGCGACGCAGGAGGGCGTTTGCTGACCAAGCAGCTCACCCAGTTGCGCAGCGCCTTGGAGAACCAGGGCCTCACCGTCGAGCGTTTGGGCGTACAGATCAAGGGTCAGGTTCTTGGCGGCCACCAGGCGACGCAGGGCGAGGGGCAGTCGACACGCCAGGACAACGCGCCCAGCGACGGTCGGCCCGGCAGCCAGAACGCGGGCGGGGAGCAGAGCCGCGGACGTGAACGCGGTGAAGCTGAAGCCGAGGCCCGGCGTGGAAACCGGTTCGGCAACGAACCCTCGGATGAAAGCGGCTTCCGTGCGCAGTTGTTTGGCGCCGACGGGTAACCGTGGCATGTGAATTGCGGAAGACATACCGGAGGGCGAGATTAATGCGGCCTGATCTTTGCGTCGCGTACTGACCTCTCACCCCCGAGCCTTCATGAGCACCCTGGCCAACCTGAACCCCTCGCTTAACGCCCCGCTGCCCGGAGCGACCGCAGCCCCCACGGGCGGCGGCAACGCCTTTGGCGAGTTGGAGAGCACCGATTTCGTCCGGATTTTGGTCGAAGAGCTGTCCAATCAAGACCCCTTTGAACCCAACGATTCGGCGGCCATCCTGGAGCAGCTTTCGAGCCTGCGCAGCATCGAAAGCGATCTGTCTTTGCAGGGACAGCTGGAAAACCTCGTGTTGCAGAACTCTATCGGCCAGGCCGGTTCGCTGATCGGTCGCGAGGTCGAGGGGCTGACGCTGAGCAACGACGTGGCCCGCGGCACCGTGACCTCGGTGCGTGTGGTAGACGGCAGCACCGAGGTGCAGCTGGACACCGGGGTCCGGCTGCCGCTGGAACGTGTGACCGAAATTGCGGAGGCCGCTGCCCCGCCGCCGGCGGCCGCTCCGGTCGCCAGCGTGGCGGGGGCCGGGTTGACCGGTAGCCCGGCGGGCTTTGCCGACCCAGCCGATTCTGCGCTCCGCAGCCTGACCGATGAGGCCGATGCGACCGATGGCTAGTGCGACCGACCTCCTACGCCTGCTGGAACCCACGGTCCGCCCGGCCGGGCTGCCGGGGGCCGCGACGCTGCCCACCTCGGCGGCCGAGTCGGGGCGCAGCTTTGAGGCTCTGCTGGCCGAGAAGACCGCGGTGCCCGGGTCGGCTTCCGCCCCCGCGACTCCGCTTCCCGGCACGCCGGTTGCGGAGGACCTCCCACACTCCGCAAACGCGGTCGGTGGCAATCTCGCCACGCCGCTGGCCGCCCTTGCGGGCATCGACCGCGTCGAAAATCCTGCGCTCCGCTCGATCTTGGGCCGCCACGCCGCCTGACTTTTTGGCCGTAAAGCAATCTTCCACGGCCGCCTCCGCCCCGCGTTTAAAACCGACTTCTGAACCTCACGTCCTGCACGTCAAAGGAACCCCATGGGACTTACCACCAGCCTTTTCACCGGTCTCACTGGCCTCGCCGCGGGTAGCACGTCCATCAGCGTGGCGGGCAACAACATCGCGAACGTGAACACCAACGCGTTCAAAAGCAGCCGAGTGAACTTCGAGACCCAGATTTCCCAGACCTTGGGCAGCGGTTCGGCGCCCGACGGGTCGCGCGGGGGCACCAACCCCAACCAGGTGGGCCTGGGCAACCAGATCGGATCGGTGACGCGCAACTTTGAGAACGGGGCGATCGGCCCGACCGGGGTCAACACCGACCTCGCGCTCGAGGGCGACGGATTCTTCATCGTCGACGACGGCGGTACCCAGCGCTATACGCGCAACGGCAACTTCTCGATCGACCGGGACTTCAACCTCACCACCTCCAGCGGGGGCCGGGTGCAGGGCTTCGGGGTGGACGACGACTTCAACGTGGTCGAAGGCGTGCTGACCGACGTCGCCCTGCCCCGGGGGGTGACGACGATCGCCAGTCCCACCACCGAAGCCCGTTTTGCGGGCAACCTCAACGCCGGCGGCGAGGTCGCCACGCAGGGGTCGCTCACCGAGCTGCAGCCGCTGTTCAGCGACCCGGCGGGCACGGTGCCCGCGACCGCCGCCACCGCGCTGGATTCGCTATTCACCGCCACCGGGGCGCCGGCCTTTGGCCTGGGCGATGTCATCACGATCGCCGACGGCACGCGCGGCGGAGCCTCGATCCCCGACCGGACCTTCGAGGTTAACGCCGCCCAGACGCCCGGGGTCGAGACCGACGCCTTCGGCGCGACCCTGGGCGACTTCGCCGCCTTCGTGGAAGACATCTTCGGGATCGACGCGACCACGCCCGTACCCGCCGGGCAGCCGACGCCGGGGGTCACCGTGGCCGGCGGGGTGCTGTCGATCCGCGGCAACGTGGGTGAAGGCAATGGCATCAACCTCAGTGGCAACAACCTCATCGTAAACCGCGAGACTTCGCCGTCCACGCCCTTGAGCTTCACCAACGTGGAGGACGCGACCGGCGAGTCGGTGATCACCACGTTTGCGGCCTTCGACTCCCTGGGCAACCCCATTCAGGTGAACCTGGTCACCGTGCTCACGTCCCAGGACGAGAACGGCACGCAGTGGGAGCTGTTCGCCACGGCAGAGGACGACTCGGACCTGGACACTTATCTGGGACGCGGCACCGCGTCGTTCAACAGCGACGGCCAGCTTCAAAACGTCTCGGACGCGGTCATCAGCCTGGACCGCGCCGACACGGGCGCAGGCAACCCCCTCACTCTGCAGCTGCTATTTACCGATCCGGACGGCTCGGTTACCGCGCTGGTTGATTCGGTCAGCACGCTGCGTAGCCTTTCCCAGGACGGTTTTCCCATCGGTACGCTGGAAGACTTTGACGTGGGCACCGACGGCACGGTGACCGGGACGTTCAGCAACGGGCTGCGGCGCACCCTGGGCCGCATCCCCATCGCCACGTTTGCCAACAACAACGGCCTGGTGGAAGTGGGCCAGTCGCTCTTTGAAGCTGAGAACAACTCGGGCGACCCTTCGATCGTGACCGCGGGCACCGCCGGGTCCGGTGGAGTGGTGGCCCGGGCGTTGGAGCTGTCCAACGTGGAGCTGAGCGACGAGTTTGTGAACCTGATCACCGCGAGCACCGGGTTCAGCGCCGCCAGCCGCGTGATCACGACCAGCGACGAGTTGATCCAGGAGTTGCTGGGCTTGGTGCGATGATCATGGTGACCCGCCTTAACGGCAAGCCGTTTGTCATCAACGCGGAGCTGATCCGCACCGTCGAGTCCAACCCGGACACGACGATTACGCTGATCAACGGCGACCATTTCATTGTGAAAGAGTCGATGGCCGACGTCATCGACCGCAGCGTGGCCTACGGCCGCAGCCTCCGCAAGCTCATTCCGCCCAGTTGAAGGTGCTGGGGACCGGCCGGGCAGCGCTGGCGCCCGCCCGGGGCGGTCGTCCGTCTTGTGGCCGCCGCGGCCCGTTACGACCGATAAACCACCTCGCCCCCGCGAAAGTAAGCACGCATGGATCTCGGCATTCTTTTTGGCTTCCTCGGCACCTGGGCCCTCGTGGTCTGGGCGCTATTCAGCGGCTCGGGCGGCAACATCGGCATGTACGTCGACATCCCGTCGGTGGTCATCGTGGTGGGGGCCTCGCTGACCATCGTGTTTTTCTGCTACCCCGCGGGCAAGGTCAAAAACATCATCGGCGCGACGATGAAGGCCTTCTTCTGGAAGGGCAGCGACATCCAAGAGCTGATCGACAACATGGTTAGCTACGCTGAGATCGCCCGCCGCGATGGCATTCTCTCGTTGGAAGCCACCTGTCGGGAGATTGATGACACCTTCGTGTCCATGGGGTTGCAGATGGCGGTGGACGGCACCGACCCGGAGCTGATCGAACAGATCATGCTGGGGGAGATCGACGGCCTGGTGGATCGTCACGAATCGAACAAGGGCATCTGGGAAGCGGTGAACAAGTACGCGCCGGCCATGGGTATGATCGGCACGCTGGTGGGTCTGGTGGCCATGCTTGCGGACCTGAGCGACCCCAGTGCGATCGGTGCGGGCCTGGCGGTCGCGCTGCTCACCACGCTATACGGCGCCATGGTTTCGAACATGCTAGCCGGTCCGTTTGCCGACCGCCTGGCCCGGCGGTCGTCCGAAGAAGTGATCTTTAAATCGATCGTTATCAAAGGTGTGATGAGCATCCAGAGCGGCGACAACCCCCGCGTGGTGGAACAGAAGCTGCGGACTTTCTTGCCGCCGAGCATGCGTAAGAGTGACGAAGACGCGGCGTAAAGGCAGAAGTGGCCAAGTGGCCAAGTTGCAGAACGAACTCTCGGAAACGACACGGGGCCACTTGGTTGCTCGGCCCCTAGGCCACTTCAGGAAGAACCATGGCCGACAAGTGCAAATGTCCCCCCGCCGGCGCTCCGGAGTGGATGACCACCTACGGCGACATGATGACGCTGCTGCTGTGTTTTTTCGTCTTGATCGTGTCGTTTAGTGAGATCAAGAAAGATGAGGTCGCGGCGGCGATCATCAGCGAGATCAAAGAGGCTTTCGGCATCGAGAGCGGGGGCGGCACGCTGCCGACCAACAGCGACCCGAGCCTCTCGCTGATCCAGGTGCTGGAGGCGGCCAAGATGCGCCAGGCCAAGGTGCCCAACCGGTCCAACTCCAAAGACCCGGGCCAGCAGGGCCGCGAGCCCCAAGTGACCAAAGTCCGCGAGGGCATGATGATCGCCGCGGGCGGGCGCATCGTGTTTGAGCCTGGTTCAGCCCGGATCACCGAGCGCTCCAAGGCTCAGTTGGCCCAGGTGGCCGAGGTGTTCCGAGGCTGGGAGAACGTCATCGAGCTTCGCGGTCACGCCGCGGCGTTGGAGCTTCCTCCGGGTGGGGCGGGGGGCTTTGGCGATCTTTGGGCGCTGAGTCACGCGCGGGCTAAAGCCGCGTTTGATCACCTCACGAGGGAGCTGGAGATCGACCCGGCCCGCTTCCGCTTGACGGCCAATGCCGACCGCGAGCCACTGGACGCGCGGGCGGTCGATAGCGCTGACGCGGGCGTCAACCGCCGGGTGGAGGTGCTGGTCAGTGAGTCGCTCAAGCAGGATTTCACGAAACCCGAGACCGGTGGCCGAAGTTAGCGTCGGCTGTTCGGCGGATATTGCGCACCAAGCGGTCGCGTACCGGATGACCCGCGTTCGAGTGGCCCGCCTTTAACTGTCGAACCCAACCGCCATGCCCGAAGACGAAAACGAAGCCGATGAAGCCCCCCAAAAGGGCCTGCCGCTGATCCCGATCATCGCGGTGGGGGCGGTGCTGCTGATCGAGGCTGTGTTGATCGTGGGCCTGTTCATGTTCAGTGGCGGACCCGAGCCGGCGACCGCCAGCGCCGGCGAGCCGGACGAGATGGCCGAGATGGAGATGCGGGCCGAGATCATGGTGGTGAAAGGCAAGTTTCAAAACACCACCTCGGGCCGCAACCTGATGTACGACACCGAAATTTTTATCGCGGTGAAGAAGAAGCATCAGGAGCGGGTGGAAGAGCAAGTGGAGTCCATGAAGGCGTCCATCCGCCGGGACATCACCACGATCTTCCGCCGGGCCAACCCGGCGCAGCTGCGTGAGCAAGAGCTGGCCACCCTGACCCGGCAGGTGCGGGCGGTGCTCGACACCCGTTTGGGCGATGTGCCGGAAGAATCCGACGCTGTGGTGAAGCCGATGGCCAAAGAAGACGGGGAGATGGCGGACAAAGGGCCCGAGCCGCTAATTCAGGAAGTGCTGATCGCCAAGTGCATGGAGTTTGCCAGCGACTTCTAAGCCCGGCCGCCGCGCTGCCCCGCGGCGGTGCCGGGTCGTTGGTCCTCGCGTCTGAACCCTGACGCCCCGCGGAGTGCTTGATGTCTGACGAAACCCCCAATGTTGCCGACGACGACTTTGTGGCCCAGGCCTTGGCGCAGGCCCAGATGGCGGTCGAAGAGATCAGCGACGAAGTCGATGACTTGGACGGCTTTACCCGCGACCACGGCATCGACCTGCTGGGGGACGTGGACCTGAACGTGACCGTTCAGTTGGGCAAGACCGAGATGCTGGTGGAGGACGTGCTGAAGCTCAGCGGCGGCAGCGTGGTGGAGCTGGACAAGCTGGCGGGGGATCCGGTGGACGTGCTGGTGAACGGGCGGCTGGTGGCCCGGGGCGAGGTGCTGGTGCTCAACGATAATTTTTGTATCCGGGTGAGTGAGATCGTTGGTGACCTGGCCACCGAGGCCTTGCTGGCCGGGCGGGACCAGTCTGCCGAAGCTACGGAGGCCGCGTCCGAAGCGACTTAATGCCCGTTTGATGGGGCGAAACCGACTGGCAGGATGCCTGTCGTGCCCCGATGAATCCCGCACCCCCGTGGCCAGGAGGGCCCGTCGTGCAACGCTCTTTTTTTGTTAACCCCCGTTGCTGTTGGTGTGTGGTTGCGGCGCTGGTGGGGCTGTGGGCCGTCGGCCCCGCCGCCTGGGCCCAGGGCGGCGACCCGTTGGAGCGCATTGCCGCGCACGCCGCTGCCCCGACCCCGACCCCGACCGCGGACGCCCCCCGCGGCGACACGCTGCCGCTGGGTTTGTCTTCTGCGCGGCGTGGGCATGCGGGGGCGGCTCCTACCCCGGGAGAGGTGGGCGGGGGTTACCTCTTGTCCACCGCCGGGGCGTTGGGTTTGGTGATCGGCCTGGTGTTGGCTGTACGCTGGGTGATCGTCAAAGTCGGCGGTCGGCCGCTGGCGACGGGCACCGCGGCGGTGGAGCTGCTCTCGCGCACCGCGATTGCCCCCAAAAGCCACGTGTTGCTGCTGCGGGTCGGGCAGCGCGTGATGGTGGTGAGTGATTCGGCCGGGGTGTTGCGGCCGTTGGGCGACATCGACCACCCCGATGAGGTGGCGGGTTTGCTCGCGGCGGTGACCGCGTCGCGGCCCGGTAGTGTCACCCAGAGCTTTGGGGGGGTGTTAGACCGGTTCAACCGCGACCACGATGCGGCGGGTGATCCGGGCGACCGGCACGCCGGGGCGGCCCGCGATGCGCTTTCGGGGCTTAAAAGTCGCGTGAACAGCTTGGGGGGCGCGTGACCGCTTTTGCACGACTGGTGATGACGGTGCTGGTGGCCGGGGTGGTCTCGGGGTGGGGCGCCGCGTCGTGGGCCCAGCCCGCCGCGGGCGACGCGTCGCCGTCCGCGGCGGCGCCCGCGCTGGACCCGTTCAATCCTATTTCGGTGCTGGACAACGCCAGCAGGGCGCTGCCGGTGAACGGGGTGGCGGGCCCGCCCGCGGCTCCGCCGCGCGACGGCACCTCGTCGACTCAGCTGAGCGGGGCGCTGGCGATTGTCGCGCTGCTCACGGTGTTGTCGCTGGCCCCCACGGTGCTGATCATGTGCACCAGCTTCACCCGCATCGTGGTGGTGTTGTCGCTGCTGCGTCAGGCCATCGGTACCCAGGCCCTGCCGCCGTCGCAGGTCATCGTGGGCCTGTCGCTGTTTCTCACGCTGCTGGTCATGTCACCGGTGCTGAAGGAAGTCAACGACCGCGCGCTGCAGCCGCTACAGGCCGGGACGATCACCCAGGCCCAGGCGTGGGAAGAAGCCAGGGCCCCGCTCCGCGGGTTCATGTTCGACCAGATCGACTACGCGGGGAACTGGGACAGCGTCTACATGATGATGGAGTACCGCGGGCAGGATACGAGCAGTCCCGAGGAACTCACCCGGGCGGATGTGGACCTGCTCACGCTGGTGCCGGCGTTTGTGCTCAGCGAGCTGAAAATTGCTTTTTTAATGGGGTTTCGGCTGTACCTGCCGTTCTTGGTGATCGACATGGTGGTCAGCAGCGTGCTGATTTCGATGGGCATGATGATGCTGCCGCCGGTGTTCATTAGCCTGCCGTTCAAGTTGCTGCTGTTTGTCTTGGTGGACGGCTGGCGTCTGGTGGCCGGAAGCCTTTTAAATAGCTTTGCCGTGTGAACGTGGGCCGCGTTGTTGCGCGGTCTGCACGCGATCGGGCCGTGCGGTGGGTCCCGCTACCTTTCGGATTTTTAATCATGTACTTCGACGCTTCCATCCAGCTGGTCCGCGAGACCTTGACGACCATGCTTTTTCTGGCCGCGCCGATCTTGTTGGCCGCCTTGGTGGTGGGGCTGGCGGTGAGCGTGCTTCAGGCGGCTACCCAGATCCAGGAGCAGACCTTGAGTTTCGTGCCCAAGATTTTGGGCATGGGCATCGTGGCGATCATGACCATGCCGTGGATGTACGCCAAGGTCATCGATTTTTCGGCCCGGTGTTTCGGGGGTTGGTAGTGGCGGTGGGCCGCGTGGCCGAAGGGCCGTTGACGGCGTTTTGCCTGTGTGCATGGTTTTGCGAGCGACCCGGTGGGCATGGAACTGCTGATCCCCCATCTCGTGCCGTGGCTGCTGGTGTTTTTCCGCCTGGCGGGCATCTTTATGCTCGCGCCGGTGCTGGGCAGCACGGTCATCCCCGGCGTGGTCAAGGTGCTGCTGACCCTGGCGCTGACCTGCTGCGTCTATCCCATGCTGCTGGCCAGCGGGGGGCTGGGGGCTGGTGCAGTGGCGGTGATGATGATTCAGGGGGGGCTGGACCTTTGGGTGCTGGTGCCGGTGCTGGCGGGCGAGATGATGTTTGGCTGGATCATTGGTTACTGCGCCCTGCTTCCTTTGATCGGGTTGCAGGTGGGCGGGGGGGTGCTGGATCAGCAGATGGGCATCACCGCCGGTGGGCTGTTTAACCCCGACGTGGGGTCGGAGATGGGCTCGATGGCCCAGCTTTTGAACGTGGCGGGCCTGGCGCTGTTCGTGATCATGGGCGGGCATCACGTCATGCTGGCGATTTTGGTGGGCAGTTTTGAGACCTTCCCCGTGGCGGGCTTCAGTACCGGCGGGCCCACGCTGGACCTGGCCCTGGTGGTGAACTTGGTGCTGGGGCTGCTGGGGGTGGTGTTCGACATGGGGCTGCGCATCGCCGCGCCCATGCTGTGTTTGGTGTTTTTAGAGAGCGTGGCGATGGGCTTTATCTCGCGCACGGTCCCGCAGATGAATATTTTGAGCGTGGGTTTCATCGTGCGGATCCTCGGGGGGCTCTCGGTCCTGGCGGTGGGGGCCGACGCGGTGCTGCGTATTTTTGGGGGAATGCAGCGGACAGTGCTCGAAGAGCTATTGCGGGTGTTTGGCGGCGGCTGAGGGGCACTGCGCAATTCTTGCGTTGTTTTAACCCTGCGCGGCGCACCTGCCCGATGAGCTATCGGACGCGGAGCGACAGGAGGTCGCCCGCCGGATGCTGTTCATCGCACCCCCGGGGCTTGGCACAGGATGGCCGAAAGCGGGCAGGACAAAACCGAAGCGCCCACGCCCCACCGGCTGACCGAGGCTCGGCAGAAAGGCAACGTACCCAAAAGCACCGACCTTACGGCGTCGGTGATTTTGCTCGCCTCGACGGTGGGGATTTTTGTGGTCGCCGGCCGGGCGATGGGCACGCTCGAGCACACGATGCGGACGATGCTGGGCGGGGTTCACACGAAGAACCTGACCCAGTCGGACGATTTGGCGGCGCTGATGGCCGACGCGATGCGGGCCGGGGTGGTGACCACCGGTCCACTGATGGCGGTGATCATGGGCGTGGCGTTGGCGGCGTCGTTGGGGCAGGTCGGTTTCCTATTGACGGGCAAACCGCTGGCGCCCAGCTTCTCGAAAATGAATCCGGTCAAGGGTCTCAAACAGCTGGTGGGCCTTCGCGCCAGCGTGCGGTTGGGGCTGAGTTTGAGCAAGGTGGCACTGCTGGCGGCGGTGTCGGTGGTGATGGTGCTGCGTGACGTGGGCAAGATGCTGCACATTGCCGAGCTGGGCGCGGCCCCCGCATTTGCGGCCGGGGCGTGGATGGTGTTTGAGCTTGCGGTGGTGCTGGCCCTGATTTTGGTGGTGCTGGGGGCGGCGGACCTTTGGTACCAGCGCTGGCAGCACACCGCGGACTTGAAGATGACCCGCGAAGAGGTGAAGCGGGATCTGAAAAACATGAACGGCGATCCGGAGGTGAAGCAGCGCCGGGCCCGGGTGGCCCGGCAGTTGGCGATGCAGCGGGCCGGCGCGGCGGTGCCCACGGCCGACGTGATCGTGACCAACCCCACGCACTTCGCCGTGGCGCTGAAGTATGAGAATGACACCATGCAGGCCCCGCGGGTGGTGGCCAAGGGCGCCGACTTCATGGCCCTGCAGATCCGTAAGCTGGCCGCGGTACACGGGGTGGCGCTGATCGAGCGCAAGCCGTTGGCCCGGGCGCTGTACGCCAGCGTTGAAGTGGGCCAAGAGGTGCCCGAAGAGCACTACGCCGCGGTGGCCGAGATTCTCGCGTACGTGTATCGCCTCAGCGGAAAGGCGGCGTGACCTGGTCGCGTGCGGGCCTGCGGGTGGGGCGGCGGCGAGGTAGACGGCGCTCAGCCTTCCTCGTTGCTGCCCGAGCCGCCGTTCCCGCGGCTCGCCGCTTGACCACGGCTTCGTTAAAACCCCGCTGACTCCAGATTCAGCCCCCGTTCTTACTCCCACCTTCTCGATGCCCACCGTCACCGCCCAGCCCGTCACCGGATTGTCCGCCTTCTTTGCGAGGCTGGACCGGTACCGTTCGCTGGGTGTTCCGGTGGCGGTGGTGGGCATGATCGCGGTCATCGTGGTGCCGCTGCCGCCGTTTGTGATGGACATCTTGATCGCGACCAACCTGGGGTTGGCCGCGTTGATCTTGATGAACACGATTTTCGTCAAAAGCCCGCTGGAGTTCAGTGTGTTTCCGGCGCTGCTGCTGGGCACCACGCTGTTTCGGCTGGTGCTGAACATCGCGACCACCCGCTTGATTTTGGCGGCCGACGCCTCGACCGCGGCCGAGGCCTACGGCGTGGCGGGCAAGGTGATTCAGGCCTTTAGCGAGTTCGTGTCGGGCTCCTCAATCGTGGTCGGGGTGATTCTGTTTGCGATTTTGATCATCGTGCAGTTTGTGGTGATCACCAAGGGGGCCACGCGCATCAGCGAGGTGGCGGCGCGGTTCACCCTAGACGCCATGCCCGGCAAGCAGATGGCGATCGACGCGGACCTGAACGCGGGATTGATCGACGAAAAAGACGCCCGCAACCGCCGCGAAACGATCGGGCGCGAGGCGGACTTCTACGGGGCCATGGACGGTGCGGCCAAGTTTGTCCGCGGCGACGCGATCGCGGGCATCATCATCACCATCGTGAACATCATCGGCGGGTTCACCGTGGGCATGGCGATGAAGGGCTGGTCGGTGTCCGAGTCGGTGGAGATTTTCACCAAGCTGACCATTGGTGACGGGCTGGTCAGTCAGCTGCCGGCGCTGGTGATCTCGATCGCCGCGGCGTTGATCGTGACCCGATCGGGCAGCCGGCGCGACTTCGGCGACGAATTGACCGAGCAACTGGGCACCCGCTCCGCGGCGCTGGGGGTCACGGCAGGGTTCATGTGCCTGATGGCCTTTACCGGGCTGCCGGCCGTGCCTCTGCTGAGTTTGGCGGCGGTGGCCGGGACCGCCGCGCTGCTGGCCGCGCGCCGGGCCACCGCGCGGGAGGCGGGCGAGGCCAAGGCCGCGGCCGCCGCCCCGGGGGGCAAGGACGAGGCGGCGCCCATCGAGGCGGCGCTGGGCGTCGACACGCTGGAGCTTGAAGTGGGGTACGGGCTGGTGCGCATGGTGGACGCAGGGCAGGGCGGTGAGCTGCTGGAGCGCATCACCACGATTCGGCGGCAGTTGGCGAGCGACCAGGGCTTTGTGATGCCGCCGGTCCGCATTCGCGACAACATGCAGCTGGGGCCGCAGGACTACCACCTGAAAATCCGGGGCAACGCCGTGGCCTCGGGGCAGGTGTACCCGGACCGTTTCTTGGCGATGGACGCGGGCCTGGCCTCGGGCGGGGATGAGCTGGAGGGGATGCGGGTGCGCGAGCCGGCCTTCAACTTGCCTGCGACCTGGATCGACGCGGGGCAGCGTTCGCGGGCCGAGTCGCTGGGCTACACGGTGATCGACGCGACCAGCGTGCTGGCCACCCACATGACCGAGGTGGTGAAGAACCACGCGCACGAGCTGCTGGATTTTGAAGAGACCAACAACCTCATCACCCAGCTGCGCGAGAAGACGCCCAAGCTATGCGAGGCGGTGCTGGGCCCCGCGGCCCCGGCGGGGGGCACGGGCGGGGGCGACCCGCCGGTGATCAAGGCCAGCGAGCTGCAGAAGGTGCTGCAAAACCTGCTGCGCGAGCGGGTGCCGATACGCGACCTGGCCACAGTGGTGGAGACCCTGGGCGAGTGGGGGCCGCGCAGCAAGGACCTGGACGTGCTGACCGAGTATGTGCGCAACGCGCTGCGGCGCACCATCTGCGGGCAGTACGCGACCGACGAGCCGGATCCCACTGACCCCGGGCTCACCGGGCCGATGGTCCGCAAGCTGTACTGCGTGAGTCTGGACCCGGGGACCGAAGACTTGGTCGCGGGCTACATCAACCGCGCCGCCGAGGGCACGAGCCTGAGCATGCCCCCGGACGTGGCCAACCGGGTGACGGCGGCGGTGGTGTCGGAAGTGAACGTGTTGATTCAGGCCGGGCACCACCCGGTGGTGCTGGCCAGCCCGCAGGTGCGGGCCCAGGTACGCCAGTTGATTGAGCCGCACCTGCCCACCTGTGCGGTGCTGGGTTACAACGAGATTAGTAAGGGCGTGGAGGTGGAGTCGCTGGGGCTGGTGTCGGTGACACCCGCCGCGGCCGCCTCGCCGGCGTCGGGGCAGGCGGCGTTTGCCGCTTCGGCTTAGTGTGTAATTTGTTGAGGGATTTTACGTCTTGAAGATTCAGACCTACACCGCCCGCACGATGGACCAGGCCCTGGTCCGGGTGCGGGCCGAGATCGGCAGCCACGCGGTGGTGCTGCACACCCGCACCGTGCCGCGCCGCGGAATGCTGCGACGCAAACCGTGGGTGGAGGTGACCGCGGCGGATGGTCGCGACGTGGCCCGGGCGCGGCGCAAGGCCACCGCGGAAAAAGCGCGTGCCACGGCCAAGCCGCAACCCGGCACGGCGGCCCCTGACGCCCCGCGCGAGCCTAGCGCGGGCGAGCTGATCCGCAAAACGTACGCGGCGGCACGCTCCGAAGCCCCCGTGGTGCAGGTGACGGCGCCCGCCGGGGCCGAGACCGACCGCCGGTCGGCGATCGACCGCGAGCTGGCCGCGGTGCGGGAGCTGGTGCAGGATGTGGCGCGGCACCAGCGTTTGCAGACCGCGTCGCCGCCGGTTCCGGGCCTGCCCGACCCGCTGATGGAGCACTACACAGACCTGATTGGCCAAGAGGTGGCCCACGGCTTGGCCCAAGAGATCCTGCTGAAGGCCGCGGGGGACCGCGACGAGCCGGACCCCGAGGCGCTGAACACCGCGCTGCGGCGCGAGATTGCGGCCCGCTTGCCTGCGGCCGACGTGTCGGAGCCCTCGGGTGCAGCCCGGACCACGCCGGACCGGCCCCGCACGATCGCGCTGGTGGGGCCGACGGGGGTGGGTAAAACCACCACCGTGGCCAAGCTGGCGGCCCGGTTGAAGCTGGACATGGGCCAGCGGGTGGGGTTGATCACCGCTGACACCTACCGCATCGCCGCGGTGGAGCAGTTGCGGACCTACGCGGGGATCATCGGCTTGCCCCTGGAAGTGGTCTCGACGCCCGCGGAGATGGGCCAGGCCCTAGAGCGGATGAAGCACCTCGACGCGGTGGTGATTGACACGGCGGGGCGCTCGCCGCGCTCGGCGGACCGGCTGGACGAACTCGCCGCGCTGTTGGCAGTGGCCCGCCCGAACGAAACCCACCTGGTTTTGGCTTCTACCTCGTCGCAGCGTACGCTGCTACACGCCGCCGAGCGGTTTGCCGGCGTGGAGACGGACCGGCTGATTTTTACCAAGCTCGACGAAGCGGTGAGTTACGGGGGGCTGTTGAACGTTGTGGCGGAGATTGGACGACCCGTGAGCTATGTCACCACAGGACAAGAAGTCCCCCACCAGATTGAGGTGTGCGATGCCCACCGGCTTGCGGGCCTGGTGATGGGCGCGGCGGGGGCCCGGTTATGAGTGCCGCGTACTCCACGCCGACCCCGTCGCGTGCTGTGGACCAGGCCGCGGCCCTGCGCAGCCTAATGGACGGCGGCCGGCCGGTACGCCGGCCGGCCGCTGCGGCGGCGCGGA
>CALLPP010000027.1 GCA_938015655.1 uncultured Algisphaera sp.
ACAACAACAACAACAACAACAACAACAACGACGACAACAACAACAACAACAACAACAACAACAACAACAACAACAACAAACCAAGACAAACCAGGCACCCACTCCGGGGCAGCCGTGTTCAACCGCCCGCGGGGCGGGCGGGCGGGCCCGGCCCGTCGCCCACGTCCCGGCGCACCTTCCACTTCTGGGCGAAGGTGCCCACCGCGGCGTGCAGCCGGCTCTTCACCGTGCCCAGCGGGATGCTCAGCATCTCGGCGATCTCGCGGTAGGCAAACTGCTGGAAGTAGGCCAGCAGCAACACCTCACGCAGGTGGTCCGGCAGGTCTTCCACCGTCTCGCGCACCCGCTCGGCGATGTCGCGGTCCGCGGCGATGTCCGCGGGGCGCGGCAGGCCCGAGTCCATCAGGTCCACAAAGGCCGGCCCGTCGCCATCGCGCCCCACCCCGGCCGAGAGCGGCACGGTGTGGCGGCGCTTGTTCTTACGCAGCAGGTCCCGGGCTTTGTTCGAAGCGATCGTGTAGAGCCAGGGCTTAAACCGCTTGGTGACGTCAAAACTGTCCGCCGAGAGGTGGATCTGCAAAAAGGTTTCTTGGAACACGTCCTCCGCCGCCGCCCGGCCCCGCACAAAGCGGATGAGATACGGCAGCAACTCGGGCCGGTACCGCCGCACCAGCGTCTCGAAGGCATCCGCCCGCCCACCGCGGTGGGCCTCCAGCAGCTGGGCGTCGGTCTCGGGCAACGCACCGTCCACGTCCGCCGGGTCGGCAAGCTTCAGCGACGCGGGCTGGTCATCGGGTCGGGACATCGCGGCGGATTGTAGAGCCTCGCCCCTCGACTCCGAATGCAAGGCCTCCGCCACCCTGGCCAACAACGAACCGGGTTGGGAAGCATTGAGCACCGTCATGGGAGTCCTCCACCAAGCCGGCGTACCGACAGGAATCCTATCTACGCCACAGGCACTGGCCTGGTTCAGTTTTAGAGCAACACCTTCCTAACCCAACGGGGTCGCAACCCTTACCTGCGCACCGCACACCGGCCGAAAGTAAAGCTCATTCCTTTCGTCCACCCACAAGCCCCTCGTCACCCGGAACACCGGTTCGCCCTATCGCGTGCGCTGGCCACGGCGGAGCTGAACCACGAACGTCGCCCCCATCCCTGAAGAACACGTCTCGCGAAGCCTCAGCCTTCACGATGCTGAAGTCAGGAGCCCGTGCGGTCCGAAAACGCAGATGGATCTGTCCGGGACCGCGACCGCCTCCTGCCTCGCGGTCCCTCTCTTCGTCGCGGGGGAGGTACGAAAGATTCGTCGGTGACTGAAGGTGCGGCGTCTATCCCCTGATGAGGCGGCTCAGCAACGCCTAAATCCTTTTTGTATAGACAAAAAGAAGGTGCGGAATACCGCGACTGCACACACCACCGCGGGACGCCGCCGGCCGAATACACTCACCACCGAACAGCCCAGATCAACGAAGCAGGAAAAGGCTCAGGTTGTTTTTCTACAGTAGTTTATGGCTATGTTCAGTGGAGTCGGCAAAATAAATGAACCAGCTTATTTTTTAATGTTGACACTTCCCATTCAGCGAAGTATCCTCGAAAGAGGTAGCACGTGTCGTCATGGTGCTGCCGTGGTCTCTCGCTAGTCGGCGTTAGGGGCTCTTGATTTTTCGTTAGGAATTTTCAACCAGAGGAGTGTTAGTGATATGAATAGTTTTTTTAAGTCCAGCCTTGCCGTAGCGGCGTTGGCACCCATGGCTTCGCTGAGCCAAGCGGCCCCTGTGCTGTTGAACCTTGAAGCCGAGCAGGCCGTTGCCGGCGGTGTTAACACCGGCGGCCTGGGCCTTGTCGGTGCAACCGTGACCGACACAGCCGCCGACCGCGAAATCGCCAACGGTGACGACCTGTTCAACCTCGGCTTTCAGGTGACCGATGGTGGCGCCACCTTTGATGTGGTGGTGACTCTTACGGGCACCATCAACGCCTTGGCACCCGGATCCGGGGTGATACCAGATGGTAATGGTATCATTCAAGTTGAAAACACCGGCGCAGTCGATTTCATCGGCTCGGGTACGCGTGACCTGTTCATCACACTGACCAGCGCCACCGAAGTGACCTCTACCGGTCAAACCCTGAACTTCCTAGGCGTCTCAGGTTTTCTCGCCGAGGGTGGGGGTACGGCTCCAAACCTGGATATCCAAGGCCCCGCCAATGCCGGAGGCGGTACCGGTGACGACGATCTGCGCTTCGACGCGGATCCCGCCACAGTCGCCGCTGATCCCCTAGCTGATGCCCTACTCGTGTTTGGCGCGCTTGAGACTTTCGATCCGCTCCTGAACGCAAACGGTGATGGACAGATCCGTCGTCTGAGCAGCAACTTCCGTATTGATGCACTCCAGCTGGACTTCGCCGCGGTGCCCGAGCCCGCCTCGATGGCTCTGCTCGCCCTCGGCGGCTTGAGCCTCCTCTCGGGTCGTCGTCGCAACGGCTGATCTACGGCAGCTAAATCTAGCCCCTGCCTTTCAGGTCGGCGTTCGCAAGAACGCCGGCCTTTTTTTATTTGGCAGCCAACGCTACGCGGCCCGGTGAGAAGAAACTTCACATCGGTGAAAACATGATCGAAACCGCCTCTTATCGCCAACATTCCATGTCAAAACCGCCCCACCTACCACACTACACTTGATATCACAGCTATAAGCCGGACGGCCCACACCTCACCATCCCGACTCATACACAAGACCAAGTACCCTGCCCCCCATGACCCTGATCGCCGTGCCCATCTCCGTTGACGACCCGGCGGCCGCCCACGCCCGGGCGACCCGGGCGGCCGAGCACGGCGCCGACCTGGTCGAGTACCGCATCGACACGTTCACCGACCCCGCCGCCGTCCAGCGGCTGGTCGCCGGCAGCCCCCTGCCCTGCATCGTCACCGCCCGCGCGGCCTGGGAGGGCGGCCACTGCGATCTCGACGAGACCGACCGCATCAGCCTGCTCGAACACGCGGGGCTGGCCGACGTCGCCCCGGCCTACCTGGACCTCGAACTCGCGGCCTACCAGACGTCCGCCAACATCCGCCAGAAGATCGGCCTGGTGGTCGACCACCCCGGCCAGCCACGGGCCGACGTGTCCACGGGCCTGATCCTCTCGACCCACGACTTTGAGACCTTCCCCGCCGACCTGGACCGCCGCGTGCTGGCCATGGCCGACGCCCCCGCCTGCCGCGTGATCAAGGCCGCCTGGCGGGCCCGCTCGCTGCGCGACAACATCGACGCCTTCGAGCTGATCCAGCGGAGGCTCAAGCCCACCGTGGCGCTGTGCATGGGCGAAGCCGGCCTGCCCTCGCGCGTGCTGGCCAAGAAGTTTGGCGCGCACCTCACCTTCGCCGCGCTGGACGCCGACGCCGCTTCGGCCCCGGGCCAGCCCACGCTCGACGAGCTCAAAAACCTCTACCGCTGGGACGCGCTGAACGCCGACACCCGGGTCTACGGCGTCATCGGCTGGCCGGTGGGCCACAGCGTCTCGCCGGCGTTCCATAACGCCGGGTTCACGGCCACGGGTTTTAACGGCGTGTACCTGCCGATGCCCATCGCCCCGGAGTACGAGCACTTCAAAGCCACGCTGATCCGCTGGCTGGACCACACGCCCCTGCACTTCTCGGGCGCCAGCGTCACCATCCCCCACAAGCAAAACCTGCTGCGCTTCGTCGAAGAACAAGGCGGCGAGATCGAGCCCCTGGCGCAGACCATCGGCGCCGCCAACACGCTGAGTCTCCGGCCGGATGGTTCGCTCTACGCCGGCAACACCGACTACGCCGCGATCCTGGGCGCTACACGCGACAAGCTGGGCGACGACCTGACTGGCAAAAAAGTCGCCGTCTTGGGGGCCGGCGGTGCGGCACGGGCAGCCGTCGCGGGATTCGCCAACGCGGGATGCAGGGTCATTGTCTTCAATCGATCGATCGGGAAAGCGCAACAACTCAAAGAAGAGTTCAAACTTTTTGCAGCCCATCCTCTAAGTGAGCTTAAACCCTATTCAGCTGACGTAATCATCAACTGCACCAGCCTCGGCATGCACCCCCATACCGACGCCACCCCCTGCGCCTTCCCCGACACTCTCGGAACGCATCGCCCTCTGGTTTTCGACACCGTCTACAACCCCCTCGAAACCCGCTTGCTCCGCGAAGCAAAAGCCGCGGGCTGCGGCACGGTCAACGGGCTAGAGATGTTCATCCGCCAGGGCGCCGCTCAATACGCCCTGTGGACCCGCCACACGCCGCCGCTGGAGGTCTTCCGTAACGTGCTGACCGACCGGCTGAGCCCCAGCCGCTAGAACACCGCATCAAATTATTTAAGCACCGTGCCTCGCGGGACGCGGCCCCCGCGGCGTCGGTTTCCATCGGCAACTCTCTCGGGATTGCCTGCTTCCGCCTCCTGGCGGGAACCACGCCCCGTGGGCGACAGCTGGTCAAACTATTTAATGCGGTGCTCTAGATAAAGTTGCGCTCCGCCCGCGGGGCGCAAAAAAACACCGGGCGTCACACCGCCCGGCGCCAATCATGCTCACCCGCCTGGACCGGCTTGATTTCAACCCCGGCGGCGACGAGCCCCCAGCAAGCCCAAAACAGCCAGCCCCACCACAGCGGCCGACGCGGGCTCGGGCACCTCGACCTGTAAGTTGATCTCGTATTCACTGATTTCGACTCCGGCTTGCTGAATCAGCAGGGTGTAGGTCCCCGGCCCCAAGCCCACCGCGGGATCAAAACCACTGCCTCCGGAAGTCCCGCCGTCGGCGATGCCGTCCAAGAGGTTCTCGCCACCGAAAATCCCCACCACGGCCGCGGCAAGGGTGGCCTCCTCGCTGAAGGTCGCCAGGGCCGGCGGGTTCAGTTCATTGCCGCCGATCCCCGCGTTCACACCGAACCCCGCGGGGTTGGCCACCGTGTCACCCGGGCCAAATAACGCGTAAAACCCCGTCGCCCCGTCATTGAACGCGGACGTGGCGGGGTTGTCGTAGACCAACAAATCGATCGCCGTCAACGTTTGCCCCGCTTCGACGGTGAACGAGAAATAGTCTCGCGTATCTGATCCCGGCCCATCGATCCCGCCCGAGCTGTTGACCGATCCCGCCACCAGGTTCAGCGGCTCAAGGCTCGGCCCATCAACGGGTTCAGAAAAAAGCTCCGCCAACTGCGTAGGCGAGGCCGGATCCGACGACAAATCACCATCCAGCGATTCGTCGTGGAGGGAAGACACCACCTCCACCAGGTTCGCCCGGGCATCCACACCCGCGACGACCAAGCCCAAAGCGACCATGGACAGCGCACGACCCGTTTTTAAACCAAGCATCATGCCAATCTCCTCCAAAGTAGAGCACAAAATTCAAAGAGCCGAAACTTTGTCCAACCCACGCCGCGGACCGCGGCATCAACAGGGTTAAGTGTAGCGGCCCTTCATTCCGCGGTACAGGCCGCCGCGCCCCTCACAACGCCCCTCCACCACCAACGAAAACAGCCGGCGCATGCAAGCGCCGGCCGCAACGAGAAAGTGTCTATCGCGTCAGACGGTGGTGTTTAGCCCTTTGTTTTACGACGACGCCCAATCAACGCCACCAAAGCCGCCGACGCGGGCTCCGGGATCGCCGTGGCCGTGAAGCCGCCAAACGCGTCACCAGCACGGAAAACACCCCCGGTGTGGGCAACCACGATCGAATCGGGTGAGCCCGCTAAATCAAACCGTTCGGTGGCGCTCGCTTGCTGACCAAACGCCACACCATTCACAGCCCCCGCATCGGTCGCCGCATCGGCGAGACGAAGCTGGATGCCCGTAAATCCATCAAAAGTCACCGTAAAGCCGGCCGTCACGTTGGAGACACTGCTGACTGTATAGGTCAACGTTTCACCACCGCCACTGATGCCACCGCTGCCGTTGCCCATCACCCCCAAGTCGTTCGACCCGTTCGCGTTGACATTGGCCGGTCCGCTGTTGTCGGCGGCCGACACCGTCAAAACCACATCGAACGACACCTCAACGCCCGTTTCAGCATCCGTGGCGGTGAGCGTGGCCGCACCCGAATCAACCGTCGGCGTCAGGTTGCCTCCACCAATCGCGATCGGAGTGTTGATGTCCAGGATATTGGCCGAGGCCTGGCTAGCCACCAAGCCAGCGGCGAGAGCTGGGTCAAGGTTGGGTATTTCATAATGAATTCTCTCCTTTGAAGCGGTTTCATAAGCACGATTGGCGGGCGTACAGCACACCCGGGAGTTGCCGGGCTACCGTGAATACGGCAGCCAATCTGCATCACTCAGCTTGGTGGCGATAGACTAGGAGAATGGCTCCGTAAAGACCTTTTAATTTTTAATCTCATCATGACCCGGCCCACGGCGTGCCGCTAGCCAAAGCAAGACCAGACAACAAGCACAAGGCCGCCCTACCCACGCCACCACCACTCAAAAAACCAGCATAAGGCCAGGCAGCCCACGAGACGATTCTGATTGGTACAGACTTTCCACCGCCAACCGCGCCAGAGGCCCCTCAGCACGTTCAAACGTGCGACGAAAACGCGCCCACGTGGTGGCGGATTTCCGGGCACAGGTCGCCCGCGTGGGCGAACACCACCACCACCACGTCGAAACGCAGCCGCTGGCCTTGCAACCGGTAGCGACGCACCGCCTGGGCGGCCAGCGACACCAGCCGCCGCTGTTTCGCAGCGTTCACGTGCAGCTCCGGCGGATAGCGGTCGTTGCGCGTTCCGCTCTTCACCTCGACCACCACCACCGGCCCGAGCGCCTCGCCGGGCCCGCGCGGGGCCCGCATTAGCAGGTCAATCTCCCCAAACCGGTTGCGCAGGTTTCGGGCCATCCGTTTATACCTCAGGCCTTTCAAATGACGCTCCGCCAGCCGCTCGCCCCGCCGCCCCAGCGCGGCCCGGCCCGCCACGCGCCCGGGGTCAGGGGGCAGTCGTTCGCCGCGGCGCCACCACCCCACCGCCATTAGCGCCCGCCCGCAAAGCGAGACTCGGCAATCTCTAGCACCGCGTCGGCCATGCGCTGCTCCTCGGTGACGCTCGCGTTGCGGCGCAGCTCCGTAAAACTCTGACGGGCCAGCCGCTCGCGCTGCTGATCGCGTAGCAGCCGCTCGATGTCCAGTTGCACCTGCTCCAGGCTGCGACGCTCGCCTTTTTCTAGTTTTTCCAAATAAACAAAATAGTGCCGCCCGCGGATAGGCTCGCGGACCGGTCCCGCCCAGGCGCCCTCGGTCAGCCCCACCAACGTGGGGGCCACCGCATCACCAAAGCCGTCGTCGCCCGCGAAGGTCATCGTGGCGTCGCCCCCGGGGTTCTGGTTCAGTTCGCTGGCCGCGACCGACGCGAAGCCCTCCCCATCGGCCAGACGCCGGGCGATCTCCTGGGCGTCCGCATCCTGGCTGGTGTAGATCGCCCGCACCGTGCGCTGGTCCGGCGGATTGAACTCCGCCGACCGGTCGCGGTAGTAACGCTCAACATCGCGGCGCGTCACATTCACCAGCGGCTCGATCGAGCGGCTGCGGTAGGTGCCCACAATTAAAAGGTCCCGGTCGTCACGCAGGGTCTGCTCCAGCGTCCGCCCGGTCAAGGTGCGCAGGGTCTGGTCGGCCAGAGCCGCCGAGCCCCGCCCGTGGCGCCGCACCAGCTCACGCCGCTGTAGGCCCACGACCCGGTCCAAGTTGGCCCGCTCGTTGGCAGTCAACGCCCCCTTGGCCTCGTCGAGGTACAACCGGTCCTGCACCAGCGACTGAATACGAGCCAAGATCAGTTCACGGGCCTGGGTCCGGAATGTTGTGATGGGCTGCCGCCCCAGGCTCTCAAGCTGGTTCTCCAGCCCCGCCAGCACCCGATGGGCGTAGATCGGCTGCCCGGCCACCTGGCCTACCAGCCCCGCCACCGACCGCGCCGCCGGATCACGGGCGGCGGGTTCCGCCCCGGCGTCGACGACCCGCGGGGCGGTC
>CALLPP010000028.1 GCA_938015655.1 uncultured Algisphaera sp.
CGGACTGAAGCGATTCGATCGCAAAAACCGCATTCTGAGCGAATGACATTTTGATTTCGTACGGTTCAAGAAAACCGAAATCGATTTCGTGAGCCTGTGCCACCAATTCAGCCTGTCGGACTGAGTCAGTCAGACAGGCTGCTAGTTGACGTTGATGTTGACGCGGCTGTCGTCGCTGTTGGCCAGCAGCACAACCAGGCCAACGACCGCGGCGACGCCCAGGGCCCCGAGCCAGAAGGTGGTGGACCCGGCGTGGCTCCAGGCGGTGCGCTCGCGGTACCACACGTGGTGGACGCCGGGGTCGAGTTGAATTTCGACTTCTTGCGGGCCGAAGACCGCGATGACGCGGCCGGGCCCGGTGCGGCGGAAGCCCAGCAGTTCGCCCGGGTCGAGGTAGGCCTGGGCCAGCTCGCCGGGGGGCGCGGTGTCGGCGGAGACGCGCCCCTGAGCGTCCCACTCGCGAACCAGTGCGTAGAAGCCGCCTTTGGACACGGGGCGAACGCGGGCCTGGTCTTGATCGGCCTGGTGGGTTACCACGCGGCGGGGGCTCCAGTTGCCACCGGTCCGCTGGGCCAGGGGGTGGTGGCAGCCGGTGAGGGCGAGCGACCAGCCCAGGGCGGCGAAAAACGCGGCGCCACGTCGAATTCGGGGGCGGCGGTGGCGGGGCATGGTGTTGTCCAGCGGGATACGGCGGTGGATCGCTGCGCCGGAGGTCTGGTTTTCGTTGGCCCCAGACGGGTGGTTCAGGCCTGTTCAAACAGCGGGGTGGACAGGTAACGCTCGCCGAAGCTACAGCCGATGGTCACCACGGTTTTGCCGGGGTTCTGCTCGGCGATGCGGCAGGCGACCGCGGCGTTGGCGCCGCTGCTGATGCCGCCGAGGATGCCTTCTTCTTTGGCCAGCCGCTGACCCCAGGCGAAGGCCTCGTCGCTGCTGATGGTTTCGACCTTGTCCACAAGCTCGGTGGCCAGGTTCTTGGGGATGAAGCCGGCGCCGATGCCTTGGATCTTGTGGGGGCCCGGCTCGCCGCCGCCGATCACGGGGCTGGTGTCTGGCTCGACCGCAACGAGCGTGACGCCGGGGTTCTGCTCTTTGAGAAACTTGCCCGCGCCGCTGAGCGTGCCGCCGGTGCCCACGCCGCTGACCAGGAAGTCGACTTTGCCCTGAGTGTCGTTCCAGATCTCGGGGCCGGTGGTTTGGTAGTGAACTTGCGGGTTGGCGGGGTTTTCAAACTGCTGGGGCACGAAGGTGTTGTCGGCGGCCGAGGCCAGTTCGGCGGCCTTTTCGATGGCGCCTTTCATGCCCTTGGCCGCTTCGGTGAGCACCAGGTTGGCGCCCAGGCCTTTGAGCAGGGCCCGGCGTTCGAGGCTCATGCTCTCGGGCATGGTAAGGGTCAGCTTGTAGCCCTTGGCGGCGCACACAAAAGCCAACGCGATGCCGGTGTTGCCGCTGGTGGGCTCGATGATGTGGGTGTTGGCATTGATGTGGCCGGCCTGCTCGCCGGCTTCGATCATGGCCTTGCCGATGCGGTCTTTCACGCTGGCCAGCGGGTTGAAGAACTCGCACTTGACCAAGACCGAGCTGCCGTTGTCCGGGGCCAGGCGGTTAAGCTTCACCAGCGGGGTGTTGGCGACCGTGTCGGTGATGCGGTCGTAGGTTTTGCCATGAAGCAGGCTGGCGGAAGAGGCGGGCATCGGAAAGCTCCGGCGGAAGGAGGAGGGGGGCATACGGCGAATTCCTATAGTAGAGCGGTGCCGTGCCACTCTCAAGAATCCGGCGGGCCGGCGGCAAGGAGCGGCGGGCGCACGCGCGGAGGGTGGCGGCGGGCGCTCGTGCGGGCGGTGGTGCTGGCAGTGGGGTTGGTGGTGTTGGCCGGCGGCGTACTGTGGTGGTTTCAGCGTTTATTGATCTATCCGGGCGCGATGCAGGTGACCAATCTGACCTTGCCCCTGCCCGCGGGGGTGGAGGTCTGGGAGCATCCGCTGCCCGGCGGGGGGCGGGTGGAGGCGCTGCTGATCCCCGCGACGTCGCCGGCGGGGCGGGCTGCGGGGCCGGCGGTGGTCTTTCTGCACGGAAACGGCGAGACGGCGCGGCAGTGGCCCCACGAGATGGCGTGGTACGCCCGGCGTGGCGTCACGGTGCTGATTCCTGAGTACCGCGGGTTTGACCGGTCCGGCGGCGCCCCCAGCCAGACGGCGATCTTGGACGACGTGGAGGCTTTTGTGCGGCGGCTGGCGGCGCTGTCGGCGGTGGATCCGGCGCGGCTGATCTACCATGGCCGGTCGTTGGGCACGGGCTTCGCGGCGCAGCTGGCGGTGCGTCGTCGGCCCGCAGCGCTGGTCCTCGGGTCGGCGTTTACGAGTCTGGCCGACGCGGCCCACGACCTGGTGGGTGTGCCTCGGTGGATGGTGCGTGACCCGTTGCCGGTGGCTGAGGTGCTGCGGTTTTACGGCGGGCCGGTGCTGCTGATCCACGGCGAGGATGACCGCGTGATCCCCGTGGCTCACGCCCAAGCGAACGTCGCCGCCGCGGCGAATTCGGGCACACCGGCGACGGCGGTGATTTACCCCGATACGGGGCACAACAACATGCCCCGCGGCCACGGGCGTTGGGAAGATATTCAAGACTTCCTGGGCCGGACGCGGCTGCTACCATCGCTCGCCACTCAGCTTCCCTCGGCGGCTCGCGTGGCCGTCCCCGACCTTCCCCCTTCCCGTGAGTCCGCACCATGACCCAACGCCCCGAAGCCATCACCCTTAAAGGCAACCCGATGACCCTTGTCGGACCCGAGCTGAAGCCCGGCGATGCGGCTCCGGCCTTCTCGCTGAAGGCCAACGACATGTCCGACAAGACGCTGGCCGACTACGCGGGCAAGGTCAAGTTGATTAGCGTGGTGCCCTCGCTGGACACGCCGGTTTGCGACACCGAGACGCGGGCTTTTAATGAGCACGCGGCGGCGCTGGGCGAGGGCGTGGTGGTGCTCACCGTCAGCGTGGACACGCCGATGGCCCAGGCTCGCTGGTGCGGTGCGGCCGGTGTCGAGCGGGTGCAGACCCTGTCGGACTTTAAAGACCACGCGTTTGGTCCGGCCTACGGGGTGCGGATCAAGGAGATTGGTCTGCTGGCCCGCCAGGTGATGGTCGTAGACAAGAACGACAAGATCACGTACGTGCAGCTGGTCAAAGAAGTCGCCGACGAGCCGGACTACGACGCGGCCCTCGCGGCGGCTAAGGCTGCGCTCTAAGAAGCGTCGCGCTCAGCTTGAGATGCACGTTGCCGGCTCCTTCAGGAGCCGGTTTTTCTTTGGAGTGCCCCACCAGGCCGTCGCATCGCTCATCCGCGGAGACCGTCGCGGAACGCGAACGGCGGAAAGAATGCCGATCGATTCGCCGCATTCATCCTTTGCAAGAAGTGGAGGCGCGGAGTAATGCAAAGGGGGCGACCGGGCTTGCCGCTTGGCGCTCGGGGGTCGGGTGCTTTGCGAAACGAAATATCAAGTCGCTCTTCTTCTCCGCGACTCCGCGTATGCGCGTAGCGAGGGCTTGCTCGTTTCACCCGGTGGATGTCGTGGACGCGTCGAAGTCCAACACCTTCGCCGCGGCGTCGTAATACACGTCACGCAGCGTCTCGGGTGTGAGCGAAGCGCCGCGTAGGTGCGCGGTGGCGTGTTCCGACACCGACGGGTCGATCTTGTGCAGGTCCGGGTCCACGATCGGGCTGGGCCCGTTGTAGGACGTTTCCATCAGCGTGCGCAGGGCCCAGTAGCGGCTGGCGAATAGGTCGAAGCCGATGGAGTTGTCCATCCGTTCGTCGGCCACGATGTCGGTGCCAAACAGCACGCGGCCGGGGTTGGCTTCGCAGAAAGCCTTGAATCGCGCGGGGTGCTTGCTAAGCTCGCGCACCTGCCACTTGCAAGCGCTGGTGTCCACCACGTAATTGGGGTGGCGGTCCAGGAAGGCTTGTAACCAGCCCAGGTCTTCGGGCCAGCCGCCCATGTGGGCGCCGATCCAGGTCACGTCGTGGTATTGCTCCAGGGCGGCTTCCAAGGGCTTGAACTGATCGGCCTTGGTGCCGTAGCGGCCCGCGTCGGCATAGACGGTTTGAAACCAGGTGTCCGGGTCGCCCACGTGGGTCATGAAGGTGCGGTAGCCCAGGTCGTAAGCCAGCTTCATGCCTTCTTTGCGGATGGGCGAGTCGAGTTTCATCGCGTCCGCGTCGGCGGGATTGGGCGACATCTCGGCGAAGTCGCGGCCGCGGGGGGCGGCCCAAAATTTGATGACGGTGCTGCCCAGTTCTTCGCGGAAGTGCTCAATGTCGCGCAGCCACTGCGTGGTGAAGGTACCCGGGCTGTCCTTCTTCATGTAGTCGGGCACGCAGATGAAGTTGATGCGGTGCCCGTAGTCGGGGAACAGCCGGCGGGCGTTGTCCAGCCCGGTCATGGTCCAGGTGTGGGTGACACCGAACAGGTCCGCGACTTCGCAGTACAGCTTGGCCGCCCGCGGTGTTCCGACATGGGTGTGGACATCAAGGATCGGGGTATGCCGGGCGAACGTTTCGGACAGAGCCCGGTAGTCCAGCTCCAGGGTGTTGGCCGGTTCATGAGGCGCGATGGTGGGTGTGATCATGATGAATGAGGGGACGTTAGAGGGCCGTGTAGAGAGGCGGTTACGTCGTTAAGATCAGTTAAACTGTAGCGAGGGTGGCGGCCGTTTGGCCCCGTTGGAGAACCACTATTTCTTCTGAGAAGCACAAAGTCACGATTGGCTCCAGCGGCGCGTTGACTGACGCCCGGGGGCTTGCGGTCAAGATTCGCATGATATGCCTCGACGTGGACGGAACTCTGCTGAATCCGGACAAGCGTCTGAGCACACGGGCTATCGAAGCGGCCGGGGAAGCACGCAAAAAAGGCATCAAGGTGGTGATCGCCACGGCCCGCCCGCCGCGGACTACGATCGAGATTTACAACCACCTGAAGCTCAACACACACCAGATCAACTACAACGGGGCGCTGATTCAGCACCCCGATTTTTCCAAGCCACTGCGGCACGAGCCGCTGACCCCGGATCTGGCCTACGCGATCTGCTCGGTGGCCCGCGAAACCGACGACCAGTGCGTGATCGCGCTGGAGGTGCTGGACAAGTGGTTCACCGACCGCGACGATCCGTCTTTGGTGACCGAGACCAGCAAGACCCACAAGCCCGACTTCATCGGGCCGCTGTTGGAACATCTGCGCAGCCCGGTGACCAAGCTGCTGGTGATGGCTCCGTCCGAGCGCATGGCCATCATCCGCAAGGTGCTGGTGGATCGCTACAAAAAGAGCGCGAACCTGATCACCACCGAAGATCACCTGACGCAGATCAGTGCCCGGCGGGCCGATAAGGCCTACGGCGTGAGGACGCTCTGCGAAAAGTACAAGATCGACCGTACGCAGGTGCTGGCCATCGGCGACGGGCAGAACGACATGCGGATGCTGCACTTTGCCGGGGTGGGTGTGGCCATGGGCAACGCGACCGACGAAGTTAAAGCCGTCGCGGACGTGGTGGGGCCGACCAACAACGAGGACGGGGTGGCGGAGATGATTCAGAAGTACGCTCTTTAGCTACGGAGGTCGGGCGTCTGGCCGGGTGGTGGGCCTGCTGCGCCGCCCGCTCCCGAATCCGTCTTCCTCCGGAGGCCCACAAGGGGCCGCCTCCGTCAGCCGGATCCGGGAGCGAACGGCTCGCTTACGGCCCACCATCCGGCCAGCCGCCCGACCTCCTTCGCGGGGGTGACTTTGATTTTGTTGCGGCTTGCGGGCTTTATGCGCTCCGGCACTCGGTTGAGCTCTTTCTGAGATATGTGGTCTACGAATGACGTGTGGTAAGCGAAGACGATCCCATTGCTGGGCACAACGTCAACGCTTTATTCGCGGAGCGCAAGCAAGTTTTGGAAAAAGCGTTGGAGTGCGAATGAACTCCAGGTTTTGATTGGCGGGCTTGGGTGATCGACTTCGAGGAAGTCATTCAAGCTGTTCATGAAATCGATCCGGATGGGCAGGCGATCAGGTATCCGGCAGATCGCAAACGGGTCGCGAACCAAGGCGGCGAATATACGCTTAGCACCCAAATTATTCGAGTTTGTGTGCAAAAATCGGACTTCTGTATCAGCGTTTCGATGCCCGAGACTGCTGAGGCAGGGTGTCAGATCGACGATGACTTTCG
>CALLPP010000029.1 GCA_938015655.1 uncultured Algisphaera sp.
GAGCCTCGCCCTCCCCAGGGGCGCAGGGGTTGGGTGGGTGAGAGAAATACGCAGACCGCGGAGGTGGTGCGGCGCCCGTGAAAAATACCCGCTTGAAGCCCGAGTCGGTTCTTCTTATTCGTATTTCGTTCTTCGATTTCGATTTCCAACCCCGCCCGCGTCACTCCACCCCGGCAAAGCCCAGACTGTCGGCCATCTGCTCGTCCTGCTTCAGCACCCCGCGGCGCTGGGCCCGGGCCCGGCTCTGAGCCCGCTGCTGGGCCCGCCAAAAACGCCACGGCAGCCAGCCCATCCGGCTGTGCTGACGGATCAATTCGTCGTCCAGACTGACGAATGTTTCGGCGCTTCCCGGATCGCCGTGGCGCCCGGCACGGCCAAACAGCTGGCGGTCCACACGTCGGGTGTCGTTGCGGTCCGTGGCGATAACCAGCAGCCCGCCCAACTCGCGCACGCCCGGCCCCAGCTTGATGTCGGTGCCCCGGCCCGCCATGTTTGTGGCGATCGTCACCCGCCCCTTCATACCCGCCTGCGAAACCACCCCCGCCTCTTCTTCGTGGCGCACCGCGTTGAGAACCGCGTGGACCACGCCGCGCTCAGTTAGCAGCGTGCTCAGCGTCTCGCTGTCCCCCACGCTGCGGGTGCCCACCAGTACCGGCCGCCCGGTGGCGTGGCCAGTCTCCACCGCGTCGGCCACCGCCTCCCACTTGGCCTCTTCGTTGGGCAGCACCCGGTCCGGAGCCAGGGTCCGCACGCAGGGCCGGTGGGTCGGGATCTGCACCGTGGGCGTGCCGTAGGTCTGCCACAGCTCGTGGCGTTCTTCCCAAGAGGTTCCGGTCATACCCGAAAGCCGACGGTACATGCGGAAAAACCGCTGAAAGCTCACCCGCGCCAGGGTGACCTTCGGAGGCTCAATCTCCACACCTTCTTTGGCGCTCACCGCCTGGTGCAGCCCGTCGCGCCACTCGCGGTCGGGCATCAGCCGCCCAGTCGCCTCGTCCACAATCACCACCTTGTTGTCTTTGATCACGTACTGGGTGCCCGCGACGTAGAGCTCTTGCGCCGTGAGCGCCTGCACCACCATTTCTTCCGCGCGGCGCTGCCCCGCCCACAGCCCGCCCATCGCGTGGGTCAACTCCTGCACGCGCCGGCGCCCCACCGGAGTCAGCCGCACGTCGCGGTGCTGGCGGTCCACCGTGTAATCCTTACGAACCACCAACTGGGGCGCCAACGCCGCGGCCTCGATGAACGTTTCCACCCGCTGGGCGTCGGGGCTCGGCCCGCTGATGATCAACGGCGTAACCGCCTCGTCCACCAGCACGCTGTCCGCCTCGTCCACCACCACGTTCTCCAGGCCCCGCATCACCAGCCCCGCCGCCCCGCCGGTCGACAGGCCGCGCCCGCTCTCGAGGTGGTCCAGCATCGCGCCCACCAGCCCGTTCACCCGGCCCAGCGTCAGGCGGTCGCGCAAGTGGTCCGCCGCGGCTTCTTTGTTGGTGGTGTAAGTCACGTCCGCGGCGTACGCCGCCTTGCGCTCGGGTGGCTTCAGATCGCCGGTCACGTGCGCTACCGTCAGCCCGCACGCGGCGTAAACCGGGCGCATCAGATCCGCGTCGCGCTGGGCCAAATAATCGTTGACGGTAATGACGTGGCACCCGCGCCCGCTCCACCCCAGCACGCTGGCGGGCAGCGTGGCGATCAACGTCTTGCCCTCACCCGTGGCCACCTCGGCAATGCAGCCGTCGTGCATCGCCAACGCCGCGGCCACCTGCGTGCGGTAAGCCAACAACCCGATGCTGCGGTGCGCCGCCTCGCGCACCAACGCAAAGCCCCGGATCACATCGGGCCGCGTTTCGCGCCCACGCCGAAACACCTCACGCACCCGCTGCACCTGCGTGGTCAGTTCAGATTGCGTCAGCGCGGCCAGCTCGTCTTCGAATCCCAGCACCGCCTCGGCCCGCCGGAGGTAGTGCCCCCGTCGCGGCCAGGCCGACACCACCCGAGCCGACACCGCCGCCCACGGCACGTCCAGTCCTTCGGGCAAGCGGGTGCGCAGCGGCGGCTGACTTAGGTTGCGCCAAAACGCGCTGGGCGTCTCCGAGGCGTCGTGGATCTGCGCCAGCGCGTTCGCACCGGGCAGGTGGACATCGGTGGGCAGCTCAACTCGTGGGGTGGCTCGGGACATGCAGTTGGGAGCGTCGGGTTAGATCTCGATGAGCCCGAGGCGTTGCCCAAGCGTTGAAGGCTAGCTGTTAGGCGCTAGTAAGACTCACGTCACTCTTTTTGACGCGGTGGACTTTAGACTTATGTTTCGGCCGCGTCGTTCAACGTGGTGTTACAGACCACCTGACTTCCGTCGCTTGCGTCTTGCTAACGGCTAACGGCTAACGGCTAACGGCTAAATATTCAATCGTTTTTGCAGCAGTTGCCGCAACGCCAGCCACAGCTGCTGGGCCACCGGCTTGCGGTCGAAGGCAAAACGCACCTCCAGCCGCTGCCCAGCGCGCAGCGGCGGGGCGCCCGGCGGCGGCGTGTCGGGCCGGATACGGACTTCAAAGAAGGCCTCGCTGGCCTTGCGCCCCGTCTGGTCGTCCTGATCGGTGGCCACGGTGCCGCCGGCAAAATAACCCAGCGCGGGCGAAAACAGCTCGTTGTTGCCCGACCGCGCCACCTGGATCACCTGGCCGCGGTAGCGGTGCGCCGGAGCACTGGGGTTGCGCAACTCCACACCGCGGCCCACCCACGGGCTGGGTCCGTCGGCTCCGCCGCCCAGCCGCGGGCCCAGGTACTGGTCGGCCGCCGCCCGCACCACCAGGTCGTCAAGCGTGGCCACCACGCCCAGCAGCTCGCCACGGGGCACAAAATTTCCCGGTAGCCGGTCCGCGTCCGCAGACACCCAAGTGCCCGCCGCGCTGGGCACCGAACGCAGCCGCTCCAGGTTTTGCGACACCCGCGCCAGCTGCTCGCGCTGCGCCTCCACCCGTCCGCGCAGGGCTTGGGCTAACGCGATGTCCTCACGCATCGCCGCGCGGAAGCGCACCTGGGCCTGCTTCAATTCTCCTGCCAGCTGCGCCCGCTCGCTGTGCAGTGCCCGGTTGTCCGCCGCCACCAGTACGGCCCCGGCCGCTACCGCCACGCCCGACGCCAAAACCGAAACCACTCGACACGTTGCAGGTGAAGCAACAAGCAACTCTTGTGCTTGAGGCATTGAGGCATATTAAAAGGTTTCAGGATCTGGCTGGGTATGAAATACTACCTAAAGAACTCTCGAAATATGGGGGCGCGCGTGTTGGCGGCAGGTGTGCTACGTCGATTTGTGGAAGTTT
>CALLPP010000030.1 GCA_938015655.1 uncultured Algisphaera sp.
AGCGAGGGGAGAGAGCGGTCAACTTTCCCACTGCTGCTTTTTGTTGGGTACGTTCTGACGAAGCGACACAATCTGTCCAACTTAAAATCAACAAGCCTGAATCATAGAATTGGCAGACTAACTTCACAATATTGGCATTCAATTGCTTTTTCACCCGATTTCGGTAACCAATGAAAATAGATCGTGGACTCATCACATTTGTTAACTCTACCGGGCGATGGTCCGGGCGATGCGGGCCGCAGGGCTGCTACCGGGCTGACGGACGGGCAACAGAAAACACCGGAAAAACCGGGGGCGTCGCCTTCTGTATCGGAGGTTCGGAGGATCCGGGCCTGGCGGGGGCGAGTCGGGATTTAACTACGTCTGGGCGTCAATCGCGGCGGAGCGATGCCCAATGGACGTCAATGCGTCCGGGCCGGGGCCCGGGCGTGGTCCCCGCCCTATTTCACGTTCTTTCTTTATTTCGGGAGTTTCGCATGCCCAGCGCCCTGGTCCTTCACACCGAACCCGCCGCCGCGTCTCGCCTGGCCGCCGCGTTGTCTCAGACCCCTGACCTGGACGTGGCGGTGGCCGGCGATTCGGTGCGGGCGCAGCTCGCCCTCGGGCGTTCGGACCTCCGTCTGGTGGTGGTACCCGAGGTGTTTGAAGGCCGCGGCGCCGCGTCGTGGGCGGCGCAGCTGCGCCCCGCTTCCACGCTGGTGCTGGCCGGGCGCCCGCGGGTCGGCGGCCCGCCGCCGCAGGTGACCGGGGCCGATGCGGTCTTGGGCGCGGCCGACTTTTTATCGCCGCGGCTGCGGGGGGTGGTGGCCAACGCCCTGGCCACGGCTCAGGCCAGGCACGCGGCGGGCGCACCCCGGCAAGAGGCGAGGCGGCGGGTCGCGCGGCTTTCGCAGCGCCAGCGCCGCACGCTGGAGAATCTGCTGGACGAGATGCCGGTGGAACCCAAAGAGCACCGCGCGGTGCTGGCGGTTCTGGGGGTGGGCACGCCCGACGAAGCGGCCGCGCTGATGGACCTGGCCGCGGCCTGAGGGCCCGGCAGTGCGCTACGGTGTGAGCAGCCCTCGCTCGTTAAGCATCGCGATGACCTGCGCGGCGGCTTCGGGCACGGTCAGGCGGCCGGTAGGCAGGTGTAGGTCCGGGTGTTGGGGTGCTTCGAAGGGGGCGCTGACCCCAGTGAAGTTTTTAATCTCGCCGGCGCGGGCTTTGGCGTACAGGCCTTTGGGGTCGCGCTGCGCGGCCACATCGACCGAGACGTCCACGTGGACTTCGAAGAAGGCCAGGGTTTCCTGGTTGTCGTCGCCGCAGACCGCGTCGTGTAGGGCGCGCACCCGGTCTCGTGCGGCGCGGTAGGGCGACACAAAACTACACAGACAGATCATCCCGCTGTCGGCAAACAGTTTGGCCACCTCGCCGATTCGGCGGATGTTTTCGTCGCGGTCTTCGGGGCCGAAGCCCAGGTTTCCGCACAGGCCCGTGCGGACGTTGTCGCCGTCCAGGCGGTAGGCGTGGCGGCCACGCTCGATCAGTTGGCGTTCAACTTCTACCGCCACGGTCGATTTGCCGCTACCCGAGAGCCCGGTGAACCATACCGTGGCGCCGCGCTGGCCCATGGCCGCGCGGCGCTGGGCGGCGGGCACGGCGCCGCCATGCCAGGTGATGTTGGTCGACCGCGGCGCGGCGGCGGGGGTGGCGGGGCACGCAGGGGACAGAGGGTCAGGAGAGGGGGTGTCGCTCACCCCTGCAGGGTAGCGGCGCCGTAGACTCGGCGTGGTCTGTTCCAACCCTCCGAGTGCCTGTCCGATGCCGTTGAAGCCCCCCCCGCCGCTGGACGTTCCGATCAATCCGGTGTTCACGGCCCTGCCCCTGGACTGCGCCCTTAGCCGGCTGGTGGTGGACGGGCCGGCCGTCGACCAGGGCTTTGCGGTGGCCCGCGAACGTGTGGCTCAAGCGGTCGGGCACCCGGCGGTGGCGGATGACCCGGGCCTGGTCGCGGGGCTGTGGCTCTACGTGGATGAACTGGAGCCCGCCCACGCCGCGATTCAAGACTTGGGCACTCCCACGGGCGCGTTCTGGCACGCGGTGATCCACCGCCGAGGGGCGGACTTCGACAACGCCCGCTACTGGTATCGCAAGGCTGCGGGCCACCCGGCGATGGACCGCATGGACCTGACCGGCGGCGGCGCGGGCTCAGGCACCGCGGTGGCGGCCTACGACGCGGAAACTTTTGTGCGCGGGGTGGAAAACGCTTACGGCCGGGGCGACAACGACGACCCGGCCCTGCAGTCGGTACAGAACAAAGAGTGGAAAGCCTTGTTTGGCTGGTGCCTGACCGAGGCGGGGCGGGCGTCGCCGCCGGAGTTGGGGACTGGGGGGTAGGGGTTGGCGGAACTCGCTCGCGTCGGTTGATTAGCAGCCTGTCTGACTGACTCAGTCCGACAGGCTGAATTGGTGGCACAGGCTCACGAAATCGATTTCGGTTTTCTTGAACCGTACGAGAGCGAAATGTCATTCGCTCAGAATGCGGTTTTTGCGATCGAATCGCTTCAGTCCGACAGACTGTTAGCGGTGGCTCTTCCCCCCCCCCAGCCCCCGGCGCAAAGCGGCCTTACCCCCGGAAGTGCGCGGTGATCACCATCACGTCGTAGAGCGCGTGTGTGGCGGCCACGATGCCGAAGCCGCGCCACTGGTAAATCGCTGCGAAGTACAGCCCCGCGAGGGTGTAGAAGGTGAACCGGCCCCAGTCGCCGTTGCTCCAATCCCAGAAGCGGTAGGTGGTAAACGGGTGGTAGGCCGCGAAGAGCACCGCCGAGCCGGCGATGGCCAGGCCCGCGGCCCAGGCCTTGGGCAGGGCCAGAAAATCATCAAAGAACATGTGCAGCAGCGCGATGGCCATCAGGCGGAACACCAGTTCTTCGTAGATGCCTGCGCCAACAGAAAACACGACACCCTCTTTCCACGAGCGCACCGCGTCCAGGCCCGACGCGAGCATCGGCAGCACGCCCGGACCCGCCTCAACCGCCCAGGCCGGGGTGCTGCGGCTGATCATCAAGCTGAAGACGAACAGCGGCGCGGCGAGCACCAGGCTTTCCAGCGCCATCGCGCCGTACAGCGGCGGTTCGGGGCGCCAGGGGTCTTGGCGTACCAGGTGCAGGCAGCCCAGCACCCCCACGGCCGCGGCAGCGGGCAGGTGATAACCCGTAGCGCCGAACCAGTCGAAAAAACGACCCAGCATGCTCTCAGCGTAGATCGGCGGCAGCCGCTCACCACCCGCTGGGGCCAACCACAGGGTGCCCAGCTCATAGCCGATTAGCAGCGGCAGCAGGAAGTACAGCGACTGTAGCGGCCACAGCGTGCGGTCCCAATAGCTGGACACTGTGTGGCGCGGCGATTTGTCGCCGCGTCGCTTGGGCTGGCGGGTGCGGGTGCGGGGGGGGGCCATTGCTGGACTGCCAAGAACGCCGAGGGGGAGAGTGAGGGGCTTGGGGCTGCCGGTTTTTGCTCAAGTAAAATTAGAAAACCGTGTTCAGTACACCATCGCCGCGTCGATGGGGATGTCTCCGCCGACTTTGTCCCGCCCACCCAGGAACGTCAGCTCGATCGCCAGGCTCACGCCCGCCACGTCGGCCCCCAGCTCCTTGAGCAGGTCTAGGCAGGCCCGCAGCGTGCCGCCGGTGGCCAGCAGGTCGTCGACCATCAGCACCCGCTGGCCGGGCTTGACCGCGTCGGCGTGGATTTCCAGCGTGTCCGAACCGTACTCCAGGTCGTAGCTGACCGACCGGGTGGCGCCCGGCAGCTTCTTGGGCTTGCGGATGGGCACGAAGCCCGCCGACAGGCTCTGGGCGATCGCCGTGCCGAAGATGAACCCCCGGCTCTCGGCCCCGCACACCAGTTCGATGCCCGCGCCGCGGTAGCAAAGCTTTCAATTATATATTTTAAATCAGCTTGGCCATCGCCAATAACCGCTTCGACATGATCAAAAATAGCTTGCAAAGGTGTCTGTCCGCCTAAAATGGTAC
>CALLPP010000031.1 GCA_938015655.1 uncultured Algisphaera sp.
GCGCCCGCAACCGCTGGGTCAAAGCCGGCTACCGCACCAAGATCAAGGCCTTCCAGGAGACCCTCCTGCACGGCAGCGTCGAGCAGGCCGAGACCGAGCTCAGCTCGATTTATAAAGATCTCGATCAAGCCGCCAGCACCCCGGCCCTGCACAAGAACACCGCCAGCCGCTACAAGAGCCGCCTGGCCGCCAAGCTCAACGCCAAGCGTTCAGCCTGACGCCGTTTTCGCGGATGCCACGTCCAACGCAACAGGGCCACCCCAAAGTGGGTGGCCCTGTTGCGTTGGATGATCCATACACTCGACGCGGCGGCCGCAGAACGCAAGACCAAGTGGCCGACAATCGTATTTCTTCTTCACGAGACCGCTTAACCACGCTTGACCACTTGAGTCACTTGGCCGCTGCGCGCACCGCGAGCCTCCCATGCAAAACGATCACGCCAAAACCCTCGTGGGCTTCGTGCGCGAGAGCGCCGACCGTCTCGCCGGGCTCGACCCCACCATTCTCGATGCCCAAGCCGGCCCCCAAGGCTGGAACCCCCGGCAGACCGTGGGCCACCTGATTGACCTGGCCCTGCACCACCAGCACGCCCTGGTGGCCGCCGCCGCGCCCACCCACCGCGGCGAGCTGCAGCTGCCCCAACCCGACGCCCAGCACTGGATCGATCACCAGGGCTACGAACACGGCGACTGGAACCAGCTGCTGGTCTACTGGCTGGCGGCGAACTACCAGATGGCTCAGACCCTGGCCCACACCACCGACGACCACTTCGCCGTGCCGGTCCGGGTCGGCGACGACCCGCCGGTGGGCCTGCGCTTTCTGCACGAGACTTACACCGACCGAGTCAAGCAACACGTCGCCGAGCTGGAAGGCTAGAGCACCCCATCAGATTATCTGACCGGCTGCCGCCAGCGGGACGTGGTTCCCGCAAGGAGGTTGAAACAGGCAACCCCGAAGGGTTGCCGACGCACACCGACGCCGCGGGGGCCACGGCCCGCAAGGCACGGCGGTTCAATAATTTGATGCGGCGCTCTAAGCACCACCGCCGGCGGCCAGCGGTTACCCTCGGTCTCCGACGCCGGCCTGCTTGCCACCCCACCCCCCACCCGGCCGCCCCCGTGACGCTTTTCTCCGACGTCGACCCCTTCATCGGCACCGCCGCGACCGACCTGCCGGCGGCCCCCACCAACACCGCCGCGGGCCGCCTCGCCGCCGCGTGGTGGTCGCCCAAGCCCCAGGTGGGCAACACCCACCCCGGGGCGTGCTGCCCCTTCGGCATGGTGTCCACCTGCGCTTACTCCGGCGGCTACCCCACCGGCTACGGCACCTACGACCTCAACACCGAGGGCCGCCCCGGCCCGCTCTTTGACCGGCTCCAGGCCACCGGCTTCACCCACTTCCAGCAGTCGGGCACCGGGGCCATCCGCAAATATTACAACTACGCCCGCGTCACCCCCATGACCGGCCCGCTGGACGACCTGGGCACCGCCTGGTCGCTCGACGACGAAGAAGCCGGCCCCGGCCGCTACGCCGCCACGCTGGGTGCACCCGACCGCGGCGGGCCCGCCGCCGGCATCCACGCCCAGCTCACCGCCGGGCCCAAGAGCGTCGTCCACCGCTACCGCTTCCCCGAGCACCCCGACGCCCGGGTCGTGCTCGACCTCTCGGCCGGCGGCATCGCCACCGCCCACGGCCAAACCGTCCCCATCCGCGCCGTCGCCGAGCTGCTCGCCCCGGGCGTCGCGCGGGCCCAGGTCTTCGTCGAAGGCGTGCCGCTGTACATGCACCTGCGCCTCACCCCGCCGGGGCAGAAAGACCGCGAGGCCAGCTGGCGCCAAAGCCTCTGGTACGACCGGCGCCTCATGGGCGGCGGCACCCGGCTGGAGTTCGACTCGATCCGCGCCACCACCCTGCGGCCCTTCGGCTTCGTCTTCCGCGGGCCCATCGACCGCCGCGAAGCCGTCGAGCTGGCCATCGGCTTCTCGCTGCGCAGCTTCGACCAGGCCCGCGACAACCTCGACCACGACGTGCCCCAAGGCACCGGCTTCGCCGAGCGGCGCCAGGCCACCGAGGGCCAGTGGAAGCAGCACCTCGACCAAACCCGCGTCGAAGGCGGCAGCCCCGCGCAACGCGCCGTGTTCGCCACCGCCGCCTACCGCGCCGCCATCAAGCCCTGCTTCGCCGAAAACGAGTCGCCCTTCTGGCCCGGCGACGGGCCGTTTGTGTTCGATGTCTGCACCATGTGGGACATCTACAAAACCCAGATCCCGCTCATCGCCGCCTTCGCGCCCGGCCGCTTTGTGCAGCTGCTCAACGCGCTCACCCGCATCGCCGAAGAAGAAGGCAACTTCCCCATCGGCTACCGCATGGCCCGCGGCGCCGACCGCTTCTTCCGTCAGGCCAGCGCGCTGGCCCACACCGCCGCCGCCGACGCCTGCGGGCTGGGCGTCACCGGCATCGACTGGGAATGGGTGCTCACCCACCTCGAAAGCGACCTGCGCCGCACCTTCGGCGAAGACTACCTGGCCAAAGGCGTGGTCCACCCCCTCAGCCACACCCTCGATCTCGCGCAGGGCTACCACAGCGCCGCCCAGGTGGCCGAGCACGTGGGCGACACCGCCCTGGCCCAGCAGCTCTCGGCCCTCAGCCACGGCTGGCGCAACGCCTTCGACCCCGCCACCGGCCTGCTGGACGACAGCACCTACTACGAAGGCGGCAAATGGAACTACAGCTTCCGCCTGCTGCCGGCCATGCGCGAGCGCATCGAACTTGCCGGCGGCGACGACGCCTTCGTCGCCCTCCTCGACCGCTTCTTCGGCTTCCCCGACTACAACGGTGCCCCCGACGGCACCCCCGCGCCCACCGCCCCCACCCTCACCGCCCCGCCCATCAACCAAGCCCACCACGCCGCGGGCTACGCGCTCAACCGCTTCCAAGGCCTCAACAACGAGCCCGACATGGAAGCCCCCTGGGCCTACCACTACGCCGGCCGCCCCGACCGCACCGCCCAGGTCGTGCACGCCGCGCTGGCCCACGCCTTCGGCCCCGGCCGCGGCGGCCTGCCGGGCAACGACGACAGCGGCGGGCTCAGCAGCTGGGTCGTCTGGGCCAGCCTCGGCCTCTTCCCCGTCGCCGGGCAGAACCTCTTTCTGCTCACGCCGCCCACCTTCCCCCGCAGCGTCTTGCAGATGCCCCACGGCCCGCTCACCGTCGAGGCCCGCGGCCTGCCCGACGAGCCGCTGGCCCGCGACAGCACCCCGCGCTACATCCGCGCCGCGTCGTTCAACGGCCGCCCGCTCGCCCGCAGCTGGCTCCCGGGCCGCACGGTCCACGGCGGCGGGGCGCTGGTCGTCGAACTCGACGACCAGCCGGGCGACTGGGGCACGGCCGCCGGCGACCGGCCGCCGGCGGCGGCCTTGCCCCAGCCTTAGGGCCCCGCCCCGGCACGAACCATCGCTGCGCTCATCCGCGGAGTTTGCGGAGGCGCGGAGAAAGGCAGGAGCGACCCAGGCGCGAACCAGGCGTGACCCCGCTTCTGCCTTGCTCCGCGCCTTCGTGCCCGCCACGTCGTTTCTTCGAAAGCGCCACGTGCACCCGCAGACTCGGCGACCGCCGCCACTCCTGCTTCGCGCCCTCCGCGGATGAGCGCAGCGATGGCCTTGCCCCGGCAACCCTCATCTCACCCACGCCGTCATTCCCGCGGCGGCCGGTGTCGCACCGCGGCACACCTTTTGCAAACCGAACCCAGACTCCCCCCGGTTTCCTCCCGCGAAAGGCCCCACGATGATCCAGAACGCCGACCCGACCGCACCCCACGCCGCCTTTTCCGGCACCCCGATGCTTAATCAGCGCGCAGCGAGCCGCGCGGATGAGCGGCGCCGCCTCGTCATCGTCGTCCGGGCCGACCCGGTCATCTGCGGCCACTCCGGCGAGGCCCGCCACCTGGCCGAAACCGCCATCCGCAACGGCTTCACCGAAGTCAAGATCCTCACCTGGCCCGTCGAGACACTCAAGGCCGCCGGCCTGCCGCTCAAGCCCCTCGACACCATCGCCCCCTACAGCCCCGGCATCAGCGTCGAACGCCCGCCCGCCGTCGGCGACTACAAAGTGCCCGACGGCCGCCTCACGCTAGCGCTGAAGGGCCGCCTGGTCGAACTCTTCACCGACGGCGTGCCCACCGTCTGCCTCTCGCTCTACCTCGTGCCGCACACCCAGGTCGTGACCGAGGCCCGGCAGGCCGCGCGGGCGACCGGCCTGCCCGTCAACGTCACCACCATCGCCGAGGCCGTGGGCAGCGACATCACCAACGTCGTGCGCTCCTGCGTCGAAGAAGCCCGCTTCGGCCCGGCCATGTACCTCTTCAGCACCTACCTGGCCAGCGACCGCTGCGTGGCCGTCTCGGCCTACACCCGCGACCTCATCGTGCAGGCCGCGCAAGAAGTGGACGCCGCCTGCGGCACCACCTTCGCCCGCCAGTGCCGCGAGCGCGTCACGATCAGCTACCCGGCGATGGACGCGACCGCGCTGTCGGAGGTGGACCCCGCCGCGGCGGATGCGGCGCTTCAACAACGTGGCCTGACGCGCGGCGGCTACGCGCTGTTCCTCTCGCGCGTCACCCCGGCCAAGGGCGTCGACGACCTCATCCGCGCCTACCGCGCGTCGCAGGCCAAACACAAGATCAAGCTCGTGATCGCCGGCACCGGCCCCGCCCTGCCCGATTACCAGAAGCTCGCCGCGGGCGACCCCGACATCCTCTTCTTCGACGACGTGGACGACGACGAAAAGCCGCTGCTCATGCACGGCTGCGCGGCCTACGCCCTGCCCAGCAAGCCCCGGCCCGAGTTCGTCGAGACCTTCGGCATCGCCCTGGCCGAAAAAATGCTCGTCGGCGGCGAAGGCCCGGTGATCACCACCGCCACCGGCGGCATCCCCGAAGCCGTGGGCGACACCCACCTGCCCATCACGGCCGGCGACATCCCCAGCATCACCGCCGCCCTCGACCACGCCGTGCTCGGGATGACCACCGACGAGAAACAAGCCAACGTCGCCGCCGCCCGCGCCTACGCCATGCGCTTCGACCGGACCAACGTGTTCCACAACCTGCTGAGCGCGTTCGTGCCCGCCAGCCAGGCCGCGGTCTGAGCCGCCCGGGCCCGATCAAACGACGCTGCGCTTATCCACAGAGACACAGAGCAAGGCAAAACTCGAATTTTGTAAGCTTTTTGCCCCAAGGGGCGCTGCGGGCGGTGGCTCACCCGATCGCCTTGCGCGGCCTTCCTCTGTGCCCACGACGACGCGACCTCCCGGGCGCTGCGATCCACCGCCACCCGGGCTACGTCCGTCACCACCGCTCTGTGATCTCTGTGGATGAGCGGAGCCTCTGCTTGGACGATCGTCCCGCCAGGCAGCGAGCGCTATACCTGCCGACCAGGCAAGCCCGCCCCTACGCGCGCTTCACAAACCCCAGCGACTTCTCGTTGCTCTTGTAATCCGGGAAGAAGTCGTGCTCGTCGGCCCGGAAGCCAAAGAGGGTCTGCAGGGTTTCGGCAAACACGTTGCGGAAGTCCACTTGGACTTTCAGGTCGCGGCCGTCCACCAGTGCGTTTTTCTCCAGGCCCTTCCAGCCACCGTGGATCTTCCCACCCACCACCGGACCGCCCATGGCCATCATGAAACCGGCGCGGCCGTGGTCGGTGCCCTGGTTGCCGTTTTCCGCCACCGTCCGGCCGAACTCGCTCATGGTCAGCACCATGGTATGGCCCATCGCCGGGCCCAGATCTTTGGCAAAGGCGTCCAGCGATTTGGACAGCGTGGACAGCATATTCGACATGGTCCCGCTGCTGCCGCCCTGCCGGGCGTGATGGTCCCAGCCGTCGTAGTCCATCGCCGCAATTTCCAGCCCCTTACCGGCTTTAATCAGCCGGGCCACGCTACGCAGCTGGTTGCCCAACCGGCCTTTGGGATACCCCTTGCCGCCTTTTGACGACGCCTTGTTGAGCTCGCGCAGCTGCGCGATGCTCTCGCGCCCCGACTCGGCGATCCGCCGCCGCATCGCCTGGGCCGGGGTTTCGAGGGCCGCGTCTTTCGCCGCTTCACCCCCGTTTTTGCGGCGCGCTTCGCGGCTGGATTCACAGTCGTAGGCCGCCTCGAAGCGGTCCAGCACGTCGCCCGCGCCGCCGTCGGGCATCGCCAGCACCGGGAACTCGCCGCGCAGCGAACGCGGGAGGGTGGCCTGCATCGCCACCGCCCGCAACTCCACGTCTTTGGCCGCATCGACGTGGGTTGCCGTCAGGTAGCGGTTCAGCCAGCCCTCGGTCACCTCGCGGCTACCGGGCGCCGCCCGCTCCATAAAGTCCTGCGCGTCAAAGTGGCTGCGGGTGGGGTGGGTCGACCCGGTGTTCATGATCGGGCACAGCGTGCCGGCGGAGTACATGTTCGCCAGCTCCTCCATCGCGGGGTGGAAGCCAAAGTAGTCGTTGACTTTCCGGGCATTCTTGATCGCAATGGTCGGGCGGACCTTGTGGTACCGCTCGTCGCCGTGGGGCACGATCGCGTTGAGCGGGTCGGCCCCGCCGCGCAGGTAAATCACCACCAGCGTGGGCTTCACCCCGGCGGCTGCCGCCTTGGCCGCGGCCTGAGCCTGCGCGAAAGCCACCGATCCGGGCAGGGCCAGGCCGGCCATCGCCGCGGTTCCGGTCTTGAGTACGTCGCGTCGGGTGTATTGCATGGGAAAAAATTAACAGGAAAAAATGGTGTTGTCGGCCTTACGAAAGCAAACGCGCCGGCCCGAGGTGGCCCACGGCGAGCTTCTACTGCTGCATGAATTCGGGCGACCCCAGCAGAAGCGCCAGCCGGGCCGAATTGCCGCCCGAAGCGGCGGCTTCAGCCACGGCTTCCCGCGTGTCTTGGGAAAGGTCCAGGGCTGCCAGGGTGCTCAGGGTCGCACTGGTTTCGGAGCCGACCGTCGCGTCCGTCACTTTTACACCTTTAAGATCGCGGTGTGCCAAATCCCAGGCGAAGCGCCAGCGGTGTACCAGCACGCCCGGGTCAAGCCAGGCTTCAGCGGTGTCGGCAAAGCCGTCGGGGTCCAAACAGCGGTAGGTCGGCTGGCCCATTTCTTCTAGCAGTTTCTGCGTGCGGTCGGCCGACTGCATCTTCGCGTCGGTCATCCGCAGCGCGGACACGACAAACTCAAAGGGCGTCTTGAACTTTGCGCCCCGCACCGCGGGGTCGCGGAACTCTTTCGAGGTCACAATCGCCTTATACACCCGGGGCAGGTCGCCCTTGGTGCGGGTGAACACGCGGGTCACGTTCTTCACCAGCGACTCGGGCGGGTTGTCCCCCACCAGATAGACGCACAGCTTCCGGGTGATAAAGTCCGCGGTCAGTTTGTGCCGGGCCAGCCCCCGCACAACTTCCAGACCCTGCCGCTCGCCCTCTCCCCGCAACCGCGTTCCGAACAACGACTTGGGTTCGGTGTCGTGAACGTCGGCACGAAAGCGGAACCCCGCTTCTTTGCGCCCCAGTTTCGCCGTCCAACCCGTCAACACGCGGGCAAGGGCCGTAACGTCGCGCTGCCGATAGCGGCGATCCACCCCCAGCGTGTGCAGCTCCATCAGCTCGCGGGCGTAGTTCTCGTTCAGCCCCCGCTCCCGCCCCAGGGCCGCCACCGAGCGCGGGACGTTTTCGTTCTCGCCGTAACGATCCACCAGACGCTGTTGCTGGTCGGTGAGCGGCTTCTGGCTAATGTTATTGTCCAGATACACCAGCATCGCCGGGTGCCGGGCCGAGGCGATCAGCATGTTTTCGAACTTGCCGAAGGCGTGGTTCCGCAGCACCTCGGCCTCGAAGCTGGGGGCCATCCAGGCCACGTCGTTCTTGTTCTGGTCGATGCTGAAGTGATTGCGCCAGAAGTTGATCATCACCTCTTCGAATTGTCGGGGCGAGTCGATCGCCCGCCGCAGCACCGCGTCGCGCAGCTGCTTTTGAACCGCGGCCCGGTTCTGATTGCGTTTCTTGGTCTGCTCGCGGCTTTCGTTCTTTTTGTAATCCGGGCGGTATCGCTTCGCGGTGTCGGCCAGCGAAAGGTACAGCGACGGCGCCAGCTTGGCAATCTCGTCGTCAAACACCTCAATGTCGATTGACGACGGCTTGAGCTGCTGGTCAATCCACGCGTTCACGCCCTGCTTCAGCACACGGTCCACATCCCCCGGCCGCGGGCCGAAGGCCATGCGATTCAACACGTGCTGGGCAAAGGCCCGCTCGTCGGACGTTTGCGCACCGGCCGAGAGGGGGACCGAGAGCAGCAGCAACAGGCCGGCAGCAAGTCGTAATCGCATTTTGGAACTCCGAACGGGGGGTGGTGACACCTGCGTTTATCGTCTGAGCGGGCTCAGGGACCTAAGCACGAAACTTATAGTAGCGGCCCACGCCCCTCCGCGGCCAAGCCAAGCCAACCAACTCCCGCAAACCTCTGCCACCTCGAAACGCGCCCCCGGATCGACAACCCGGCGCCCCGCCGGGGGCTGATATTCTGGCCCGATGACAAAACCTGCTTTTCACAACGCTTCGGGCCGTTACGACGCGGTGCTCTGCGACATCGACGGCTGCCTACTGGACGAGGCCGGCGGGCCGCTGAATTTAGATCAGTTGGCCGCGGTGGCCCAGCACAACGCTCGAGCCAAGGCCGACCGCGACCGGCCCCTGGTGACCGTCTGCACCGGCCGCCCCCTACCCTTTGCCGAGTGCATGTGCCGGGCCATCGCCAACGACGTGCTGCCGTGCGTGTGCGAGAACGGCGCCTGGGTCTACGACCCCTCGGTCAACGGCTACCACCTGGACCCGGCGATCACCGACGAGCACCTCGACGCCGCCACCCGCTTCCGCCGCTGGTGCCTGGCCCGCTACGCCGCGGACGGGGTGAGCAGCCAGCCGGGCAAAAACGCCAGCGTCAGCCTCTACCACCCCGATCCAGGGTTCTTGGACTCCATCAAACCCGCCCTGGCCGACGCCTGTGCAGACCACGGATGGCCCTTCCGCGTCAGCGGCACGTGGAATTACATCAACTGCGATCTCACGCACATCAGCAAAGCCACCGGCATCGCGCAGTTTCTTAAACGCACCGGGCTGGACCCGCAGCGCCTGGCGGGCGTGGGCGACACCAAGGGCGATATCGCCATCGCCCAGACCGTGGACTGGTTCGGCGTGCCGGCCAACCGTGACCCGGCGATCGATGTCCACGCCACGCACATTTCCAAGCTCGATCAGATCGACGCGGTGGTAGAGATGCTGGGGCTGCTGTAACGCGTGGGATGATCCCCCGCGCGGAACGATAAACATCTGCCTCGTGCCGGCCGACAATACCGGTAAGCCGCGTTGGTTTTGAAAAACACCCCTGCGGACTCCACCGGCGGCTCGTCTACCCTGCCTCACGATGACCGACCTCTACCTCGCCGCCGCCGCCCAGCTTGCCCTGGCGGCGTCTGCGCTGCTCGCCGGGCGGGGCGTGGCGCGTCGCGGATCGCTGTGGGTCAGCGGCGCGGCGGTGTTGGCGGCCTGCCTGGCCATCGGGGCCTATCTGCAGTGGGGGCGGGCCACGGGCGCCTGGACGCACCTGTTTCCGGTGTCGTCCGCCATCGTCTACGCGAACCCCTCTCCGGTGCTCGCGTCGTTTCTGGCCGGGGTGATCAGCGGCCTAAGCCGGGTACCGCGCTGGCGGCGTGTACCGCTGGTGGCGGTGGTGGTGGCCACCGGTGGGTACGAAACGTCCACGCTGTTCAACCCCGCCCCCCCGCCGGTGCGTGCGGTTTTTAACGACGGCGTGGCCTTGCAGACCCACACCGCCAGCTGCAGCCCGGCGGCCGCAGCCACACTCCTGCGCGCCGCGGGCGTGCCGGGTGCCGAAGACGCCACCGAAGCTTCGCTGGTCGGCCCCTGCCTGACCGACGCCCGCGGCACCCCGCTGCTGGGGCTTTATCGCGGGCTCAAACTCGCCACCGCGCAAACCCCATACGAGCCGACCTTCCACAACCTCACGCCCGCGGAGCTGCGTCACCGGCCCGAGCTGCTCCCGGCAATCATCAACGTGAAACTCACCGCCGAGGTCGACTTTCGCGAGCCGCGCTACCGCGCCCGCTGGGGGTGGCTGCTCAACGTCACCCATTCGGTGGTGGTGTTTCGTTTTTACGACGACGGCCAGCTGGAGGTCGGCGACCCGAGTATCGGGCGCGAGCTGTGGAGCATGCAAGCCCTCACCGACCTCTGGGCGGGCGAGGTGCTGACGCTCGAAAAACAGCCACACCCGCTCAGCGCTCGGCCGGCGCCCACCCGCCGCCCAACGCCAGGTACAGCCCCACCGAGCGGTCCAGCTGCTGCCGCCGGGCGGTGATCTGCTGCTCTTGGATCAGCAGCCTCTGGCCGGCGGCTTCAATCACTTCCAGATACTCGCCGGTGCCGGCGCGGTACCGGCTGCGGGCCAGCGTTTCGGCCGTCTGCGCGTCGTCGGCCGCGGCCCGGATCTGCTCGCCCTCACGCTCGGCAAACCCCAGCCCCGCCACCGCGGCGTCCACCTCGTTGACCGCCCGCACCGCCGCAGCGCGCAGCGCCAGCAACGCCGCCCGCCGCCGGGCGTCGGCCTGGTCCACCGCAGCGTCCAGGCGGCCGCCGTCCAGCAGCGGCACCCGCAGCGACGGGCCGATGCCCAGCACCCGGGCCCCGGGGTTGAACGCATCGCTCAACGCCTCGCCCTGCATCAGAAACGTGCCCGAAAGCGTGATCGTGGGGTAGCGCTCGGCCTGCACGGCGCCCACCCGGGCGGTAGCCGCCGCGTAGCGCGCCGCGGCCGACCGCAGGTCCGGCCGGCGTTGCAAAAGATCCGCCGGCAACCCCAAGGCGGGCACCGGAGGCGCCGCAGGCATCGCGGCGCCGGGGCGTACCGACACCCGGGGCCGGGCGCGGCTGGCGCCCAGCAGCGAGGCCAGCCGCAGCTCGGCGTCGCGCCGCTCGGCATCCAGCGGCGCCAGCCGGGCGCGGTTGACCGCGCGCACGCGCCGGGCGCGGATCAGGTCGATACGGTCCGCCAGACCCGCGTGAAGCCGCAGCTCGGCGGTCGCCACCGATTCGTCGTCCAGCGTCAGCGTTTCCAACACCACGGCCCGCCGGGCGTCCGCCGCGCGGATGTCCAGCACGGCCCGGGCCACCTCGCCGGCCCGCGACAGCCGCGCGGCGTCCAGGTCGTCCTGGGCCACCGCGATCTCGGCGTCCGCGGCCTCGGTCAGCCGGCCCACCCGGCCCCACAGGTCCAGCTCCCACCCGGCCACCACCCCGGCCCGGTAGGTGCCGGTCTCCACCCCGCCGGGGATCCCGCCGGGCACAAAGGCGTCGTCGCCCAGCGCCTGGTACTCGTACCCCCCGGTCCCGTCGAGCGTCGGCCGCCCCGCGGCCCGGGCCAGCCCGCGGGCCGCCCGCGCCTCGGCCACCACCGCGCCCAAACGCCGCAGGTCCAGGCTTTCGGAGGCCGCCCGCCGCACCAGCTGCGCCAGCTCGGGGTCACCGAATCGCTCCCACCACGTGTCCGCGGGCGCGGCCGCACTTGCGTCGGCTTGGCCCTCGAACGCCGGCCCGAACTGGGCCGAGAGATCCGGCACCTCCGCATCCGGCCCCACCCGGCAGCCGCTCAACACCAGCGCAAGCGCCGCGCCCGCGGCCACCCGCCACGCGCCGGACGAACAACCCCCGGACCGAACGCTCGTCGCAAAACCGCTCATTCCGAATCCTCCCGCTGGGCGGTGATAAACACGTCCATCTGCTGGCCCACGTACACCGCGGCGGCCTCGGGCGGCAGGGCGTACACCACCTCCAGCACGCGGGTGTCGATGCGTTCGCTCACGCCGCCGGTCAGGCTGGTTTTGGCCACCAGCCGCGGCTCCACACGGTGCAGCGCCAGCGGCCAACGCGCGCTGCCGTCGCCGCGCGGCGACGCCCACGCCGGCGCGCCGGGTTCAAAACGCACCACGTCCACCTCGTCGAGCTGGGCCCGCACGTGAAGCGTGTCCGCCGACCCCAGGGTGACCACGCCCCCACCGTCGAGTGCCGCGTACTCGCCGACGCGGACATCCACCGCGTACACCCGCCCGGCCGCGGGCGCCACCACCCGTCGCAGATCCAGCCGCGTCTGCGCCAGCGCTTGCTCGGCCAGGGCCCGCTCCACCGCTTGACCCGCCTCGCGCACGCGCGGCCCGTCGCGGCCGTCGGCGGCCACCAGCATCGCCAGCGCTGCCGCCGCGCGGGCGTGATTCGCCCGGGCCCCCGCCAGCGCCGAATCGGCCGCACGAACCTGAGCCGCCGCCCCGTCGGCCGCGAAACGGCGGCTCGCCACCGCCTCGGCCGAGATCGCCCGCGGGTCATCAATGGCCGCCGCGTTATCAAAGCGGTTCTGCGCATCGTCGGCCGCCGACTGCGCCGAGGCCAACGCCGCCTGAGCCGAGGCGACCTCCGCCGCCGCGGCGTCCACCTCGGCCCGCCGCATGCCCCGCTCGGCCACCAGGGTCGCGCGTTGCGCCCGGGCCTCGTCCACCGCGGCCCGGGCCGCCGCCAGCTCGTTCTCAAACGCGCGCGTGCCCAGCCGCAGCAGCAGCTGCCCGGCACCGACCACGTCGCCGGCGGCCACCGCCACCTCGGCCACCACCCCCCCGCTGTGAACCGCCACCGCCACCGCTTCGCCCGCGGGCTCCACCAGCCCCGTGGCCCCGATGAAGCGCGACGCCTGGGTCAGCCCCAAGGCCCCGGGCGACTCGACCGGCGCCCGCGGCGGCGTTTCGGCCCGGTCGGCGGGCTGATCGGCCCACACCCAGCTGGCGCCCAGCCCCAGCGCCACCAGCCCCACGGCGGGCAGCCCGTACGTCAGTGTTTTGGATCGTCCGGCCATGGTGTGTTCGTCCTTCGTGTCTTGATGGCAACGGTGCTTCGTCTTTGCTTCATCCGGCTCTTTAAACCGCCAACGCGCCTCAGGGCTCCGCCGCCGCAGGTGAAGCCCCGACCACCCGGCCGTCGCTCATCTCCACCATGCGGTCGGCGAAATCAAAGATGCGGTTGTCGTGCGTCACCACCACCACCGCGCGCTGCGTGTCGCCGGCCAGGGCCACGTCGCGCAGCAGCGCCATGACGTTCTGCCCGCTCTCCGCGTCCAGGCTTGCGGTGGGCTCGTCGCAGATCACCAGGCGCGGCTGGTGAACCAGCGCCCGGGCGATGGCCACGCGCTGCTGCTGCCCGCCGCTGAGCTGCTGGGGCATCTTGTGGCCGTGGTCGCCCAGCCCCAGCTCGCCCAGCGCTTCGGCCGCCGCGGCGTGGGCCCGCGCGGCGCTCTCGCCGCGGGCAATCAGCGGCACCGCCGCGTTCTCCACGGCTGACAACGCCGGCAGCAGGTTGAACTGCTGGAAGATGAATCCGAGGTTCTGCAGGCGGAAGTCGGCCAACCGGCCTCGGCTCAAGGCCGCAAGGTCCTGCCCAAACACCTCCACCGCGCCCGCGTCGGGCGAGAGGATGCCGCCCACCACCGAGATCAGCGTCGTCTTGCCGCAGCCCGAGGGCCCGACCAAAAAAGTCATCTGCCCGGTGGGCACCGAAAAATCGGTGCCGCGCAGCACCTGCACACGGGCCGGCCCCCGGCCAAACCCCTTTTCGATGCCGGCGCAGCGCACCGCCATGGGGTCTTGCTCGGCCGCAGGCGGGGATGGAGTGGAAGCGAGTTGCGTCATCAACGTTCACCTTTCGCGCGAAGCGCCGCGCGCTGCATCTCGCGTGCCGAAGGCCCGGCCGGCCCGATCCGCCGGGCGCCGCTAACCACGGAACACCGCCGCCGGGTCCACGGTCAGCACCTTGCGCATGCTCACCAGGGTCGACACCAACACGATCGCGCACGCCAGCACGAACACCGCCACCGCCACCTGCGGCAGCAGGTAAAAACCTTTCAGCGCGTCGCTCTGGCTTCCAAACCGGAAGAACGCGGCCGCCGCCAGCAAACCCAGCCCGTAGCCGACCACCGTCACGAAGGCCGACTGGCCCAGGGTCATCAGCAACAGCCGGCCGTTGCGCACCCCGATCGCCTTGAGCGCCGCGTACTGCTTGATGCTTTCCATGATGAACTGGTTGAAGGTCAGCCCCACGATCGCGATCCCGATCAGCACCCCCAGAAACACCACCGTGCCGAAGCTCGCCGGGATGCCGGTGTTGGCCAGCACGTACGCGATGCTCTCGCCACGAAACGCCGCCCGGGTCACCGCCTTCAGCCCCGTCTGCTCGGCGACCGCCGCGGCCACCGCCTCGGGCGCCTGCCCGTCGGCGGCCTTCACCAGCACAAAACTCAAGCGGTTGCGCCCGCCGTTGGTGTAGGTCAGCGCCCGCGCATACGGCGTGTAGATCAGCAAGTTCGCCGAGAACGCCGGGCTGGCCTCCACAAAGGCCGCGATCACCGCCCGCCGGTCGTTGATCTCCAGCTCGCGGCCCAGCTCCAGGTCCTCCCCGGGGTACAGCAGCCGGAAGCCCGCGGGGTTCACCGCAATGGCGTCGGTGCGCCGCAGGTCGTGCACCGACGTGCCCATGATGAACGTGTCCGGCACGCCGACCAGGCTCACGTCGTCCAGCCCCACGATCAGCCCGTTCTCCAGGGTGCCGCGGCGCGTCTTCACCTGGGTGTTCTGTTTAAACAGCGGCACCGCCCACGCCACGCCGTCTACCCCCCGCACCCGCGCCAGCGCCGTGTCGCGCAGCGGAAACGGAACGTCCACCGTGTTCACCGCCGGGTCCATCACCCACACGTCGGCCTCGGCCGCGTCGTTTACCACGCTGCTGGCCCGCCCCAAAAGACCGAAAAAAATCGACACCTGCTGGCAGATCAGCAGCGTGCACAAGGCCACGCCCAGCACCAGCCCCAAGCACTTGATCGGGTCGCCGAACAGCATCTTCAGTCCCAGCCGCATCATGCCTTGATCCCCCCCAGCCCCGCCAGGGCAAAGCCCGCGAGCACCGCCGCCCGCTTGCGCACCGCCGCCACGGTCGTCGGCGTGCGCGCCCCCAGCCGGTCGAACACCGGCGCCGCGTGCTTCTGGCTCACCACCAGCCCCAGCACCGCGTGGGTCGCGTCGAGCACCGCGCGGTCGCCCGCCGGGCGGTCGCACACCGCGGCCACGATCACCCGCAGCGCGTCGCGGATCGGCCGGGCGCCGTTCTTCACAAAATCGTCCAGCGCTGCGGTGGGGCGTGCGGTCTCCTGCTCGATCAACGCGCCCGCAAACGGGTGGTTGGTCTCCACCACCAGCAGAAGACGCAAAAACCACTCCACCCAGCGGCGGAAGGTCTCGGCCGGGTCTTCGTCGTCGCTTAGCTCAGGCATCGGCGCGGCGTGGCGGACTTCCAGCAACCCGCGGACCATCACCGCCCGGTACAGCGCCTCTTTGCCCCCAAAGTGGTAACGCACCGCCGACACGTTGGCCCCCGCCGCGGCACAAATCTCGCGGACCCCCCCGCCCGCAAAGCCCTCCCGGGCAAACACCGCGCCCGCGGCTTGCAACAACCGCTCGCGGGTCGGGTCTTCGGCGGACGACGAATTGGCGGGCGTGGGATCAGACATCAAACACCTGTTTGAATTGCGGCCGTCCAAGCATAGGCTTCTGAAAGCAGAAGTCAAACGACTGTTTGAAAAAACGGCAAGCTTTTTTTGCCCCACCCCATCGCCCGCCCCGCGCCGCTCAACCGCCGAGCGGCAAGCCCCGCCCCGGACCGCCATCACCCGCCCAGCCGCCGCTCAAAAACGGCCGCGGCCGCGGCGTCCAGCCGCGTACGGCCGTTGAAGATGTTGCGCACCACCGCCCCGCTGCGCCCCAACCGCCGCTCGCGGGCCGCGGTCCAGACCATCGGCGGACGCGGCTTCTTTTTTCGGCCATCTCGGCTCATGCCCGGATCGTAACCCGGCCCCGCCCGTGCGACCCGTGGCCCAACCCGCGCCTATACCCCCTCATGACGCGCCCCGCCCTGCTCTGGTTCCGCCGCAACCTGCGCACCCACGACCAGCCGCTGTTCGACCGCCTCGACGGCGGCCCCGCCCTGGGCGTTTGGATCCTGGATCCGCGGGAGCTGCTCGCCGCCGACCCGCTGGGCTTCCCGCGGGCGGGCGACCGGCGGCGACGCTTCCTCTTCGAGGCGGTGGCCGACCTGCGCCAGCGGCTGCGGGGGCTGGGCACCGAGCTGATCGTCCGCACCGGCGAGCCCGAGGCCCTGCTGCCGACGCTGATGCGCGCGTCGGGCGCCGACACCCTCACCGTCGTCCGCCACCCGGGCACCGAAGAACGTCGGATCGAGAAGAAGCTGCGCCGCGCGCTGGGCGACCGCCTGGACCTGCGCGAGCCCGACACGCTGTTTGCCAGCGACGACCCGCGCGCCGACGCGCGGGCGCTGCCCGAGGTCTTCAGCGCTTGGCGACGCCAGATGGAGAAAGAGCGCCCCCTCGCCGCGCCGCGGCCAACGCCCCAAGGGTTAACCCCGTGGCCCCACGCGGTGGACCCCGGCCCCCTGCCCACCCTGACCGCCCTTGGGCGCCGCGCCCCCGACCTCGCCTCCGACCCCGACCCGCGCGCCGCCACCCCCTTCGTCGGCGGAGAGACCGCCGGGCTTCGCCGGCTGCGGCGCTGGGCCTTCGACGGCGATCACCTGCGGCACTACAAAACCACCCGCAACGGCCTGCTGGGCGACGGCTTTGCCAGCAAGCTGTCGCCCTGGCTGGCGCTGGGCTGCCTGTCGCCCCGGCACGTGGCCGCCGAAACCCTGCGCTACGAAACCGAGCGGGTGGCCAACGACAGCACCTACTGGCTGCGGTTCGAGCTGATGTGGGCCGACTACTTCAAGCTGGCGCTTTTCAAGCACGGCGCCGCGGCGTTTGCCGCCGGCGGGCCGTCTGGTTCGGCCCTGCGTTGGAGCAACCCCCCGGGGCACTTCGACGCCTGGCGCCACGGCCGCACCGGCGTGGACTTCGTAGACGCCAACATGATCGAGCTCGCGGCCACCGGGTTCATGAGCAACCGTGGCCGGCAGAACGTCGCGAGTTTCTTAACCAAGAACCTGGACGTGGACTGGCGCTGGGGCGCCCGCTGGTTCGAGTCGCAGCTGATCGACTACGACCCCGCCGCCAACTGGGGCAACTGGGCCTACGCCGCGGGCGTGGGCGCCGACCCGCGCGGCTTCCGCGGGTTCGATGTGACCGGGCAAACCCGGCGCTACGACCCAGACGGCACGTTTGTCGCTCACTGGCTGTGCGACGCCCCGGACCGCCCCCCCGCGCCCGTCGTCTCGGTGTACGAAAGCCTCGCCCGGGCCGAACAACGCTGGCGGCTTGCACAAGGCTAGTAAACCGTCAAGTCTTAAAATACGGGTTCGGTCTTTCGGACAAGCGGCGCGGGCACGGCCCGTGGCGGGCTGGCCCCGCAAGCGTGCAGGGAGCAAACTTCAAGATTCAGACGCGACAGGGCACTCGCCCGCGCCGTCCGGATCAAGGCGCGATCCACGGCGCGACCACGGTGCTCACGCCCAACATCACCAGCACCCCCAGCACCACCCGCCGCGCCACCGGCCGCGACCAGCGCGACCCTACGCTGCCGCCCACGTGCGAGGCCAGCAGCACCAGTGGCGTCATCACCAGTCCGCCCGCCGACGCGGCCAACACCGGCCGCCCAAACCCCCACACCATCAAGGCCAGCTGCACGGGCAGCAGCAGCAAAAACAGTGACCACAAAAAGCCCCGGCCGCGCTGCGTGCTCCAGTCGTGGGCGATCATCCACAAGACCACCGGCGGCCCGCCCATGCCCGTGGTGCCACTGAGCAGACCGCTGCCAAAGCCCACCGGCAACGACCACCGGGCCGCCACCTTCGCCCGCGGCACGGGCCGGCACGCCACGGTCAGCCCCACCACCGCCAGCAGCACCGCCCCCACCGCTTGTTTCATGGCGCCGCGGCCGGCGCCGTCCAGCACCGCCATCAGCCACAGCCCCGCCGGCAGCCCCGCAAAGCGCCCCGCGGCCACGCCCGGCAGGTCGCGCCACACCACGTGCCTGCGGAAACGCCACACCCCCGCGGCGGTCTGCACGATCACCGTCATACTCACCAAAGCCACCGCCTGGGGCAGCGACAGCCCGGCCCACAACAACACCGGGATTGCGATCATGCCGTAAGCAAAGCCCACCGCGCCCTGCACAAACGCGCCCAGCAGCAGCCCCACCACCGCAATCAAAAGCGGCAACACACCAAGGGATTCAATCAGCGGCATAACAACAAGGCCCACGGACACACAGCGCCCGGAGCAGGCGGCCCCGGGCCCGGACGCGGCGGCGGAGCATACCCCCAACCACGCGGGGCGGGAAAGCTACGCTGGGGCCATGCCCCACACCTTCATCACCGGCGCCAACCGCGGGATCGGGCTGGGTTTTGCCCGCCGCCTGCTCGCCGACGGCCACATCGTCACCGCCGCGTGCCGCCGCCCGGACGACGCGGCCCAACTCCACGCCCTGGCGGACCAACACCCGGGCCGGCTGCACCTCGCCGCACTCGACCTCGCCGACCCGGCGTCCATCACCCGCTGCGCCGGCACCCTGCGGGCCCGCGGTACCGGCCCGGACTGGGTGCTTTCCAACGCCGGGGTCAGCCACGCCCAGGCGCTGGGCAGCTACACCCCCGACGCGCTGCACGCCATGCTGACCGTTAACGCCGCAGGGCCCGCGCTCCTGGCCCAGGCCATCACCCCCCTGATGCCCGACGGCGGCACGCTGGTCCACCTCAGTTCGGGGCTGGCGTCCCTGACCCAGGCCCCCAGCGCCGGCGCGGACTACGACGGCTACGCCATGAGCAAAGCCGCCGTAAACATGCTGACCCGGCGCTTGGCCCGCGCCCTGACCGATCGCCGCATCGTGTGCGTGGCGCTAAGCCCCGGATGGGTGCAAACCAACATGGGCGGGTCCGACGCGGACCTCACCGTCCCCCAGGCGGTGGACCACATGCTCCAGACCCTCCGGGGGCTCACCCCCGCGCAGTCCGGAGCGTTTCTCGACCACCTGGGCACCCCCCTGCCGTGGTGAACATCCCGACACGTCTCGCTCTGTTTCAAACCACCCACCCCCCGCCTGCGGCTACGCCGCCCGCGGGATCTCAACCTGCCCCAAAGGCTTGAGCTTCAGCCCACGCTCCACCCGGAGGGTGAGCTTGGCCAGCTCGGTCAGCGCTCGCTGATTCAGCCTCCGCAGGTCGTCGATCGGCGAGGTGTCCATTTCCTGGTCTTCGTTCTCCACCTCGTGCACCTGGATCGCGTCCAGGGCGTACACGCTGCCCACCGAAGAACCCTGAGCATCACTGGGTCCCGACACGACCAGGTCGCCGTCGAGATCCGGAAATTGCACGCCGTGGGTCAGCTGCCGCAGCTCGACCACCCCGGCACGCAGGCGGCGTGCTTCACGCGTCATGAGATCGGCCACCACCACGGACTCGGGCAGCCGCCGAGCCAGCCGCACCAGGGTTTCGTAGCGCTCCCGGCGCCGATCCAGATGGTCAACCCGGGCCTCTACGTCTGCCAGCTTCGTGGTCAGCTTCACCATGGCCACGGCCCGCGGACGGAGTTTGGGTGCCTCGGGCACCGCCCCACGGATCGAGGGCGAAGCCAGCAGCAGCAGCGCTCCCTCGATGCGGCGGGCCAAAGGCGAGTTGTACACCTCGCTGGCGTGGCCGCGCGCCTTCAGAATCCCGCGCGGCACCCGCTCCAGCACACGCCGCACCGCGCCAGCGTTGGCCTCCGCCACCCGGAAAAACGCCGCTTCGTGGTCCGGAAAAATTTCCACCAGATCGCTCAGCACCGACGCCCGCAGCCCTATCTCGCGCAGCCGCCGCGCCTCGCGCCACGAGACCGCCGCCCGGCCCAGCCCGCGAACCTGGTCGGCGCGAGCCGTCCGCAAATCCCGCAGGCAAGCCTGCGGGTTGTCCGGGGCAAACACCGGCCCCAGGGTGAGCCACGGCAACGGGCCCCGCCCCGGGGCAAAGCCCAGCAACGCCGACAGCTCCGGGGCCAGATCGCGGCCCGCCGGCCCGGGCCGGTCGAGGTTTTCCATCGGCTCCAGCGGTTCCTGGGTTACCGGGGCATCGCGGTCCGGCCGCCGCCGCCCGGGCAGCACCCGCCGCAGTTTCGAGCCTTTTTTGGGTGCTACCGTCGGCGTAGGCCCACCCAACACACGGTCCACCAACTGGTCCAGGGTGATCGGCTCCACGCGTTCCTCCGGCTCCCGGGCGGCAGCAACAGGTTGAGAACGGGTGGCCATCAGGCAGGATCCATCAAAACAACAGCGTTATCGCGCAGCCCGTCGGGCCTTTGCATCAATAACAATCCATCGGCGGGCCCCCGCCCAGGCTTCAGATCCCGCACCCCCGCGGCAACAAATAGGGAAGCCCCCGACCGTTACAGACATCACCCGAGACGGATCTACGCCAAACCCACCGGTCGCAGACGGTCACCGGCCCTACGTCTCCGCCTCCCGGCCACCCAGAGGCGACAAACCCAGCCCCTCCTCAAGCGCCTGATCCCAGCCGTCACGCTGGTAGACCACCCGTGCAAACCACCCGTTGACGCGCCGCACCACGTAGCTCAGCCGCATCGCCAAGCCCTGGCGAAAATGACCAAACTCGTGGGCCAACACCCCCGCAAAATCGCGCACGTTCAGCCCCGCGACCAGCGGCATCCCGATCATCGAAACCAGGTCCCCCCGGCTCACCACGCTCCACAGGCCGTTGCAAAACGCCGCCGACGCGTTCACGTCCGCCCGCACCTCCCCCCGTTTAGGAGCGGGCGCCCCCAGCGCGTCGCACAACTGGTCAATCAGCGCAAACAACGCCGGCTGCTCGTCGCGGTCCAGCGTCGGCCCCAGCTCAGGCACCGCCCGCGGGGCCACCAGCGGCTCGAGCATGAACAGCACCACCAGCGGACCAACCACCAGCGGCAGGCCGTAGAGCATCACCATGACCAACGCGCCCCGCTCCTGGACCAAAGAAGACAGTCAGTATACGTTTTCGATCGCGTGCCAGACCCCCAGCACACCCACCGCACCGATCAACGCGATGTAGAACACCGGCAGCAGCAACACCACCGCGGCGGTCAGCAGCAGCCCCACCACGTACAACGACGATCCCGCCAGCTCCGCCGACGGCTTGGCAAATGCGGCGGTGAGCTGCTCGGCCCATTTGGTCGCGTGGGCGTCCACGCCGTTTTTTCGTGCTGTGTCCGCCAAACCCTGCCTTGCGTTGAGAACCCTAGAGCCAAAAGCACCCGGCCCCCGCCCCCGGACCGAGTTTACCCCCACGCCCCCCTCACTCCGAAACCACCACCACCGCCAGGTCCGCATTCAGGTTCGGATCGTCCTCGGCCGCGACCCGCCGGCCCGACACCGAGTCCAGATAAACCGCCTCGTGCAGCGTGGCCCGGCATTCCTCGACCAGCGACAGCACGTCGACGATGCTGGGGAAGCGGCGGTTGGGCGTGCTGTGCCAGGGGTGATCGTACGCCCCGCCGGCACGGTCCGAGCGTGGCGACCGGCCGTTCTTGGCGTAGTCTTCACGCAACGCCTTGTGCGCAAAATTGGCGAAACTGATTACCACCCGCCGGCCCACCCGCAGCATCTCACGAAACAGATGCACAAGTTCATCAACCGACTGCAACGTCGCGCTAAGCACCACCACGTCGAACTGATCGTCGGCAAAAGCCGGCAGGCCCCGGTTTAGGTCGTAATCGATCACGTCCAGCCCGCGGGCGGCCGCGGCGATGATCTTGGGCTGGGCCACCTCGACCCCGACCAGGCGCTCGTGCCCGCGGCGGCGCAGCTCCGCCAGCAGACGGCCGCTACCGCAGCCCAAGTCCAGCACACTCGCCCCCGCAGGGATCAGTTCTAGCACCGGCGTGTCGGTGGGGCGTAGCCGCGGTGGGTCACGCGTCACCCGTCCCAGCTTCGCGGCAATCAGGGGGCCATACTGCGCGATTTCGGGGGGCAGCAAAAAGGCATCGTGCCCGCCGGGACTGGTGATCTCGGCGTAGGTCACCGGGTGGTTCAGGTGGGCCAGGGCATTCACCACGTCGCGCGACTGCCGCGGCGGGAACAGCCAGTCGGTGCTGAAACTCACCACCAAAAAACTCTCGACCCCGCCCGCCACCCCCGCGGGGCTCAGTGCCTGAGCCAGCGCCTCACGTCCCCGCCCCATATCAAACCGATCCATCGCCAACGTGATCGCCACGTAGCTGTTGGCATCAAAACGCTGGGTGAATTTCTCGCCCTGGTGAGCCAGGTAGCTGCCCACGCTAAACCGCTTCTCAAACGCCGTGGCGATGTCGCGCGGCCGGTTGCGGTCCACGTCAAACTTGGCCTCCATCGCCTCACTGCTGAGGTAAGTGATGTGGCCCAGCATCCGGGCAATGGCCAGGCCCGTGTCGGGCTGCGCTACCTTGGGCTGGTCGTAGTACTGCCCGCCGTGGAACTGCGGGTCGGTCTGAATCGCGTTACGCCCGATCACGTCGAAGGCCAGCGCCTGGCTGGTCAGCCGGGGGCTGGTGGCCAGGGCCACACAGTGCCCCACGCAGTCGGGATGCGCCGTCGCCCAGTTGAGGGCCTGATGCCCCCCCAACGACCCGCCCACCACCGCACGCCAGCGCCCGATGCCCAGCCGCTGCATCAGGCGGTGCTGCACCGCCACCATGTCCGCCAGGGTGATCGCCGGGAAGTCCGCCCCCCAGGGCAGCCCCGTGACGGGGTTGAGGCTGCCCGGGCCCGTGGTGCCCCGGCAGCCGCCCAGCACGTTGCTGCACACCACAAAGAAACGGTCGGTGTCAATGGCTTTCCCCGGGCCGATCAGCGCGTCCCACCAGCCCGGGGCGTCGTCGACGCCGTGCCGGGCCGCGTGCGCGTCGCCGCTCAGCGCGTGGCAGATCAGCACCGCGTTGTCACCTGCGACATTCAGCGTGCCCCAGGTCTCGTAGCCGCACACCACCGCGGGCAGCACGCCGCCCAACGTCAGCGGTAGCGGCTGGTCAAACACCGCCGCCTGCGTGTGGTCTGACACCCAGGCCAACCGTCCGTCGTGGGGCTTTCCTGGCTTGTGGATCATGGCCTTCGCGGGCGGGAGGACGGACCGGCGGCGCACCGGGGAGCATCAGATCAGAATAAAGGGTAGAGACGCCGCCCGGATCGTAGAACCCCCGCGGTCCGCCTTCTACCATCCACCCACCACAGTCAGGCAACCCCGCACGGCTTTTTTCATGCCCGCACCCGAAACCATTTTTTACGACGGGCAGTGCGGGCTGTGTCACCGCTGGGTCCGCTTCGTGGCCCGACGCGACCGCGACGGCTCGGCGTTCTGCTTCGCCCCGCTCCACGGCGAACACTTCACCTCCGCCCTGCCCAAATCGCAACGGCTCGACCTGCCCGACTCGATGCTCGTGCTTCGGTCCGACGGTCGCCTGCTACAGAAATCCTCCGGGCCGCTGCACATCCTCCGCCGCCTGGGCGGCGGCTGGTGGATCCTGGGCGCCGCGGGCTGGCTGGTGCCGTCTCCCCTACGCCACCTGGCGTACGACGCAGTGGCCGCGGTGCGCCACCGGTTTTCCAAGACCCCGCCGGCGACCTGCCCCGTGGTCGCCGACGCCCTGCGGCCACGCTTCCGCCCCTGAGGCCAACCCGGGCCCACGCCCGGTATTCTGCCGCCATGCCCGACGCCCCCAACTACTACGACGTGATGCACGAACGCGGCCTGGTCGCCCAGTGCACCGACGAAAACATCCGTGCCCGCCTCGCCCAGCCGCAAACCGTTTACTGCGGCTTCGACCCCACCGCCGACTCGCTGCACGTGGGCAGCCTCGTGCCCATCATGGGCCTGGCCCACGCCCAGCGCTGCGGCCACCGGCCGCTGATCCTCGTGGGCGGCGCCACGGGCCTGGTGGGCGACCCCTCGGGCAAGACCGAAGCGCGGCAGATGCTCACCCCCGACACCATCCGCCACAACGTAGCGTGCCAGGCAGCGCAGATCGGCCGGCTCGTGTCGATCGGCGACCGCCCCACCGACGCGCAGGTGGTCAACAACCTGGACTGGATCGC
>CALLPP010000032.1 GCA_938015655.1 uncultured Algisphaera sp.
ATGACGTACCAGGCGCGCTGGCCAAAGTGCAGGGCGTAGGGGTCGAGCCGGAACGGCGCGTCGGCGTCGGGCCCCTCGGAGTGGACCGGGTCGTAGCGGCAGGTGAGGGCTCGGCGGTCGGCCAGCGCGCGGCTGACGGTGAACCAGGCGTCGGCGATGGCGTCGGCGGCCTCGCCCCGGGCGGGGTCGAGGGTGATGGCGGGCAGGACGCTGGCGAGTTCTTGACGCAGGACCGGTGGCAGGTTCGCGCGCAGCTTCTCGACGGCGAGCGCGGCGGGGCCGCCGAGAAAATCGTGGGGCAAGGCGCCGCGCTGCGCGAGCACCGAAAGCGCGACGGCTTCGGTGATGGTCAGGTCGACCGGCGGCAGGAAGAAGCTGCCGCGGATGCGGTAGGTCTGCTCGACGCGGTCGTACTGCACCGGGATCCCCCCGGCTTTGAGCCGGTCCAGGTCGCGGGAGACGGTTTTGGTGGACTGCCCCAACACCCGGGCCAGGGTCTGACGCCCCCAGGGCCCCTCGGAACCTTGCAGCAGGGTGATGAGGCGCAGCAGCCGCTCGACGACTCTGATCGGTTGAGACTGAGCCATCGGGTTGCTTACCCCTTGTGCCGCGGAACGGCGTGAGACTGACGTACTACTAGGTACTCGTCACCGGCGGCCGATTCTGGATGCCGGATCGGGTTTTCCCGAAAACGGCGGCTGGTGCGGTGGGCGCAGGCCACCCGAATCACTTTGACAATAACGGGGTCACGTGATTGGTGCTTGACGGTCGCCCTTGCTGAACCACGCCCCGGAGGCCCGTTGCCGGCCAAGAAGGACGAGACGGGTTGCGCCTCGGCGTCTGGCCGGTTTAAGCCGCTTCGGTCGCCCGCTTCACCTTCACCGCGATGAGATCTGGGGATCCGGCGACCGGTTTGGCATCTGGCTGGAAGACTTTCATCCGGGGAACATCGCGTTTGCGGAACCGCCGGACGCCGGCGACGATGTCGCTCCGCGAGCGAACTGAGCCGAAGGATCCCCGTCATCGCCAGTAAGAAAAAGAAACCCAAGTTCTATGTCGTGTGGGCCGGCCGGGAGCTCGGGGTGTTTGACACGTGGGACGCGTGCGCAAAGCAGACCTCCGGGTTTGCGGGGGCAAAGTTCAAGGCGTTTCCCACCGAGGCGGCGGCGCGCGCGGCGTTTATGGATGGCGACGCGGCGCACGTTGATTATTCAAAGGGAAAGGCCGCGGCGGATCGCCCCGGGGCGGCCTCGGCGCCGCGCGCGGCAGCGCGACCCGCGGACTATCCCGCCGGGCCGGCGCTGTGCGTGGACGCGGCGTGCGACACGACGCGCTGGGTGATGGAGTGCCGGGGGGTGTGGCTGGGCGACGGGTCGTCGGTCGGTGGCGGGGGCGATGGGGAGGAGGCTTTCACGTTCGGGCCGTTTCAGGATGCCAACGGGAACCTGGGGGAGTTTTTGGCGCTGGCGACGGCGCTGCGGCGGGCCGCCGAAGCGGGCGCTGCGTGGACGGTGTACTGCGACAGCATCACGGCGATGGCGTGGGTGCGCAAGCGGGTGATCCGATCGGTTTTCCTGAACGACGACCGCGCGGGCGCCGAGGTGCGCGGGCGGGTCGAAGACGCGTTGGCGTGGCTGAAGGCCAACCGTTCGCCGGCGCGGGTGGTGAAGTGGGACACCCCGCGCTGGGGCGAGATCCCGGCGGATTACGGGCGGAAATAAAAACCCACCGCGTCCGACGGTCAGCGGCGTGTCGAACCGCTGAGCTTGATGCGTTTAAAGGCGGTGCCGGCGGTGACGTAGAGCCACTGCTCGTCGGCGTCGAGCACGCAGTTGGAGGTTTTGGGGCCGGTCTCGACGACTTGCAGCCGGGTGCCGTCGGCGTTGTGAACCACCACGGCGCCGGCGCGGAACAAGGCGCTGTACACGTGGCCGCGGGTGTCGACGGCCAGGCCGTCGGGGGTGCCGCCGCCTTTGAGGTCCGAGACGTCGGCGAAGACGCGCTGGGGGCCGAGCTGGCCCGGGCCGGTGACGTCGTAGGCGTAGACGTGGTTGGTGCCCACGTCTTGCACGTAGAGCACCGTGCCTTCGGGGTTGAGGGCCACGCCGTTGGGCCGCTGCAGGTCGTCGAGCAGGCAGCGGGCGGTGTCGTTGGGCGAGGGGGCGTCGGCGGGCAGGTAGTAGACGCCTTCGACCGCGGGGCGCGGGCCTTGGCCGTTGCCGAAGTTGGGGTCGGTGAAGTAGATGCCGCCCGCGGCGTCGATGGCCAGGTCGTTGGGCTTGTTGAAGGGCACGCCGCCGGTGGTGGCGGCGACGGGTTGGGAGGTGCCGGTGGCCGGCACGGCCGCCGGGGCGTTGCGGTAGACCCCGACGCGGCGGCGCTGGGTTTCGCAGGCGTAGAGGTCGTGGCCGCGGAACATCAGGCCGTTGGCCCCGCCGCTGTCGGCGGTGAACTCGGCGGTGCTGCCGGTGGCGGGGTCGAAGCGCAGGATGCGCCGCGCGGGGATGTCGCTGAAGTACACGCTGCCGTCGGGCGCCAGCGCGGGGCCCTCGGTGAAGCGGTGGCCCTCGGAGAGCACCTCCGGAGTGGGGTGCAGGGGCAGAGGCGGTGCGGCTTGCGCCGAGGTGCCGTGGGCGGTCAGAACAAGCAGGGACGCGGTGAGTAGACGGTTGAACATGGTCGGAGTTTAGGGCGCGGTGCTTTAAGCTGGCTCCATGCCACCTTCCTCCCCCCTTTCTTTCCGCTACGGCGTGCTGGGCTGCGGCAACATCGCCGAGCAGTTTGCCACGGACGTGGCCGAGGCCCGCGAATCGGTGGTGGCCGCGGTGGCCTCACGCAGCACAGAAAAAGCCGTGGCGTTTGGGGCCCGGCACGGGGTGGACCCCGGGCGTTGTTACGGCGATTACGCCCGGCTGCTGCGCGACCCGACGCTGGACGCGGTGTATGTGGCGCTGCCCAACCACGCCCACCACCAGTGGAGCAAGCGGGCCCTGGCGGCAGACAAGCACGTGCTGTGCGAAAAGCCTTTTACCCAGAGCGTGGCGGAGGCCGAGGACCTGTTCGACACCGCGGACGCGGCGGGCCTGCGGGTGATGGAGGCGTTTATGTACCGCTGCCACCCGCTGACCCGAGCGGTGGTGGCCGCGGTGCGCGGCGGGGCTATCGGGCGACTGCGGCTGGTGCGGGCGAGTTTTTGCTACCGCACCATGCGCATCAGCGGCAACGTGCGCTTCGACCCGACGATCGGCGGGGGCGGGCTGCAAGACATCGGCAGCTACTGCGTGAGTGTGGCCCGGCTGCTGGCGGGCTGCGAGCCCCACGCGGTCCACGCCGCGGGCCAGTTCCACGACACCGGCGTGGACGACGTGGCCGCGGGACTGCTGAATTTCCCCAACGGGGTCACCGCGAGCCTGACTTTTGGCATGAGTGTGCAGGCAGACAACACGCTGCACCTGGGCGGGGAGGAGGGCTGGATCCAGGTGCCGGTGCCGTGGAAGCCGCCGCGCGAGGGCGCGGTGTACGTGCTGGGCGGGCAAACCCCGCCCAAGCAAGACCTGAACGCGGGCGGTGCAGCCTCACCCCCAGGGCCGCGGACGATCACTGTCGAGACGCCCGCCCCGCTATTCGCACTGGAAGCCGACGCTTTTGCGCAGTCGGTTCGCTCGGGTGAAACCCTGCCGGTGTCCCGCGAGGACACGGTGGGCAACCTGCGCGTGCTGGCCGCGATGGCCCGGCAAATAAAAAACAGCCGCCCACCGATTTAAGTGCAAGCCTTCACCCAGCCTGAAACTGTACTTTCAAAATCCGTGTAAAAACCGCGGAAATGTCGCGGCCCTGCGACACCGCGGCGATCTATTATGCCCGACGCATGAACAATTGGATTGCCAACCTGGATTTCGCAGCACAAACCGACGTGGGGCGCCGCCGGCTGGCCAACGAAGACGCGGTGGCGATGGACCCTCACACCGGAATATTCGTGGTGTGCGACGGGGTGGGTGGCCGGCCGTCAGGCGAAGCGGCCTCCCAGATCATCGCCCGGGCGTTGCCCCGGGTGTTCCGTCGACGATTACGGCGAGCCGACACGGTCAATCCCGACACGATCGAGGCGGTGCTCTCGGACACGGCGATCGTGATCAACGCGTCGATGTACACCCACAGCCAAGCGATCCCCACCCTGGAAGGCATGGGCTGCACCCTGGCCGCGGCACTGGTCAACGGGCGCTGCCTATACCATTTGCACGCGGGTGATTCGCGGCTGTACCTGCTGCGAAACGGCGAGATGTTTCCGCTGACCACCGACCACACCTACGCCAAGTCGGCCACCAAGCCCCGGCCCGACACCGGCGACCCGGTGGACCTGGGTGAGCGGCGGCTGCTGATGCAGTACCTGGGCAAGCCCGAGGCCTTGGTGCCGGAGGTGGGCCAGGTGCCGCTGGAAGACGGCGACCGGGTGCTGATCTGTAGCGACGGCCTGACTGATCCGCTGCCCGACCCGATCATCAACGACCTGCTGCGCGACCACGCCGCGCCACAGGCTGCGTGCGCCGCGCTGGTGAACGCGGCCAACGCCGCGGGCGGGCCGGACAACATCACCGTGGCGGTCATCAACTTCGCGGGCCTGCGGCCTGCCCGGCCCGCGGACCTGGAACGCCCCGCTGCGCCCCCGCGTGAAGTGCCCCGCGGGGCGGCGGAGCAGACCCACCAGGCCCTGGGCCAACTTGAACAACACCTCACCTGGCTTCTGCACGGCGCCCGTGCGGCGGCGCACCCCAAACGCATGACAGCCATGGCGGCGGCCAAGCGCCACCTGGGCCCCACGGACTACCGCACCTTCTTAGCCCGAGGGGCCGAGCATTCGCCCCTGCACGCCTTCCACCGCTGCTGCACCCACCCCGATTCGGTCTGGCGCAGCCGGTACCTGGAGCTAATGAAGACGTTGCGTCCTCCCCTCACCCGGCTGACCTCGGGGCGGGTGGTGCTGAGCCCGGTGCTGGCGGCCCACGAAACCGCGTCGGTGGTCCGCGACCTCTGGACCGGGTGGCGTCAGGTGGAGCAGCGCTACTTCGCCACCTGCCAGCGCGACGCAATCCACGAGAGCGAACAAACCCTGGATATTTTGGTCAGCCACATGCTCGCCAGCGTGCAGACCCTGACGGGGCTGCTACTGTTTTTACCCCGGTTCATGAACGCCGCGAATCAGCCTGCCGAGGGATAGCCCCTCGGACACCGGGCCGGTGTTTTGACAAGCCTTCACCCCAGCCCCGATGATGGCGTGGCACGTTGTTCCCCCCCGGACCCGCCCCATGAAGATCGCCATCGCCTGTGACCACGGCGGATACCCGCTCAAAGACGCCCTGATGCAGGTCGTCAGCTCGATGGGCCACGAAGTGGTTGATCTGGGTGCCCACACCTACGACAAAGACGACGATTACCCCGACTTTGCCCGCTACATCGGCCAGGCCCTGCAGCACGGCCAGGTCAATAAGGGCGTGCTGCTGTGCGGATCGGGCGTGGGCGCGTGTATCGCGGCCAACAAGCAGACCGGCGTGCGGGCCAGCGTCTGCCACGACGTCTACAGCGCTCACCAGGGCGTCGAGCACGACGCGATGAACGTGCTGTGCCTGGGTTCGCGCATTATCGGACCGCAGCTGGCCGAAGACCTGGTGCGGGCCTTTGTGGACGCCCAGTTCAGCGGCGAAGACCGCCATCAGCGGCGGCTGGAAAAGGTCAACGCGCTCGAAAAAGCAGGCTAAAAACCGGCGGCAAGGGCGATCGGATTAGGAAGCCGGACCTCACTTTGCGGGCCGCGATCACTCGGCGTGGGACAGCCCTTGCAACGCCGAGTGCAGGTCGGTCAAAGCCAGCAGGGTCACGGCGGTGGGGGCAACGTCCAGGGTGTTGTCGAAGAGCGCCAGCCGAATGCCCCCCAGCGCCTGGTCCGGATTGGGCATACCAAAGCCGTTGGGCACGTCCACCATCAGCTGGCCCAAAAACCGCGCGGCGGCCGAGGCGGTGACCATCACTCCCGGGCGACGCGGCGCGGCAACCGCCTGCTCGTCGCGTAGCACCATGGCTAAAAAACGCACCACGTGCGCGGTGTGCCAGGTGGGGGCCGGCGGGCTGCCTTCCGGGGCGGGCCGCAGCACGATGCCGCCCATCACATCGTCCGGGCCCAGCGTCGGGCGGTCGACCACCTGGCGGCGTTCCACCAGGTCCAGCAGCCGGGCCAGCGAAGCGCTTCGCCCTCGGGCCACCGCCGGATCCAGCAAACCGTCTTCGATCAGCGGCGCGCGAGACACCCGGTGCGCTTCCACCGCCCAGGGCAAGGCAAACGCGTCGAAGCCCCCGCCGTCGCGCTCCCACAACGCCGCCACCTCAGCCGCCACTCGCTCACCCAGCCGCGGGTTGCGGTTCTGGGCGTAGCGTCCCGCCAGGGCTGCGGCCACGACCGCTTGAGAAGCCGCGGGCCCAGCGCTTGCGGCCGGGCCAGCCGGCTCCAACAGGCGGGCCGCCAACCGGTCTCGCAGCGCCGGCTCGAAGGCCGCCGCGGGCGCATCGAGCATGGTCAGCAACGCCAGCCCCACGATCACTGGGTCGTTCAGGCCCTCGGGAGCCAGCAGACGGCCGGCGATGCGGTTCACCACCCCCGTCGCCGCGTCTTCCAACCGCCCCAGCAGCGGATCGGTGCGCTCGTCACGCCGCCCCTGCCGTGCATAGCGCATCAGCGCCAGCGAAGCCAACGCCGCCTCCCGCTCGTCGGCCAGCTCCGGATCAAAACGGTCGCCCGCCGGGTGGTAGGTGCCGCGCACCCGCTCACCACCAATAAAGCGCCCCAGCAGATTGCGGGCGATGCGCTCGCCCATCCCCGCCAGCGTCTGCGCCCCCACAAACCGTCCGGGCACCAACTGCCCGCCTCGCATCAGCACCGCCGGTGCCATCGCCGCGCGCGGCCGCACCACGTGCCAGGTTTCAAAGCGGTGCAGCGGCACCCCTCCGGGACGCCCCAACGGCTCAGGGTCCACCGCGTCGTGCCCCGCGCCGGTCAGCACACGCATGACCTGTCGTCGCGGCGAAAGATTCCGGGCCAAGGCCGTGGCCGGCCACACCGCCACGGCGCCCTCATCGGCCCCGCCGGTCACAACCAGCAGCCCGTGGAAACCCGGAGCAAAGCGTGCAAACACCGCCCCCGCCGGTTCGTCGCTGCGGACCACCACCCGCTCGCCGCCGTGGGCAAGCTGAAGATCGATCTCCAGACCCGCACCGATCTGCGCGCGGGTGGGCGGTTCGCCGGCGTCTCCACCGCCCGCCGCGGCCCGCAGACGGGCCTCCAAACCACGGCCCTGCAACCGGGCCATCACGTCGTCCAGAGCCGCATGGGTCGCGCGCTCCAGAAGCTCCACCAGATCCGTTGCCGGCTGTTCATCGGCGGACAACACCTCGGGAAGATCGGACCGAAACGCCGTGCCCGACCCCAGTGAGATTCCCTCGGAACGCAGCGTCACCCGCACCCCCAGCAGTTCAATCACGCGGATCGCGCCGGCACGCTCCGCGGGGGCGCCCCCCTGGCGCACCCACTGTTCAACCAGCCGGTGCGCGCTGCGGGCATGCCCCTCACCCACCGGCGGCCACACGCCCGGTGAGGGGGCCTGCGCCCCGGATTCAACCGCCAAAGCCAGCAACAAAAACACCCCCGCGCCGGCCGCCACCCGCCGTACGGATGCCCCTGTGTGGTTCGAACACCACAACCCGCACCACCCCAACCCCGCCACCATCCGCTCGAAAAGAATACAACTCATTTCTAATACTTCTTTTAAAAACTATCCGGCTCCAAAATATCCTACACGCGTACAGCATGGCATCGTTGGGGCACCCCCCGGAACCCCACCATGCTCAACTTAATCAGCCTCAACGTCCCGTACGTATCGATGCGTAAACGCATCTTGGTGCTGTCTTTGCTGACCTACGCGGCCCTGTGCTAATCCGGCATCCCCGGGGATCAAAAAACTAAGGGCCCTGCCGCTTGGAATACCCGTCACCAGACCGCACCCTAGTTTAGTGCCCTTCCGCGCCCCATTCGCCGGGCGCCACCCGACACCCACTTGCCTGCAAATCCAAGCCCCCGTGCCCCCCGGGGGCAACGCACCGGTTTTCTGCGCGCGGCGTGCGGTCGCGGCTCTGCCCACTTCGCCGGGGAGCAGCGGCGCATGCTTCAACCCCAACCGAAGCGATATACCATCCTCCATCTAGACCCACACGCCGCCACCGGACCGCGCCTCTCCGCGCCCGCACAACTTCGACCCCGCCAAGGACCCAGAGATGACCGCCAGCTCCCCCGCCCCCATCCGCGTCGCCGTCACCGGAGCGGCTGGACAAATCTGTTACAGCCTGCTGTTCCGCATCGCCGCGGGCGAGATGTTCGGCAAAGACCAGCCGGTCATCCTGCAGCTGCTGGAGATCCCCGTTGACAAGGCCATGCAGGCCCTGGGCGGCGTGGTCATGGAACTCGACGACTGCGCCTTCCCCCTGCTGCACGGCATCGAGATGAGCAGCGACCCCGCGGTGGGCTTCAAAGACGCCAACTGGGCCCTGCTGGTGGGCAGCAAGCCCCGCGGGCCGGGCATGGAGCGGGCCGACCTGTTGAAAGACAACGGCAAAATATTCGTGGGCCAGGGCAAGGCCATCGACGAAAACGCCGCCGACAACTGCCGCGTCGCCGTGGTGGGCAACCCCGCCAACACCAACTGCATGATCGGCGCCAGCCAGTGCCAGCGCATCACCGCCGACCGCTGGACCGCCATGGTGCGCCTGGACCAGAACCGCGCCACCACCCAGCTGGCACAGAAAGCCGGCGTGGCCACCACCGACGTCAGCGACGTGTACATCTTCGGCAACCACAGCCCCACCATGTTCCCCGCCTTCCACCTGGCGGCCATCAACGGCCGTCCCGCGCCCGAAGTGATTGGCGACAACGCGTGGCTTAAAACAGAGTTCTGCCCCACCGTCGGCAAGCGGGGCGCCGCCATCATCGCCGCCCGCGGCCTCTCGTCGGCCGCCAGCGCCGGCAACGCGCTGATCGACCACGTGCGCGACCTGTCAACCCCCGGCGCCGTGCATTCAGTCGCCGTTAAGAGCGAAGGCGCCTACGGCTTCCATCCCGACGTCTGGGCCGGACTGCCGGTCAAGACCACCGCCCCGGGGGAATACGAAGTCGTGCAGGGCCTGCCCATTGACGACTTTGGCGCCGGCATGATCAAAACCACCAACGACGAGCTGGTGAGTGAGCGAGACACGGTGGCGGAGATGCTGGGCGGGTGAGGAGAGGAACGGACTAAAGTTAGAAAGAGAAAGCAAAACGGGTAGAGAAAGCCTGAGCCCCCGGCGGAGGACGGGAGGGGGACGACGCAGCCACCCTCCCCGGACGCCCCCCAGCCTCTTACGTCTATTTCTCTTTTTCTTACCCTCCTTCGCCGCCCCATGAAGTCGCTCCTCCGCGCCCTGCTCAGCCTGCTGTTTCTGGTCTGCCTCGTCGTGGGGGTGGTCGCGTCGCTGCTGCACCCCCTCAGCGGCCAGCGGCACCTCGCCCTGGTCCGAGTGACTCAGCACGCGGGACCGCCGGCCCCGAGTGGAAATAACGCTCCTTCAGCCCCCAGCCTCACCGTGCGGCACCAGGCCGTGGGCGTGGTCAACGGACAGCTTTTGATCGGGGGCTACCGCGCCGACAACGAAGACCACGCGCGGCGGCACGTGCCCGAACTGGAAACCACCACGCTCCGCCCCGGGCTCAACCCGCTGGCGGGCCCGGTTCGGCAGGTCTTCGCCCCCGGAGGTGTGTGGACCCGCGGCGCAGATCACGCCTTCACCCTCACCCTTCCGCTGCTGTGGATCGCCGTCGCGGGCCTCGGCATCGCAACCGCGGGCTACGGCAGCCGCGTCCTCTACCGCCTGTTCACCACCGAGCGCAAGCCCTCGGCCGTGTGCCTGCACTGCAACGAGCGATTTGTAGACCTCAACGCAGAAGCCTGCCCGGGCTGCAGCGCCCCCCGCGCCAAAGTCACGGTCACCAAGATCCGCCGCCCGATTTAACCGCAACTTCCGCCGCGGAACACCGCGCTGCTACCCTCCCCGGATGCAAGACTTCACCGGCCAGCTCACCCCCGGCGACCACCACCTGGCCATCGCCGTGGGCCGCTTCAACGAGTTCATCACCGAAGAACTGCTGCGCGGCGCCCGGGCCACCTGGGCCCAGCTGGGCGGCAGCGACGACAAGCTCACCGTGGCCCGCGTGCCCGGCGGCTTCGAGCTTCCGGTCACCGCCCTCAAGCTGGCCGAAAGCGGCCGCTACGCCGCGGTGGTCTGCCTGGGCTGCGTCATCCGCGGCGAAACCGACCACTACGACGCCGTGGTCGAGCAGACCGCCAAGGGCATCAAAGACGCGGGCCTGAAAACCGGCGTGCCCTGCATCTTCGGCGTGCTGACCTGCGACAACCTAGAGCAGGCCATCCACCGCGCCGGCGCAAAACTGGGCAACGCCGGACGCACCGCCGTCGCCACCGCCGTAGAGATGGCGAACCTGCTGCCGCAGATCGAAACCGGCCGGTGACCCCGCGCAGAGAACCCCTCCCGCAAGCCGTTTTCGCACACCTGCGGCACCATCCCTTCACTTGGCCACCTGATCACCGTGCCGCTTAACCGCTGCAGTCCTTTCGCTAAACTACCGCCCCTCACCGCACCCCCACCGCGCCCTCCCGGCGCATCCTCCCCCCCCGGCCCGCCGCTATGTCCCGCCCCCACGTCCGCCGCCTGGCGATGCAGATCCTGTTTTCGATCGACGTCAGCGGCACCGACGACCCGCAAGAGGTTTTCGACGGGCTGGACAAGCGCAACGACGACCTTGCCACCCGGCAGCAGGCGCTCAAGCTCGCTCTGGCCGCCTGGGCTGACCGGCAACACGCCGACACCGAGACCTCCGCCCTCACCCCCGACTGGCCCATCCACCGCCAGCCCCCGGTGGACCGCGCCATCTTGCGGCTGGCCTGGCACGAGATGCGCCGCGACCACGCCCCGGGCAAGGTCGTTATCAACGAGGCCGTGCAGCTGGCCAAGCTCTACAGCAACCCCAACGCGCCCAGCTTCGTCAACGGCGTGCTGGACAAGGTGCTGAAAAACAGCGAAGCCCCCACCCTGCCCGACGTGGTCCCGGTGGACGCCGACGGCTGGCTGGACGACGCAGTGGCCGAGCCCGAGCCCACACCCGCAAAACCCAAGCGCAAGACCAAAGCCAAAGCCGCCGCCAAGCCCAAGCCCAAGGCTGCGCCCAAGCCCAAGGCAGCCCCCAAGCCCAAGGGCCCAGCCAAGTTCGACGACGACGGCTGGCTCATCGAAGACGAAGAAGATCAACCCCAAGTCGACGACCTCTTCGACGAAGACCTAGTCGATGACGATGGCTGGTCCGAAGACGATTTAGACGACTGATCCTCCGCGGACCCTGCCCGCCATGGCCCTTTTCAAAAAAGCGTTCCAGAAGCTCACCGGCGCCCTGGGCAAGACCCGCGAAGGGTCGGTCAAGACGCTGCGCACCATCCTCACCGGCAAGCAGCTCTCCGCCCAGCTGCTGCGCGATCTCGAACGCGCGATGATCGAAGCCGACATCGGCGTGAAGACCGCCATCGAGCTGCGCAAAGACATCCAGGCCGGCTGGGAACGCGGCGAGATCGCCGACGGCGACGCCGCCCTGCTGTTTCTTAAAGACCAGCTCAGCGCCTATTACCCCGAAGAAGACCGCGGGCTGAACTTTGCCGGCACCGGGCCCACGGTCATCCTCATGGTCGGCATCAACGGCGCCGGCAAGACCACCAGCATCGCCAAGCTGTGCAAGACCCTGCGCGACCAAGACAAAAGCGTGCTGCTGGCCGCCTGCGACACCTTCCGCGCCGCCGCGGTCGAGCAGCTTGAAGTCTGGTCCGGCCGCCTGGGCGTGGACGTGATCAAAGGCCAGCAAGGCGGCGACCCCGCGGCGGTCGCCTTCGACGCCGCCGCCGCCGCGGTCGCCCGCAACGCCGACGTGCTGATCATCGACACCGCCGGGCGGCTGCAAACCCAGAAGCCGCTGATGGACCAGCTCACCAAAATCCGCCGCGTGGTGCAAAAACAGATCCCCGACGCCCCGCACGAGGTCATCCTGGTGATCGACGCCACCACCGGGCAGAACGGGGTCAACCAAGCCAAGGTCTTCAGCGAAGCGGTCGACGTCACCGGGCTGTTCTTAAGCAAGCTCGACGGCAGCGCCCGCGGGGGCATCGTCATCGCCATCCGCGAGGCCATCGCCGTGCCGGTGAAGTTTGTGGGCTTGGGCGAAACCCCCGACGACGTGCAGCCCTTCGACCCCCCGGCCTTCGTCGAGGCGATGTTCGCCGCGTGAGAGAGGCTTCGTCGCCGGGGTTGGGGCTTCGAGACTGAGAGTTCGAAGGCTGAGCCAGGCCCCGTGAACCTCGTGTTTTACCCAAACCCCGAACCCCCAATCCCCAACCCCGCAGCAAAGCCGCTTAACCTGTCGCCCATGAGCGAGACGCCTGCCGAATCCGACCCGACGCCCGCCACCCCGGCCCCGCCCGCCGGCCGGCCACCGCGGCCGAAGAAAGACGACGAACCCCAGGGCCTGTGGAAAGGCTGGATCCGGCCTTTTTTGGTCGTCATCCTCATCGTCACCGCCCTGCGGTCCTCGCTGCTGGACTGGAACGACGTGCCCACCGGCAGCATGCGACACACCATCGCTGTGGGCGACCGCATCGTGGTCAACAAGCTGTCTTACGGCTTCAACCCGCCCTTCAACGGCCCCAAGATCTCGATCCCTCTGGTCGGTATCGAGCTGCCCAACCCCGCCGATTTTCTTCCGGGGTTTTACTGGTCCGCCCCGCAGCGCAATGACATCGTCACCTTTTGGAAGCCTTCCACCGAAGAGCTTAACCACGACGACCTCGTCAAACTCGCGAGCCGCAACCCCGCCATCTTCAGCCAGAACTACCCCAACGTCGATCCGGCGGATCCCGCCCAGGTGCGAAACCTGGCCCGCCGTTTGGACGACGGGGGCACCCGCATGATCAAGCGCGTCGTGGCCGTCGGCGGCGACGTGGTCACCATGCAGCCCGCGGTGACCGACCACCGCGGCAAGCCCTACCGCTACAGCGCCCTGAGCATCAACGGCGAAGCCGCCACCTACCGCTGGGACGGCGACGCGCTCATTGAAAGCCTGCTGGGCGACGAGCGTGAGGTCCGCTACATCCGCAACCCCGACGCTCGCCTGCTTGAACGCAACGAGCAGAACTTCCGCGTCCCTCAGCCCTGGGCCGTGGCCTACGGCCCCTACACGGTGCCCGAAGGGCACCTGCTCATGATCGGTGACAACCGCGACAACTCCGCCGACGGCCGGCTTTTTAACGCCGTCGCCCTCAGCCAAGTCACCGGCAAAGCCAAGTTCGTCGCCGCGTCCTTCGACGGCGGAATCCTGAACCCGGTGTGGAGCCGGTTCTTCAAAAGCTTGAACTACTGAGCCGCCTCACGCCTCATCCAGCCACAGCGTCACCGGCCCGTCGTTGGTCAGCGACACCTGCATGTCCGCGCCAAACACGCCGGTTTCGACCCGGCTCACGCCCGCTGCGCGCAGCGCCGCGGCGAAGTGATCGCACAGCGGCGATGCCTGCTCCGGCCGCGCGGCACCCACAAAACTCGGCCGCCGCCCCTTCGACACGTCGCCAAACAGCGTGAACTGCGAGACCACCAACGCCCCGCCGCCCACGTCCCGCAGCGACCGGTCAAACCGCCCCCGCGCATCGGGAAACAGCCGCAGGCCCGCGATCTTCTGCGCCATGCGCTCCACCGCAACCTCCGTGTCGTCCGGGCCGATCCCCGTCAGCAGCAGGTAGCCTGCGTCGATCGCGCCCACCACCTCGCCGCCGACGACCACCGACGCTTGGCTCACCCGCTGCAACACCACCCGCATACGCACCTGCTCTCACCGCGGACCCCGCCGCCTCAGTAAAGCGTCTCAAACCCGTAGCCGTCGCGCAGCTCCTGCACCAGGCGCACCAGCTCGGTCTTGGGTCCCACGCGGATGATCTCGCTGTAGAGGTGGTGCAGCTTCCAAAACGCCCAGCCCCGCGCGATCTCGGCGTTGCCCCCGCCCGCTTGGGCCAGGTCGGCGCGGAAGGTTAAGTCCACCGGGCGGCCGCCGCTGCGGCCGGTGATCTGCATGGTGAACGGACCGGGCTGGGTGTAGCGTCCGTAGACCTCAAACTGCTCGCCCTGGTGTACGTTGGGCAGGCGCAGCGGGTAAATCTCGTTCATGCCCGAACCGGCGAAGCGCACCTCCACGTCGGTGATGATCGGGAAGCGTAGCCGGCTCATCAGCCCGGTGATCTGCGGCGCGATGTCCCGCCGCTGCGGCACGCTGATCGAAAACCCCTTGTTGCGGTAGGCCAAGAAGTCCAGCAGGCGCTGGTCTTGCCCGCGGCCCACGCCCACGCAGTAGATGCTGGCGTTCAGGTCGTTTTCGCGGGTGATCAAGTTGATCAACTCGCGCGTGTCCAGCACGCCCAGGGTGGGCTTGCCGTCGCTGATCATGATCAATTCGTACACCCGGCCCTCGGGGATGTCGCGGCGCAGAAGCTGGCGCAGCGCCGCGTTCACGTCGGTGGATCCGCGCGAACGCACCCCGCCCAGCCACTTGCGGGCCAGCCGCAGGCTGTCGGGGTTTACCACCGCGGGCTCACGCTGGAAAAACCGCACCCGGTCGCTGAACAGCACGATGTTGAAACGGTCGCCAGGGTTCAGCGCGCCCAGGCCGTTGGCGATGCCCTCGGTGATCCGGTCGATGATGTTCTGGTCGATGCTGCGCGAGGTATCGACCATGAACACCACGTCTTTGGGCATGGTGGCCAGCTTGCGCAGCGAGCGACGGCCGCTGACCTGCACCCGAAAATGCCCACCCCCGCCCCCGCGGGCATCCACCCGCGCCACGGCGTAAGAAAAATCATCGTCCAGCTGCTGGGGCGGCTCGAAATCCGCCGCGGCGGGAACGATCTCCCCGAAGCTCAGAAAGTCCATGCCCGGAAGCTCCGCCGCGGCCAGCCCCCCGGCCCCCGCGCCGCCCCCCGACGATCCGGGCCCCTCCCCCGAGCCCGGCCCGCCGCTCGCACCGCCACCGACTCGCTCGCCCGCAGGACCGCCCGCAAGCCCGCTACGGACCCGCAGCAAGTCCGCCCCCCCCGCCGCCGGGCCGTCAGAAGGCGCCCCAGCCGCGGTCAAGCTGGCCAGCAGGTCCGCCGCCCGCGCCTCGGCGCCCGTCAACCCGACCGCCGCGGGCGCGGCCCCCACCGGCGAGGCAGCCTTATCCGGGGCCTGGCTCGGGGCCGGGTCCGCGATGAAGTCCGCAAGTAAATCATCTAAGGCCAAATCCGCCACCCCCACCGGCGGGGCTTCAAAACGCGGCCGGGGCTCGGGCACCGCACGGAGCTCCAGTTCCGGCTCGAAGGGCGCCGGGGTCGGCTCGGGCTCGGTGTCCAGCGCGTCCAGCAGGCGGTCGGTCAACGTGTCGGGCGAGGCGGGGGCCGCGTCAGCGGCGGCATCGGCCCCGACATCGCCATCCCCTCCCCCCCGCAGCTTGTCAAAAGCCGCCCGCTTCACCCGCACCGGCACCCGCTTCTGCTCAAAGGCGTCGGCCGCAATCCGCCCAATCGGCAGGTCGCGCACCACCACCCCCAGCCCCACATGCACCGCCACGCTCACCACCGCCCCGACCAACAACATCAGCGGCCCCACCGCCAGCACGCTGGCGCGGAAGGCACGGACCCGGCGACGACGGGGGCGGCGGCTCACCGGCGTAGCGTCTCCAATGCCTCGACCGCCGCGGCCACGCGGGGCCGCAGGTCGTCGGGCAGCGGTCCCGCGTCACGCAAGCGCTGCAGCGCGGCCAATGCATCGTCGGGCCGGTCACGCTCCCGCCAGGCCCGCAGGGCCGCGGCGTAGCGCCCGTGCGCCGTGTCGGCAAACCGGCGTGTCAGCTCTTCGCGCTCCCGCGCCGCCGCGGCCTCGTCGCCCAGCGCTTCGGCAATCTCCGCCAGCTCCAACAGTCCGGCCTGGGGTAGCGGCTGCACCGCGTCCACCGTGAGGTACAGCACCACCATGCGCTTCATCGGCGACCGCGCGTCGGTTAGCGCGGCGGCCGCGCCCACCGCGTCGCCTTCAGCCGTCAGGGCCCGGGCCCGCAGCCGGTGTACCCGCCCGGTCTGAAACAGCGCCCGAGCGGCGGTGACCGCGTCCTCGCTGCGGGTCAGGTCCGACAGCTCGATGAGCGCCGCGTCCAGTTCGCCCCGGGCCGCCATCACGCGGGCCAGCTCCAGCCGGGCCTCCAAGTCGTACCCCCGGCCCAGCGCCACCACCCCGAAAAAGCTGCGGTGCGCCGCGTCCAGGTCGCCGCGGGCAAGCTGGGCCCGGCCGGAAAGAAACAGCAACTGCGACTCGGCGGGGCCCGTGGGCCGGCGGCCCGGCTCGTCAAACACCCCCAGCACCCGCAAGGCCTGGTCGGCCGCCCCCCGGTCCACGTGGTGTCCGGCCAGCCACAGCAGGTCCGCGTCCTCGATCGACGCCAGGCCCTCCAGGTCTTCCACGCGGCGCAGCGTGTCCGCCGCGTTGTCGGGCTGCCCCGCATCGCGGTGCTGGGCCGCCATCACCCGCAGGGCCGCACCGCGCTGAGCCACCGGCAGCCGGTCGTTGTCCGCCGCGGCCCCGAGCGCCGCCAGCGCCACGTCGGGCCGCCCCAGCTTGCCCAGCAGCAGCCCCCGCCGCAGCCCCACCGCCCCGCGGTACGCATTAATCGGGTGGTCTTTCTGCAACCGGTCATAAGCCACCAGGGCCTCGCGCAGCCGGCCGGCCCGGGTCAGCGCCTCGCCCTGGCGAAACAGCGCCTCCTGCTCGGCCGCGGCCGCGGGCCCCGCGTCCACCAGCGCCGCGGCCAGGGTGGACGCCGCCTGATATTCCTTGAGCCGGTGGTGCAGCGCGATCAGCCGCAGCGCCGGCCCCGCGGCCTCGTCCAGCGGCTTCTGGGCCCGGTCCAGCCAAGCCACCAGGTCGTCGCGGGCCGCCGCGTCGGCTCCCTGCGACGCATACAACACCGCCCGCTGCAGCAGCGCTTGCAGGTGGTACGGGCTGCCGGCCCCCGCCTCAATAAACACGTTCAGCCGCGCCACCCCCGCCGCCGCATCGCCCCTTTTCGCGTCGGCCGAAGCGAGCAAAAACGACGCGTCGATCTGCTGCTCACTCTCGGGAAAGTCGCTTTCTAAACGGGCCACGGTGGCCGCCATGTCGTCGTAACGCACCAGCTCAAACTGGCTGACCGCCAGCTTGTACAGCGCCAGGGCCTGCAGCGGCGGCGCTTCGCCTCCGGCGGCTTGCCCCTCCGTGTAACCCGTCAACAATTCCGCCGCGCGGGCGTGCTGCCCCAGCGCCTGGTAGGCCGAAGCCGCAACGTAAGCCGCCGCCGCGGCATCCGCCCCGCCCAACCCGCGGCCGGGCCCGACCAGCTTTTGGTGCGCGCTCACCACCGCTACGCTGCGCCCCGCCGCCAGGTCCGCCCACATCCGCCCCACCACCGCGGGGCCGAACTGCGCCGAGCTCTGGTCCCGCTCGATCACCCGGGTGTAGTACCCCGTTGCTGCCGCGGTGTAGCCCGCGGCGTAGCTCAGGTCCCCGGCGTAGCGTGCCGCCTCGGCCCGGGTGCCCTCGTCGTCCAGGTCCAGCAGCGCCCGCAGCACCTCCAGGGCCGCGGGCGTATCGCCGCCGCCGGCCAGGGCCCGCGCCCCTTCCAGCAGCGCCCGCGGCCGCAGCGGGGTCTCCAGCGTCGCGGCGCGGTCCAGCGCCGCCGCGGCGGCCTCAAAGTTGCCCGCCCCGCGGTAGGCCACGCCCATCAGCAAGTGGGTCGACGCCCGCGCGTCCGCGGGCAGGCGGGCGGGGTCAATCTTCTCCAGCTCGGTCACCGCCGCGTCGTAGCGTCCCAGGTCGGTCAGCACCTGGCCCCGCAGCAGGGCCACCGCGTACGCAGGCACCCGGCGCGGCACCGTGCGCGGCGTGATCGCCGTCAGCACGTCCGCCGCGGCCTGCTGCGCCCCCGCCTTGCGGTGCAGCGCCGCGCGGAAATACAGCGCATCGCCCCGCGCCGCGTCGTTGGGAAAGCGTTCCAAAAATGCGTCGAAGGCCGCGCCCGCTTCGGCCAAATCACCGCGCTGCATCAGCCGGTAGGCAAACAAAAAATCGTCGTCCGCCGGCGAGGCCCCGGCGCGGTCCGCAAAAGCGAAAAACGAACAAACAAACGCAAAAACAAAAAGAACCCCAACGGCTCGCGCCCCACCACGAAACCCCCAACACCCTGCCGGTCGCACGCCACCGCCCGCCGACCCTGGCGCCCGATGCTCGCTTGCCGCGTGTCGCACGCTGTCCTCCATCACTCCGCCTCCCGCACCGTCGCCAGGCTCACGTCGCCCAGCCCCGCCAGCTTCACCATGTCCAGCACGGCAAACGGCACGCCGTAGCTCGCCCCCTGGTCGCCGCGCACCACCACCGAGTCGCGTTCCACCACCGTGGCCAGGTCGTCCAGCAAGCCCGGCAGCTGGGCCAGCGACACCTCGCGTTCCCCCAAAAACACCCGGTCGTCCGCGTCCACGGTGATGATCACCTGCGTGCCGGGCCCCGCCTGGTTCACCGCGCTCTGCGAATCGGGCAGGGCCACCTCCACCGCCAGCTCCGCGTCACGGAACACCGAGGCGGTCATGAAGAAAATCAGCAGCAAAAACAGCACGTCCACCATGCCCGCCAGGGGCAGCACCGGGGCCGAGCGTTCGCGGGTTTGGGTGGCGAAACTCATGGTGGTGACCGTAAGAGGCGCTGGGATCCGTTGAGGGAGAGGGGGGAGCGTACGAAGAAGGCGGCGAAGCAGTTAGGGATTAGGGTTTAGCAAGAACCGTCGCTTGCGTCTTGCTCATCCCAATCTCGAACCCCTCATCCCTAACCCTCAGTCACAGCAGCTTTGAAACCCCGCCCCGCCGCGGCTCATCGTCGTAGCCCTCGTCGTCCTCCGCGTTGCGGATGCGGTCGGCGATGCTGTGCACCGCCGCCTCGGCCTCGGCCAGGCACCTGGTGGCGCGGCTCTTGATGATCGAATAAAAAACCAGCGCCGAGATGCCCACGATCAGCCCGAACATCGTCGTGGTCATCGCCTGGCCCACGCCCTGGCTCAGCACGCTGGAGTTGATGCTGCCGCTCTCCTTGTCCAACCCGAAGAAGGCGGTGATCATGCCCATGACCGTGCCCAGCAGCCCCAGCATGGGCGCCACGTTGCTGATGTCCGCCAAGTAGCTGATGCGGTTCCAGATAATGTCGCTGAGCCGCCGGCCCTCGGCGTCGATCATGCTCATGATGATCGACTGGCTCTTGCCCGCGTTGGTCACGCTGCGCAGCACCACCGGGGCGATAAACACCCGCTTGCTACGCCGGCACGCGTCGGCCGCAGCCTCGTAGCGGTGGGCCAGCACCAGGTTGGTGACCTCGTTCACAAAACCGGCGGGCGCGACCGCACGCACGTTGATCGTTAATAAAAACCACAGAAAGAACATCAACGCCAACACGCTGAGCCCGGCGATGATGCCGTTGATCACCGGCGAGAACATGAACATCTCCCGCAGCTTGTAAAGCGACGCGGTGCCCGCGGCGACCGGTCCGGGCACGGGGGCGGCGGCCGGGGGTGGGGCCACCGGCGCGCCCGCCACCGAAGCGGGGGCGGACGTCGGGGCCGCAGTCGGGGCCGCCACCGTGGTCGAGGCCGGCGCCTGCGGAGCCGCAGCGGGCACCACCGGCGCGGCCCCCGTCTGCGCGGCCCCGGGGGGCGACACCCACAACGCCGCGCCCAGCGCCACTGCCGCCAGCAGCATCACCCCCAGACGCAGCGGGATTCGGATACCAGACGTTAAGGGCCGGCGGCCCGCAGAAAGGGTGGGCATGGGCAGAACTCGTCGATTGTCGTAGGGCCTGATCGAAGCCGCATCTTAGCAACCACAGCCACAACCGATGCCGACATCCACCCGGCGTCGCGTCACCGGGCCGGCGCCGGGGCCGGCTCGGGGTTGGGCACCGGGTTGGATACGAAGTCGCCGCCGCGGCAGCGCTTCAGATACCCCAACGCGTGTACCTGCCCGGTCATCTCCAACGCGTCCACGTACACCGGGTCGTGGAAGCCCTCGATGTCCACAAAGCCCGTGTAGCCGTGGCGGCGCAGCGCGTCGAACACCTGCGTCCAGTCCGTGTCGCCAAACCCCGGCGTGCGGTGCTCGACGTAGGGCGGCGCCGGCGCCACGCCGTGCTCGGGCCGGCCGTCGTTGCCCCGGAACGTGTGGATGCCGTGCTCACGCACCCGGTCCCAGTGAATGGTCGCGTCTTTACCGTGAACATGGAACACTTTACCGGTGGGCAGCAGCTTTTTCAGCTGCGCCACCGGATCGATCAGGCTCACCATCTGGTGACACGGCTCCCACTCCAGCCCCAGGTTCTCGGCGTCCAGCACGTTAAACATCATCTCCCACGCCCGCGGGTCGTGGGCGATGTTCCAGTGCCCGCGGCCCCAGCCACCGCCCATGTCGCAGTTCTCAAACGCGATCCTCACGCCCCGGTCCGCCGCCCGCTGCGCCAGCGGGCCAAACACCTGGGCAAAGCGCGGCATCGATTCGTGGATCGGCCGGTCGTTCAGCCGCCCGGCGAAGCCGCACACCAGCGACACGCCGAAACGCGGCGCCGCGTCGATCAGGTCGCGCCAGCCCTGCCGCGTGCGCTCCGCGTCGTCGTCGTACTCCAGCGGGTTGCCAAACACCCCCAGCGAGCTGATCACCGCGCCGGTCCCCGCCAAGGCCTCGTCCAGCTCGCCCGCCAACCGATCCAGGTCTTTGCCGCCGGTGTTCTGCCAGAAGCTGATCTGAAACGACTCGAACCCGTGCCCGACGATCTGCCGGATCCAGTGGGGCGCGTCGCCCAGGCCGTCGACCAGGGTGCCGATGCGGATCGATTCGGGGTGGGCGGCGTCGGCCATGGCGGAGGGTCCGGAGCGGGGCGGGAAAATCAGAAAACAGCGGCCCGAGCCTACCGGCAACCCGCGGTAAGCTCAGGCATGGATGCCTCCGCCCCACTTCTCCACGACATTCGCCGCTTCCGCCTGTGCATGACCACAATCATCGCCGGCCTGGTGCTCAGCGGCATCACCGCGTTCCCGCTCCTGGCCGAGCTTGAGCTGCTGGCCCGCGGGCTCGGGCCGCCTGATCCGCACGGAACCGGCGCAGTCCACGGGCTGCAGACCTGGGTCACCCGCGTGCGCGACGGGCTGCGCACGACCTACGCCGCCCACCCCTGGATCGCCTACGGCACCGACTGGCTCGCGTTTGGGCACCTGGTCATCGCGCTGTTCTTTGTCGGCCCGCTGCTGCACCCCACCCGCGATCACCGCGGCAACCTGGCCTCAGGAATCGCCGCGTGCATCGCAGTGGTGCCACTTGCCTGCATCGCCGGCCAGGTCCGCGGCATCCCCTGGGGCTGGCGGATGATCGACTGCGCCTTCGGCATTGTCGGCATCGTCCCGCTACTCATCGCCTGGCGGATCCACCACCGGCTGCGGGCGGCCCGGCTGTAAAATCACCTCGCAATGTTCACGCTCACCCGCCTTCTGGTCGCCCTGTTGCTGGCCCTGGCCGCCACGCCGCTCACCGGGTGCTTGGCCCGGCCGGTCAATCCGTCGTTCAGCCCCACCGCCGCCCACGCCAAACAGATCATCCGCGACCTGCGCCGCCAGCCCGGGGTGCTCGACCGCCCGGTCGTCACCTGCGCCGGCTGGGCGGATCCGGGCTTCGCGTCGGCGCACCTCGCCAAGCAGGTGCGCCAAGCCTTCGCCCGCGCCAACGACCAGGTGCTGGGCGTCAACTTCGTGGGCCGCTACCGCTTCGACACCTGCCGCGACAAGCTCATCGCCGCGGTCGATGCGGCCTTCCCCACCGACGACCCGCACTGGACCACCGAAGTTGATGTCATCGCCTTTTCGATGGGCGGGCTCGTGTCGCGCTACGCCGCGTCGGCGGTGGCCGACGACCCCGATCAGCCCACCACGCGCCGCCGCCTCAAGATCCGGCGTCTGTTCACCATCAGCACCCCGCACCGCGGCGCGACCATGGCCCGCGTGCCCACCTTCGAACCCCGAGTCATCGGCATGCGTCCGGGCTCGGACCTGCTGGCCCACCTCGACGCCGCCTGGCCCGCCCGCCGCTACGTGCTCATCCCCTACACCCGCCTGTACGACCCGGTCGTCGGCACCGCCCGCACCGCGCCGCCGGGCCTCACCCCGTGGTGGGTCGCCCCCCCGCCCCTGGCCCGCAGCCACCAAGAGGCCTATCGCGACCCGCGCATCGTCGCCGACGTCTTACGCCGCCTCCGCGGCGCCCCGCCGCTGGGCACACCGCCCCCCACCCCGCTGCCGGGCTAAGTGTTTCGGGATCCACCATCCGTCCCGTAAGCTGGACGGCACCCGAACTTCTGATTGCAGACCCGCGCCATGCCCGACGACAACGCCCACGAAGCAAACCCCAACGAAGGACCCGCCGTCGCCCAGGCCCCGCCCCGGGCCGAGCCCAAACGCCCGACCGCGCGCCCGTCAAACAAGCCCAACCCCAAAACCCTGCCCCCGCACGCCGTGGTCCTACACAACGACCCCAAAAACGGGTTCGACTTCGTCATCACGTCGCTGATGAAGGTCTTTGGTTACAACGCGCTACGGGCCTTCAAGCTCACCACCACCGCACACCTCAAGGGGCGCAGCATCGTCTGGACCGGGCACAAAGAGTACGCCGAGCTCAAGGCCCAGCAACTCAAAGCCCGCGGGCCCGATCCGGTGATGAAAGCCAAGGGCGCCCGGCCGCTCAACGTCACCGTCGAGCTGCTTCCGAAATAAGACGCGCCCGCGCCGCCCGACATTCAATCAAAGACAGAACCCCAAGCCTCACCCCTTCACCGCCCCCAGCTGGATCCCCTTCACCAGATACTTCTGTAGCAGCACGAACACCAGCAGCATCGGGATGATGCTCATGGTGATCCCGGCCATCAGCAGGTTCAGCTGTTGGCCCTGGCTGCTGTCAAAAAACAGCAGCCCCACCGGCAGGGTGTAACGGCTGCTGCTCTTGAGCATCACCAGCGGCCAGAAGAAGCTCTGGTAGTTGCCGATGAACGTAAAGATCGTCAGCGTGATCAGCCCGGGCCGGGCCAAGGGCAAGATCACGTCCCAAAATAGCCGCCACTTGCTGGCCCCGTCGATCTCCGCCGCCTCGTCCAAGCTCGCGGGGATGGTGAGCATGAACTGCCGCAGCAGAAACGTGCCGAACGCGCTGAAGGCCGCGGGGATGATCAGCCCCCAGTAGGTGTCCACCAGCCCCAGCGTGATCATGATCTGGTAGTTGGGGATCATCATCACCAGGCCCGGCAGCATCATGGTGCTGAGGTACAGCAGAAACACCTTGTCGCGCCCCGGCCACTTGAGCCGGGCGAAGCTGAACGCCGCCAGCGCGCTGGTGAACACCTGCAAAAACGTCACGCACGAGGCCACGAACAGGCTGTTCCAGTACCACCGCAAGTAGTTCATGCCGCGGGTGCGCAGGTCGTCGGGGTCGGGGTTCAGCAGCGCCCCGTAGTTCTCCCAGCGCAGCGCGCTGGGCAGCCAGCCCGCGGCGAAGCTCTCGTCCAGCGTCTTGAAGCTGGTTAGCACCATCCACACGAACGGCAAGATCATCACGCAGCTGATCGCCGCCAGCACCACATGTACGGCCAGCGACCCCCACAGCTTGCGCTGCGCCGCCGCGCCGGGCACCCCGCGGGGCGGCGGAAGCATCGCCACCTCTTCGCAGGCCGCGTGAACCCGGGCGGAATCGCGCTCAGTCGTTGACATAGCGGTTCCCAAACTTCCAGTTGAAAATCGTGACCAAGAACACCAGCCCGAAGAGCGTCCAGGTGACCGCCGCGGCGTAGCCCAGCCGGCCGGTCTCGAAGCCCTCGGTGTAAATGTAGAACGACAGGAACGTGGTGGTGCCCGCCGGCCCGCCGTTGGTCATCGTCTTGGCCATCTCAAAGCCGCCCTGCAAACCGCCGATCACGCCCATGACCACCACGAAGAACGTCACCGGCGCGAGCTGGGGCCAGGTGACATGCCAGAAGCGGCTGAAGCGTCCGGCGCCGTCGATGTCCGCGGCCTCGTACAACTCGCCGGGCACGCCCGACAAGCCCGCGAGATACAGCAGCATGGTGTTGCCGCCCACCGCGGCCCACAGCCCCATGAAAATCATCGCCGGCTTGGCCCAGAAGGGGCTGCTGAGCCACAGCGGCGGCGTCAGTCCCTCAGGGTGGCCCGCCATCGCGGGCAGCGCGTCGAACACACGCCCGGCGCCGACGCACAGAACCCCCAGCAGCAGCAGCCCCACGCCCAGCATCAGCCCGGTGCCGAAGGCCTCGCCGCGCGGGGCGACAAAACGCTCGCCCGAACCGCGGCCGCCCAGGAGCAACGTGGCCACACCCAGCAGCGCCGCGCCGCCAATCACGACCGACCCCAACGCCAACGCCCCGGTCGGCCACCACCGCAGGCCCAGCCACGCGGGCAGGGTCATCAGCCCCGCCGCGAGCAGCACGCCCACCGCGCCCATCTCCCCGTCGCGCCACAGACGCCGCAGCGTGCGCACGCCCAGGAACATCACCGCGGCCATCACCGCCAGCGCCAGCCACGAGCCGGCACGCACCGCCGGGGCCGGCGTGGCCTGCACCGCGGTGGTCAGGCGGTCTAACACCGGCTGCAGGGCCCGGTTCACCGGCCCGTCGATGGGCGAATAAAACCGCTTCCACAACAAAAACACCGCCACGCCGTTGGTGAAAAAAGGCAGGTAAAACAGCGTGCGATAGACCGTGCTGCCCCCCAGCACCCCGCCCATGAGCACCGCGCACGCCAGGCCGCCCAGCAGCAGCGTCAGCCCCGCCAGGGGCGCCCCCGCCGCGACCAGCAGCGCGCCGCCGCCGCCGACCAGCACCACCGCCACGCCCACATAGAGGATCAGCCGCCGCCAGTTGCGCCCGCTGCCGCCGCGCAGGTCTTGGCTCAGAAGAATCGCCGAGCCCAGCGCCCCGGCGATGCCAAAGGGGATGCCCATCATCATGAAGAGCGTGTTGCCCAGATAGCGATAAAACTCCGGCGTGCCGAGCAGGCGGCGGAAGTTGTCAAGACCGACAAACTTCAGCGGCTCGTCTTTGAACATGTTGTGCAGGCGCAGGTCCCAGTTAGAAAACGCCAGCACCAACGCAAACACCAAAGGGATCGCGGTGAAGCAGAGAAAGCCGACGATGTTGGGGCCCAAAAACGCCAGCCCCACCGCTAGGCGTTTGCCCGCGCGGCGGGCGCGGCGAGCCTTGTCGCGGCGGGCCGCACGGTCCGGGGCGGTCGCATCGCTCACGCATCACCTTCCTTGGCCGGCGCGGCGTCTTCTTCGAGCCAGCCGCGTTGCCGGTAGTAGTAGCGGTGAAACGGGTTGGTGATCCACGCCTCGGGCACCGGCCGGCCCGCAGCCCGCCGCGCGTCGATCTTTTTCTGAACTTCGGTCAGGCGCGCGTGCAGCTCGACCTTGCGCGGGCTCTCGGCCAGCGCCCGGCGGATCTCGTCGTTGATCGCCGCCCCAGCGTCGGCGGCGGCGGCGGCGGCGGTGGCCAGCGGCGGGTCGGCGGTCACGCGCTCCAGGGCCGCCAGCATCAGCCGCGTGACCGCCGGCGTGGGCACGAACGGCGATTCGTCGAGGGCTGCGGCGCGGTTCGCCGTGGCCCACTCCGTCGCGGCGTGCACCCGCCACTCGTTCTCGTAGCCCTCGGGCTCTCGAAACGCGGGCGTGTGCACATAGGCCGGGTTGGGCGGCAACGCATCGGCGTCGCGGATGACCTGCTCGTTGTACGACCGGCTGGCCAGAAACGCGAGGAACAGCTCGGCCAGCTCGGGGTGCCGGCTGCCCTTGTAGACCCCCGCCGTGCGCCCGCTGATCACGTCGTTGGGCACCCCGCCCGCGGCGTGGGGGCTGAAGGCCATGAACAGCTCCGGCTGCGTGGGCCGGATGTCGCTCGCGGGGTCCCACCTCTGCCCGGGGGTTTCGGGCCTCGGATACTTCCTCACGCCGATCAGCGCAAAGCGGCCGGTGTAGTACATCGCGTAGCGCCCGCGCACAAACAGGTCCATGCTCGCCCCGCCGTAGCCCGACTCGCCCGACAGCGACGCCACCTCCGCCCCGGTGGGCGTCAGCCGGTCGACGTACATCCAACGACGCACGCGTTCGAGCATCTCCGCGTAGCGGGGGTCGTCCAGGGTGCAGGCGGTCATGGTTTCGTTGAACAGCCCCAGCCCCTGAGAGCGCATGATCGTGATCAGGATCTGCTCGGAGCCCCAGTCGATGATCGAGTTGAAGAAGTACGAGCGGTTGCGCGTGCCCGGCGGGTTCGCCGCCTTCACGAATGCTCGGCCCGCCGCCTCGAACGCCTCCAGCGTCCACCCCTCGGCCGGGGGTTCCAGCCCGACCCGCCGGAACGCGTCGCCGTTGGCCAGAAACCCCTTGACCCCGACGTTGCACGGGAACGCCACCTGCCTGCCGCCGTGCACCAGACCCGGCTCGATCGCCGGGTAGGTCTGGGCGGGCGAAAAGCCCAGCCGCCGCGCCGCGTCGGTCACGTCGCGCAGCACCCCCAGCTCCACCATCTGGCCCACCGGCACGTCCATCACATCCGCCGCCACGCCCGCCACGGCCTGGACCACCTTCTTGGTCGGGTCGCTGGCCGCGGCGATGTCCAGCCGCAGCTCGCACACCGGTGCACCCGCGTCGGTCACATGCCCCTCCTCCACCAGCCACGTGTGAAACAGCTCCACCTGATCAACCCGGGCCGGGTTCGCGTCAGTCGACCAGTAGATCACCGGCACGTCACTGGACATGTCTGGCTCGGTCAGCACCGTGCCCACACCCGCGGCCACCAGCAATAGAAACACGACCAGAAAGAGGTACTTCATGGATCGTATAAAACAAAGCGGCAACGGCCCGGCAGACTTTGTCGTCAACCGGAAAAGCGGACGGGAAGTATAAGCCCTAGGCCCGCTCAACACCCCGCGCGGCTCGGCCGCCGCGCCCCCCCCCGCAAGGCAAACGATCGCCGCCGCCGTTAGTTTGATTCCATGTCCACGCCCCCCTCCCCCAACACCACACCCCACGCCGCCCTCCCCGGCGGCGCTTTCGCAACCCGCCTGGCCGCCGATGCCCTGGCCGGCCAGCCCCTGGGCCCCGACGACGCCCTACGGATTCTGACCGACGAGCAGATCGACGTGTTCGCCCTCGCCCACGCCGCCTACACGGTGCGCCACCACCACTTCGGCCGCGGGGTGCAGGTTCACATCCTCAACAACGCCCAGAACGGCCGCTGCCCCGAAGACTGCTCTTACTGCACGCAGGCCAAGACCAGCGACGCAGACATCGAGCCCTACCCCATCAAGAACCAAGAAGAAGTGCTGGCCGAAGCCGGCCGAGCCTACGACGCGGGCGCCCACCGCTACTGCATGGTCTTCAGCGGGCGCGGGCCAACCGAGAAACGCACCCAGCAGCTCGCCGGCTACGTCCGCGCGGTCAAAGACAAGTACCCGTCGCTCGAAGTCTGCGTCTCCGCCGGCCTGCTGGACGACGAGAAGGCCCAGGTGCTCAAGCTCGCGGGCCTGGACCGGCTCAACCACAACCTCAACACCAGCCGCGCCCGCTACGGCGACATCTGCACCACCCACACCTACGACGACCGCGTGAACACGCTCTTGTCGGCCAAGCGAGCCGGCCTGCAGACCTGCTCGGGCCTGATCGCCGGCATGGGCGAGAGCCCCGGCGAACTGGTCGAGCTCGCGCTCACACTCGCCGAGCTCAAGGCCGAGTCGATCCCGGTGAACTTTTTGCTGCCGTTTGAAGGCAACGTGCTGGACACCCCCCACGGGCTCACTCCGGCCTACTGCCTGCGGGTCCTGTGCCTGTTCCGCTTCGCCAATCCGTCCGCCGACGTGCGCTGCGCCGCCGGGCGCGAGTACCACCTGCGCGGCCTCGAACCCGTGAGCCTGCTGCCCGCCAACTCGCTGTTTTTAGACGGCTACCTCAACGGCCGCGGGGCCGAGCGCCGCCGTACCTACGCCATGATCGCCGACGCGGGGTTTGACCTGGTCGGCGATCACTGCGTGGACGAGCTGCGCGACGCACTGCCCGCCGACACTCCGGCTTCCACCGCAGCCGCCGCCGACCTCACTCACGACGGGGTGGCCATCAAAACCATGGACGAGCTGCGCCCCGCCCGCCCGTAACCCGCCGCAGCAACGACTTGGGCCGGATACAACCCAACGGTTCAGCGCCGGTTGCCACGCCGACGTCGCCCGTCGTTGTCACCGTTGTTGTTAAAAATCTCGTCCAGGTTCAGGCCCGCCGCGGGCTCCAGTACGTCACGGCTGATGTCCAACCGGTAGACCATCAGCGACGCGGTGGCGTTGTCCAGCACAAAAAACGCCTCTTCCCCGCTGCGGGTCTGGGCGGTCATCATGGTCAGCGCGTCTTGGGCAATCACCATCGACGCCTGGGCTTCGTTCGCCGCCGTGCGCTGGCCCACGCAGACGGCCAGCAGGCCGGCAAGCACCAGGGCAGAGGCGGTCAGGGCACAGCAAGTGGTGTGGATTCGGTTCATCGGGGTTCTTCTGTTTTTGTGAAAAAGACGAGCGGGGCAGCAAACGCAAGTAGTCAAACCAGCCGGGTCAGCGGCTCTCGCTCAACCGACGCAGGTCGTCGATGATGACCCGGCCTCCGAAATACTCGATCTTTTTGCTACTGGCGTTGTAAAACACCGGCGCCACCCGCGAGCTGGTCAGATCCACGATGTACACCGCGTCCTGCCCGCTGCGTCCGGTCACCGCCCCGGAAATCATGGTGTACTTGGCCGACGCCCCAAACTGGGCCTGAGCCGGCTTGGGCGAGAACACCACTCCTCCCAGGGCCACCAGCAGCGCGGCGTTCAAAACAATCAAGACGGCAAGAGAGCGATGGGTCATAAGGAAAGCCCTTCAGTAGAAAGGTGCAGGTCGTTCGCAACACAGCCGGCCGCCAGGCCGGCGTCAAAACACTTCAAACCGTCGGCCCGCGCCGCCGCCGCCGACTCAGTCTTGCGGCCCGCGCCGCGGGCTGATGAAACTAACC
>CALLPP010000033.1 GCA_938015655.1 uncultured Algisphaera sp.
GCTGCGCGGCGGCCGCCTGCGCCAGCAGGTCGCGGTCAGCGGCGACCTGGCGCCAGAGTTGAAAGGGGGCAGGCTGGAGCAAACCGGGTGGGGGCGGTGGGGCGGAGGCCGGACTCAGACCCGGGTGTAGCGGGACAGCAGGTCGACGATGCGGGTCTGCTCGGGTTGCAGCTGAACGCTGCGGCGCCAGCATTCGATGGCCCGGTCGCGCTGGCCTGCGTTTTCCCGGCCGCCTTCCAGGTAGAGGGTGATGTAGCAGGCGCCCGCGCCGTTGAGCGAAGCGAGGTCTTCCGTGTCGTGCTGCAGGGCCTGCTCGAACTGTTCGAGGGCGTCTTCGTAGCGGCGGATTTTGAACAGCGCAAACCCCAGGCGTTCGTGCGCCGTGGCCGAGGGGTTGCCGATGATCAGCGAGTTGAGGGTGTTGATCGCCCGGGGGAAATTGCCCAGCCGAATGTGCGCGTCAGCCAAGCCCAGCAGCACCGGGTCGGCCAGCTCACCCAGCTCGTTGGCGGTGCGGTACGCGTCGATGGCGTTGTCGAAACGCCCCAGCAGCGAGTAGGCGGCGGCGAGGTTGCTCCAGGCCGGCTGCGAGTCGGGGTTGAGCTCGGTCGAGCGCAGGGCGTAGGGCAGCGATGCATCGGGGTCGCCCAGTTGGAGGTAAGCCGAGGCGATGTCGCGGTTGACTTCGAACGACTCGGGCGCGAGTGAAAGGGCACGCAGGTACGCGTTCACCGCGTCTTTGGCCTGGCCCAGCAGTTGCAACATCAGGCCGTGGTTGTACTGGCTGGGGTAGTGGTTCGGGTCCCGGCGGGCGGCGTTTTCGTAGTGTTCGCGGGCCAGGGGAAGCTCGCCGCGGCGGTGAAAGATGTCGCCCATGCCCATGTAGGCCTCGGTCAGCTTGGGGTTGGCCCCCAACGCATCGTCCAGCTCGTCGATCACGCGGGTGTACGCGGCGATGGCGGAATCGTCTTCCCCGAGCTCGCGGAACCGGCGGGCGTCGTCGAGGTCTTGATTGATCGCCGAGGCGCTGACGCCGCGGCCGGTGCTGGAGCACCCGGGCAGCAAAGAAGCGGTCAGGGCGACGGCCAGGGCGAGGGGCACGAGCAAGCGGGGGGTAGGCATCGACCCAGTTTAAGCCGTGTGGTGGGGGCGGGTGGGGGCGGGGTGGCCGCGCCGCACCGTTGTACGCGGGCGGGGAGGCCGCGCGGTCCGGAGCGCTGTTTGGCGCGCCGTCCCGTGCCCGGGGCTTTCAGTCGGGTTTGTCCGTGGGGGTTTCGTCCAGCAGGTCGCGGAGGGTCCGCGTGCCCGCCGCGTGTTCGGCGGCGGCATGCAGCGTGCGAAGCAGCGCCGACTCGGTGTCGTGGCTCGGCGTGTGGGTGGCGGCGTGTCCGGCACGCAGCACTTGGGCCAAGGCGATGCGCTCGGCGGGCCGGCCCAGGGTCAGCGGGGCCGGCCCGTCGGGCCCCGCGTCGTCCAAGGGGCGCAGCACCCCGGCCCGGGTGAGCGAGGCCACGAACCCGTGGACGGCGCGGCCCGGCAGATTCAGGTCGTGGGCCAGCGTGTCGGCGTCCACCGGTTGCCCCGCGTCGAAGGCCCGGCCCACGCCCGCGGCCAGGGCCACGGCCCAGGCCGGGTCCACCACCGCGGTTTCGTGGGCGTGGGGGGACGGGCCCGCCAGGTGGCGGCTGGTGCCCACGGTCTGCAACACGTAGCTGATTTCCAAGCCAAAAAGAATGGCCAGCCAGGTGAGGTACAGCCACATGAGAAACAGCGGCACCAGCCCCAACGATCCGTAGAGGGCCGAGTAGCCCACCGCCTTGGTTACGTAATACCCAAAGCCCAGCTTGCTCAGCTCCCACAGCAACGCTCCCACCAGCGCCCCGGCGATGGCCGGCCGCACCTTCACTCGGGCGTTGGGCAGCAGCAGGTACAGCAAAATGAGCAGCAGCCAGGTGACCGCCAGCGAGGCGAGCGGGGCCAGCAGTTTGGCCATCAGGCCCACCACCGCGACGCTGGTGACCGCGTTGAGCAGGCTGGTGGTGATGTAGACACTGACCGCCAGGAGCACCGGCCCGAGGGTCAGCACCGCCCAATAAATCGTGATGCGCAGGTGCCAACGCCGCCCGGTGGGCGCGTGGTACACGTGGTTGAAGCAGTCTTCGGCCGAGACCACCAGCCGCAGCGCCGCCCAGATCAACAAAGCCAGGCCCACCACGCCGATGCTGGTGAAGCTCACATTCTGCACGCGGTCGGCCAGCGCGACCAGCACCGTATCGACCTGCTTTTTGACCTGCGTCGAAGTCTGGGTTTGTTGAAAGTCTTCGAAGCTCTGCACGGTGTGGACCGGCTGGTCGTCGGTCAGCGCGGGCGTTGGGGCCGACGTGACCAGGTTGAGCCCCAGGTACGCGTAGGCCCGCTGTTTTAGGTCGCCGCCCACGGTTTCAAAGCCGCCGAAGGCGTTGAAGACCACCAGGCTCAGAACCAAGATGGGGACCAGGCTGAAGATCGTGCGGTAGGTCAACGCCGCAGCCATCTGGGTGGCGCGGTCTTCGCGCAGCTCTTCGGCGGCGTAGCGGCAGGTGGCCACGCCGTAGCGCAGCGCCCGTCGGCCCGGCAGCAGGTCCGGGGCGGGGTCGGCGGTCGGCGGTGGGGGGGTGGGGGTGGACACGCGGGTCGGTTGCTTGCGGCGGGGTGGATCAGTCGGGCTCAGGGGGCCGCTGCTTTTTTGCCCACACCCGGCCCCCGCCCACGGCCGCCTGTACCAGCAGCCGGCGGTAGTCCTCCAGCGGCATCGGGCCGTGGGGGCGGGCAACCACCACCAGGTCGAATCCTGCGGGACGCTGGGCGTGGGTCAGCCGGAAGGCTTCGCGCAGCATACGTTTGACGCGAGAACGCCGCGGGGCGTGGCCGACCTTTCGCGACACGCTCAGCCCCAGCCGGCTGTGATCCAGGCCGTTGGGCCGGCAGAAGACCGTCAGCGGCCCGGCGTGCTTGCGCACTTTGCCGTCGTACACCGCGCGGAACGCCGCGCCGCCGTGCAGGCGGTGGGCGTGGGGGAAGCGGTTGCCACGGGGGGCCGCTTCGGGCGTGGACGGGGGATCGATCGTGTCGGGCATGAGGGGGCCGTTAGTCGCTAGCCGCTAGAGCTTAGTACAGACGCAAGCGGGCTCACGGACCGCTCCGCAAACAACCTTCATCAAAGCCATAACCCTTCTTGCTAGCGCCCAGTGGCTAACGGCGAGCAGCTCACCATCCGTGCTCTCGTACCCGACAACGCCCGCGACGGCACGTCACCCGCGCCGGTCCAGCGCCGTTTGGTAAGTCTGCATCAGCCGGGCCCGGGTGATAAGCCCTTGAATGGTTCCGGCGTTGTCCACCACCACCAGGCTGGCCACGTCGTGCTGGGCGAACTGCTCCATCACTACGTCCAAGGTTTGGCTGGGGCCCGCTACCGGCAGGTTGGTGCGCATCAGCTCCGAAACGATCATCAGCGGTACCGCTTCGCGCCGCACCAGGGTGGCCCGCACGTCTTGGCCCACCACCATGCCCACGCAGCGTCCGTGGTCGCCGGCCACCACGTAGTCCACCACGGCATAGTCGGCGGCCAGGTCGATCAGCCGCTGGGCCGGGTCGTCGGGGTGTACCACCACCGCCCGGTCCAGGGGCACGTCCCGACAACGCAGACGCCGCAGCAGGGTCAGGTCGCTGTGGGTGCCGGTGCGGATGCCGCGCTTGCGCAGCATCGCCGCGTAGATCGAGTCGCTGACCACCAGCTGGGACACCGTGGTGGCCAGGATGGCCACCAGCATGATGGGCAAGATTACCTCGTAATCCGCGGTGATTTCAAACACCAAAAGAAAAGCCGTGAGCGGGCAGTGGGCCACCGCGGCGATCACCCCCGCCATGCCGGCCAGGGCGTAGGCCGCGGGGGTGTCGCCGAAAAAAAAGCCAGCCCCCCGGCACGCCACGGCGAAACCCGCCCCCAGCGTGGCGCCCAGTAGCAGGCTGGGCGCGATGACCCCGCCCGACCCGCCCGAGCCGATGGTCAGGCAGGTGCCCACCAGCTTCAGGCCCAGCAGCGCGGCCAGCAGGGCCAGCCCGTGGTGGCGAAGCTGGCCGGCGCCCGCCGCGCCCGATTCGTACGACGCGGGTTCAAGCAGCGCCTCGATCACCGGGTAGCCGTTGCCGAAAAAGGTCGGAGGCGCGTGGCCGTGGACCACCGGCTGGCGGAATAGCAGCACAAAGCCCACCCCCAACATCCCCAGCAACGCGCCGCCCAGGGCGGGCTTCACCCAGCGGGGGGCCTTGAGTGCCTGGCTGACCCGCTCGCTGAAGCGCAGCGCCGCGTGGAATCCTGCACCCAGCAAGCCGCACAGGATGCCCAGTACCGCGTAGTGGCCCATCTCGGTGACGTAGAACACGCTGCCCACACTCAGCGCATCGCTCACCTCAAACACCGCCTGGTTCTGGCCCAGCAGGGCCTGGGCGGTGGCCACCCCGAACACACTGGCCACCACGATGGGCATAAAGGTTTTGAGCGAAAAGTCGCGCAGGATCACCTCTAGCACGAAGATCACCCCCGCGATGGGCGCGTTGAAAATGCCCGCCGTGGCCGCCGCCGCGCCGCAGCCCACCAGCGTCTGTCGGTGTTCGCGGCCCACCCGCATCACCCGCGACAGCGACGCGGCCAGCGACGAGCCGATCAGAATGATCGGCCCCTCGACCCCCGCCGATCCGCCCGAGCCGATGGTCAGCGACGAGGTGGCCGCCCGCAGCAGCCCCGCGCGGGCGGGTATTTTTCCTTCGTGTCGGGCCAGGGCCTCAACCACCACCGGGATCCCCGGGCCGTTCGAGCTGCTGGGCATGCGGCGGGCCAGTAACCCCAGCAGCCCCACCGCCAGCCCGCCCAGCGTCGGCAGGGCGATCAGCAGCAGCAACTCTGCCCGCTGGCCGGTGGCCGCGCTGCCCAAACGCTGTCCTAGCACGCCGAAAAAGAACCGGCCCGAGCCTTCCACCAAGATGTCGAAGCCCACCGCCACCAGGCCCATCAACGCGCCTACGACGGCGGCTAATGGGATCAGGTACCACTCGGACGAGTAGCCCGAATCAACCAGCTTGCGGTGCAGGACAGACTTCAGTGACATCGTCCGGAGTGTATTTGGTTCGTGATCTGGTTCACGGACCGACCAACGCCGGCATGCGGTTTGGAACGCCGCATCAAATGACTTACCCGCCGTGCTTTGCGGGCCGTGGCCCCCGCGACGTCGGTTTGCATCGGCGACCCTTCGGGGTTGCCTGCTTCACCCTCAGTTGCGGGAATCACGTGCCGCGGGCGGCCGCCGATCAAATTGTTTGATGCGATGCTCGAACAGACTGGGCCGATTCGCGCGTCGTTAAAGCTAGTCGATCTGGCTTCGCGTCCACACCGTCATCTGCCACGCGCCCAGGCCGATCGCGGTTCCCACCGCTCCGGCCGCTGCGTACTGCGCGGGCAGCACTCGGCCCGTGCCCGAGAGGGTGCCGTCGAAAAACGCCTGCTCAAGTGCGCCGGGCGAGATCCCCACGGTGAAACCCAGGTAGAGGTAGCCCGCTAACCCCGCGGTGCAGGGGGCCAGCAAGGCTGGCAGCAGGCTGCGTGAAGGGGCCACACTCTGTCCCACCAAAGGGGCGATCGCAAACCCCACGACCACGGCCCCCACGGCTTGTCCCGCCGAATCGCTGCGGGCCAGCATCCAGGTGATGGCGCCCCCGACCGCAGCGGTGACCGCCGTGGTCAGCAGGCCGGTGCCTACGGCAGTGTGGACCGGTCGTGGGCGTGGGAAAAGTGCGACCGCAGCGTGTGCGGTGCGTAGTCGCCGGGGCAGGCGCGGGCGTACCGCACTATGTGTCACGATGAGCAGCCGCCACACGACTAGCACAATCATGGCCCAGACCAGTGTCTCTGCGGCCAGTCTCAAGCTTAAGAACAACCCGTACTCGCTCTCCGGGTCGGCCATGGTCCGCCTCAGCGCCCCCTCCGCCGAGCCGGTGGACACCGTCAGCAGAAAGGTGGCACCCAAGGTAAAGATGCCGGTCAGCGGGTTGCCCGTGGCGGCCAAAAACCCCGCCAGCAAGAGTGCCGGGACGGCACCCAGGGCCAGCCACCCCGACGCCATCCAAGGACGGGGCAGATCGGTCAAGGCCCAGCCGCCCAGGCCGTCCGCCGGCGCCCAACCTGAAGTGGCTGCGAGTAATCCCGGGATTCCCAGGATCACCGCCACCAACATTAAGACACGTTGGGTTTGGCTGGGCAGCATGGTGGGGCAGGCTTAGTGGTGGACTTGGTGTCGCATGGCGTTTCTCGGCCGTCAACAGCCCATAACAATCGGCCTGATCCGATCGAAAACAGGAATTTAGCCTGCTGCATTAAAATATCTTGACGCAGTCGCGCCAGATCCCTTAACCTAACCAAACGTTCACCGGGGGATAACCCGATGACTATCCGCGACATCGATAGTGACATCCGTCCCTGGGTGTCCGATAGCGAGTCGATTCGGATGAGGTGCCAATCAGCTTGCTGTGATGTCATTGTATTTGGTGGGTTCCCGGGCGTGGCTCGGGTGAAGCTAACCTTAGGTCAGGAAAACCCCGGCAAAAGATCATCTGGAGCCTGATTGCGAAGGCCGGAGGGGTTTACGATAATTAGACTAGTTAATGAAGGCTCGTCGCAAGGCGAGCTAGATCCCGAACTCCGGAGCGAATGGTTCGATCCGGCTTTCCCGAAGTAACGAACACGAAAGGCGACGACCAAGGCTTTCACCGCTCCACGACGCCATTTTCTTATCTCTTTTTCTGCTGTCCGTCTGCGGGCCCGAATTCTTCGGAACCCGCATATGGCCGAATCGAGCCTGAAGCCGTCCCCGTCGCCCCTCACGTTCCAACCTTTGGATTTCCCCCCCCCGTTGCGTGTCGTAGCCCGGCACACCAACAAGGAGTTTCTTATGAAGCGTCAACTCAAAGCGTTCACCCTTATCGAGCTGCTGGTCGTGATTTCGATCATCGCCCTGCTCATCGGCATCCTGCTGCCCGCCCTGGGCGCCGCCCGCCGCACCGCCCGCCAGATGGCCAACAACACGCAGCTGCGTGGTGTGCATCAGGGCTTCGTCACCTTCGCCCAGAGCAACAAGCGCGGCGGCAACGACGGGTTCTTCCCGCTGCTGCGGGGCGACGGCCGGGTTGAGGAAGAAGAAACCGCGACGGCCAGCGACTACGGTGCCGCGAACTCGGGTACCCCCGCCAACGCGGTGGCCCTGATGCTCAATGGCAACTTCTTCACGCCCGAGTACGTGATCAACCCCTCGGACTCGCTGGCCCAGGAAGTGGAAATCAACAACAACGTTGAAACCACCAACTTCTCCTACGCCTTCTTGGACCTGGGCAACCTCTCGGGTCTGACCACGCAGGACACTCTGCCCACCGAACGTGCTGCGGCGCGTCAGGAATGGCGCGAGACCCTGAACACCGCCGCCATCATGCTCACCGACTTGAACACGGGCACTGATGACGATGCGGCTCGCTCCAGTGTCTGGACCGAAGAAAACAGCGGCGACTGGCGTGGCGGGATCGTCCGCAACGACAACTCGACGACCTTCGAGACCGACTCGCAGAACCTGACCCAGATCAAGTACGGCAACAGCCAGGCCAACACCAACGACAACCTCTTTGGCACCACGGGCGAAGACCTTGGTACCGGTGGTGTTGATGCGGACGCCGGGATGAGCCAAGAAGGCACCGGAGCCGTGGCTGATTACGTCGATCAGCGCTAAGCCAGATTGCAGGTTGATCTGTCTAGATGATGCAGAGCCAACACCGGTCGCATGCGAAAGCGTGCGGCCGGTTTTCTTTTTGATGGTCCAGCCCCGATGATGCCGGTATGAACCAAGCGTCAAACTTTGCCCCGGCCTTTCCGCGTGGTGTTCGCGTCGCGGTGCCGCTGATTTTGCTTGTGCTGACCTTCGGTGTCTACGCCGGCAGTTTCGGCGTGCCCTTTATCTTTGATGACTTTTCGATCATCGACCAAAACACCTTCATGCGGAGCCTGTGGCCGCCGACCGTGGCCATGGAGGCGCCGCACCGCAGCACCGCGGCGGGGCGTCCACTGGTGGCCTACAGCTTCGCCGTCAACTACGCGGTCAGCGGTCTGGAGGTGTGGAGCTATCACCTGTTCAATCTACTGGTCCATGCGGGCAGTGTGCTGCTGCTCTATGTGTTTTTGTGCCGCACGCTCGATCTGCCGCGAATGCGAAAACTGGCTGGCGGCGCGTTTCGTGGGCCGTTCTGGCCGGCTCTGGTCGCCGCTGCGTGGGCCGTGCATCCGCTCAACAGCGAAACGGTGGTCTACATTGCCCAGCGCACCGAGCTGATGATGGCCCTGCTGATGCTGGCTTCGTTCGTTTGCCTGTTGTGGGCCGCACGGGCCGCTGACCAGGCCGCGGAGACCGCTCCGCTGGCCTCGCTGCTGGCCGTGGTGTTCGGCGTGCTGGCCACGCTGTGCAAGGAAACCGCGGCGGTGCTGCCGTTGCTGTTGTTGCTTTTTGACCGCGCGTTTGTAGCCGGCTCGTTTCGCGAGGCCTGGCGCCGACGCAAGGGGCTGCACCTGGGCGGGGTCGCGGTGGTCGCGGTGGCGGTCACCATCGCCATGGGCGACCACCGCGGCGGGCTGGAAACCGGCAACCCCGAGGTGACCTGGCGCTATCTGTTGACCCAGGGCGCGATCATCTTGCACTACCTGCGGCTGTGTGTGCTGCCCTACCCGCTGGCGATTACCTATGAGTGGCCGCTGGTCGATGGCCTACGGGACGGCTGGCTGCCCGCGGGAACGGTGGCTTTGGGCTTGTTTGCGACCGCGTGGGCGCTGGTCAGGCGCCCCATGGTGGGGTTTTGCGGGGCCGCGTTTTACCTGCTGCTGGCCCCCACCAGCAGCGTGATCCCGATCATGAGTGAGGTGGCGGCCGAGCGGCGCATGTACTTGCCACTGCTGGCCGTGCTGGGCCTGGCCGTGGCCGGCGTGGCCTGGGCGACGCGGCGGTGGGTGCCGGCTCCGCGGTGGCCCGCGGTGGCGGCGGGGGGCGCGGGCTTTGCGCTGGCCACGGTAGCGGCTTGGGGCGCCGTGACCGTGTTTCGGGTGCAGGACTACCAAACAACCGAGCGGATCTGGCGGCAGACCCTCAGGGCGCAGCCGGGCAGCCTTTACGCCCGCTCCAACCTTGCCTCGGAGTTAATGAAAGGCGGCGGACTGGACGAGGCGGAAAAACTTCTGAAAGAAATCGAGCTTGAGGCTCCCGGATTTCCGCGGCTGCAGAGCCAGCTCGGGCGGGTGGCGTTTCGGCGTAAACAATTCGTGCGGGCCGCGGACCTTTATCTCAAATCGGCCCACTCGATATACGGCAAACCCCAAGATTACGCCTATGCAGGCTTTTCCCTGATCATGCAAGGAAAACGCGATCCAGGGGCGCACGCGTTGGGCCGGGCTTTGGAGTTAGCGCCCGACAATCCGACCACATTAAACTTTATCGCGACGGTGCTCTCTCGCGACGGCAAGCACCAAGACGCGGTGGTGTACCTTCGCAAGATCTTGGGCCGGTATCCCGAAATGGGGGCGGTGTGGTCTAACCTGGCCCACAACTTGAACCAGATCGGGCAGACCGACGAGGCGCGGGCGGCGTTTCGTGAAGCGTTCCGGCGCGACTCGGATGACGTGAGGCTGCTACGCAACTTTGGAAACTTCGAAGCCCGTCAAAAAAACCACGGGCCCGCGGTCGCGTTGTTTGAGCGCTGGTTGCATCTGAAGCCTCACGCTCTGGACCCGCGTTTGAAGCTAGTGATCGTGCTTGTTGAGGCGGGCGACGATGCGGCGGCCGGCCCCGCGTTTGAACGGCTGGTGGTGCTGCACCCACGCAGCGTAGAGGCGCGTCAGCGTTATGCGTGGTGGCTGCTGAACACCGGCCGCGTGACTGAAGCGGCCGGTCAGGCCAAGGTTGCACGGGAGCTTGATCCGGACGATGAGACGACCCGTGAGCTCGACGCCGCAATCAAGGCCGCGCAAGCCGCGATGGTCGAAGATGGTGCCCCTGTTCCGGCGTCGGAATTCGCGGAGTCTAATTAGTTGTTGGGTGTGGGTGGTCGTATTTGTACGTCCGCGCGGCGAGCGAACACCGAAGTGCTTCGGGATTTGAAGCGATTCCACTCTGATTCCGTTGTGCCGGGGTTCGGTTGCTTTCTTTTTAAGGATAAATGTATGACGGGTCCGCTTTCGTTAAAAACAGCTCTCATCACCGGTGCTTCGGCCGGAATCGGCTGGGCTACGGCGTTGCATTTGGCGAAAACGGGGTGCCGGGTGGTGGTGTCGGCGCGGCGCGATGAACGGTTGGCCGAGTTGGTGGTGGAAATTGAAGCGGCGGGCGGAACGGCGTTGGCGTTGCCGGCCGATGCCAGTGAGCCGGCGGCCCTCGATAGGCTGTTGGCGGATGTGACGGATTGGGCGGGCGGGGTCCCCGACATCGTCGTGGCCAACGCGGGGCACGGGCTGGCGGGCGGGGTGTTGTCCAGCGACCGGGCCCGTTGGGAACACATGGTGCAGTTGAACTTTTTGGCCACCACGCACCTGATGCGGTGCGCGGCGGAGGCGATGGCCGCACGCGAGGGCGGCGGACAGGGCGACGTGGTGGTGCTGGGGTCGTGCGTGGGGGTGAACATTTCGCCGTTCAGCGGGATGTACGGCGCGACCAAGTTTGCGGTGGGGGCGGCGGCGGAGGCCCTGCGCCGCGAGGTGGGGCCCAGGGGGGTGCGGGTGACCACCATCCGCCCGGGGATTGTGACCAGCGAGTTTCAGGAGGTGGCGGGCTACGACGCGGAGAACTTCGGCAAGACGGTGGCGAAGTTCGGTGAGGTGCTGCAGCCGCAAGATGTAGCGCGGACGATTGGTTTTGTGGTGTCCCAGCCGTCGCACGTGCACGTGAACGAACTGACCATCCGCCCGGTGGGGCAGGACTACCCGTGATGCTGTGGGGCTGGGGCTGGGAGTGTTGGTGGCGGCGGGACTGGTTTTTGACGGCGTGCGGGTCGTTCACGGCCGCGGTGACGCTGGTGGTTGGCGTGCTAAGCTGGAGATTCTGTGATGGCGCATCCCGCCGTCCGTTACTTATTTGAAGGCCGATTATGTTTCTTCACACCGTCCACTTTTGGTTGAAATCAGATTTGACGCCGGCTCAGCGGGCGGACTTTCTTGCCGGTTGCCGCGGGCTGGGCGAGAGCCAGCATGTGGCGGGGCTGCGGGTGGGGGTGCCGGCGGGGACGGACCGGGAGGTGGTGGACAACAGCTGGGACGTGCAGTTGGTGGTGGAGTTTGCGGACCGGGGGATGCATGACGCCTACCAGTCGGCTGACGACCCGGAGCACATGGGGTTTGTGAAGGCATTTAAGACGTTTTGGACCCGGGTGCTGATATACGATTCGGTGGAGGCGTAGGGCGGTGTACAGCCGCGGAGCATTGCGGAAAGGAGTTGGCATGGCCGGGCTTTTTGAGGGGACGTCGTTGCAACGCCCGGTAACCTGCCCGCGGTGCGGGGCCGAGGCGTCGTCCTGCGCGTGCCCCAAGGCGGCGGTGGGCGGGGCGGCGGATTTGTCGGCGATGCCGGTGCGGGTGCGTCGGGAAAAGCGCCGGGGCAAGTGGACGACGGTGGTGTACGACTTGGCGATCGCGGAGGCGGATCGCAAGGCGCTTTTGAAGAAGCTCAAGGGGCGGTGTTCGGCGGGCGGCACCGTCACGGCCGACGGGGTGGAAGTGCAGGGCGACCACCGGGATGCGGTGGTGGGCTGGTTGAGGGAGGCGGGCTACAAGTCGGTGAAGGCGGCGGGGGGGTGAGCGCCGCGGGGCGGCGAAAGCGAGGGCGAAAAAGAAATACGAATCCGAACTCGCAATGCCCGGGAGCAGGGCGGTGTGCTCGGGCGATCGGCGTCGCGGTTTGTAGTCAACGCTTACACTTTATGGGGCTCTCCGGTGCCCCCCCCCTCGTTCCAACTCGTATTTTTTTCGATTTCGCTTTTTCAATCCCATGGCCGATCTCTCCAACCACCAGTCCAAGATCGTCAAGCGCTACTACGACAATCAGGACAACATCCTGAGCACCCGGTTGGCGGAGCTGGTGTCGGAGCTGTGGCTGGCCGAGGACAAAAAGAAGCAGACGGCGCTGTGGGGTAAGGCTCAGGTGGTGCTCATGAAGCTGGGGGTGGACGCCACGCGGGTGGGCAAGGTGGTGAAGGACCGGGATCTGGAGGCGCTGGCCAAGCTGGCCCAGCAGGCGAGCGCGGGCGGGTTGGCGCCGGCGGGCAAGGGCAGCCGCGGGGCGGCGCCCGGAACCGTGCCGCGTGATTCGGCGAAGGGGGCGACGCCGGTGGACGGCGGGGAGATCAAGGCGCGGGGGGCCCAGTCCCTGGCGGACGGTCGGACGGTGGGCCAGATGCGGGCCGATGCGGCGGCAGCGGGGGGCTACGACTCGTTGGAAGAGGCCAATTTGAAGCGGGCGCTCAAGGCGTTTCGGCGGAAGCTTAAGAACTACCGCCGCGACGATGAGTCACGGCTGAGTCGGGGCTACACGACGGCGGGCAAGAGCTCGTCGATCACCGCGGTGCAGCCGCCCAAGGAGTTTCCGTCGGCGGTGTGGGACAAGCTGATCGAGTCGGGCCGGTTGAAGCGGTCTGGCGGTGGCACGCTTGAGCTGCCGTGAGGGCGCGGGGCGTCGAGGCGGTGTTCGCGTCCCGGCGGCGGTGGATGGTGGTCCGTCGGGCGTTCGCGGTTTTGGCGGGCGGGCTGGGCTTGGTGTTGCTTTACGTGCTGGTGGGGCTGATCCCGGTGAACCGGGGATTCGTGGCGTCCCCCGACGGCGTGGAGGTGTCGGTGATCTCCAGCGCGGTCCACGCGGACGTGATCCTGCCGATTGTTCACGGCGACACCGACTGGCGGGCCTGGCTGGGTGAAGATGCGTTTGCCCGCGGCTGGCCGGCCGCGGCCACCCACCTGGCCATTGGCTGGGGGGACCGTGGTTTTTTCCTGGACACCCCGACGTGGTCGGACCTCCGCCCGGGCACCGCGGCCCGGGCGTTGCTGTGGCCCTCGGAGACGTGCATGCACGTGAGTCTGACGCGGACCGATTGGTACGAGCCGGGGGTGTTGCGGTCGGTGGTGGTGTCCGGCGCGCAGCACGCCGCGCTGGTGCGTTTCGTGCGCGACAGCTTCCGGAAGGGGGCCGGTGATCGGCCGCGCGGGATCGAGGGGGCGGCGTACGGCGGGTTCGATGCGTTTTACGACGCGAACCGGCGGTACCACGCGGCGCGCAACTGCAACAACTGGGCCGGATCGGCCCTGCGTGCGGCGGGCGTGCGGGTGCCGTGGTACACCCCGGTGCCCAAAAGCATGTTGCTTTATCTGCCGTAACCCGGCCGCTGCGAGAGCGGCCGGGGGAGGGTTCACGCCTCCTCGTACAGCACGGTCATCACCAGGTCGCCCGTCTCGTCGCTCTGCGCCGGGTGAGCGATGTTGCTCTGTAGGCTGATGACCTTAACGCCGCTGGACTTGATCCAGTCGTTGACGTCGTTTTCGAGGCTCAGGTACTCGTGGCTGACGAAGACTTTGACTTGCTGCATGGGACTGCTCGAAGTGTGGAAGGGGGCGTTGTTGAGGCAAAAGTAGAAGAGAGAAAACGGCGGCGATGGGGCGGGCGTCGGAGTTCCGTTTTTTTATTTCTACGTTGCGGGCCCGGCCCGCGTCACATCCGCTGCTGCACCTGAATCAGGTGAAAGCCGAACTGGGTCTTGACCGGCTCGGAGACCTCGCCGACCGGCAGGTCGCTGAAGATTACCGCGTCGAACTCGGGCACCATGGCGCCCTGGCCGAACTGACCGAGGCTGCCGCCGTCTTTGCCCGAGGGGCACTGGCTGTGGGCCTTGGCGAGATCGCCGAAGGACGCGCCGT
>CALLPP010000034.1 GCA_938015655.1 uncultured Algisphaera sp.
GGGTCGATGCAGCGCAGGTCCCACAGGTCCACGGTCTGGTCGGTCTGCTGCGCGATGGTCTGGGCCACGTCGCGGCAGATGTCCATGGTGCTGCCCCAGCCCACCAGGGTGAGGTCGCTGCCCCGGGCCTCGTGCCGCGCGGTGCCGATGGGCACCAGGTGGTCCGCCGGGTCGCCGGTGGTGGCCACGGCCCGGTCGTTCAGGCACACCTTGGGGTACAGGAATATGGTGGGCCGCTGGCTGCGGAAGGCGGCGTTGAGCATGCCCGCCGCGTCGGCCGCGGTGCTGGGCATCATCACGTCCACGCCGGGGATGTGGGCCAGCAGGCTCTCGTGGGTGTGCGCGTGGAACGGGCCCAGCCCCGGGCGGTAGGCGCCGCAGGTGACCATGAGGATCACCGGGCATTCGAACTGGGCGTTGGTGCGCCAGTAGATGCTGCCCAGCTCGCTCATCACCTGGCCGATGCCGTTGGGCAAAAAGTCAGCAAACTGGATGAAGCCCACCGGCCGCGCGCCGGCCATCGCCCGGCCGATGGCCCCGCCGATGATGGTGCTTTCGGTCAGCGCGGTGTTGTTCACCCGTCCCGGAAAGGCCGTGCTCAGCCCGCGGGTGACGCCGAACACGTCGCCCTTGGGGTCTTCGATGTCTTCGCCCAGCAGCACCACGCGCTCGTCGTGGGTCAGGCGGTCTTGCAACACCCCGCGCATGGCCTCGATCATGCTCAGGCCCGTGCCGTTGGCGGCCGCGGCATCACCGCGTTTTTCCTCGGCCCCGGGTCGCAGCTCCGCGGGCAGCGGACGCTTGGCCACGAAGGTGGTTTCGGGGTCCGGCACACGGCGCGACAGTTCTGCGGCGTGGCGGCAGGTGTCTTCGATCTGCCGGTCCAAGGCGTCCAGCTCGTCGGCGCTTACCCCGCGGTCGATGATGCCACGCCGAAAATTCACCAGCGGGTCGTGTTCCCGGGCCGAGCGTTCGATGTCTTGGCCATCGCGGTATTTGGTGTGGTCGTCGGCGTTAGTGTGGCTGCTGAGCCGCTCGGCCCGCATCACCGCGATCGCGGGCGCCCGGCGGTCCCGCACGTCGTCCACCAGCCGGCCCATGGCCGGCAGATCCGGCAGCACGTCGCGGCCTTCGAAGCGGTGGATCGGCAGGCCGTAGAACTCCTTCGCCGGGCCGTCGGGCCGGCTGAAGAAGGTGTTGCGGTGGGTCTGGGTACTGATCGCGTAGCCGTTGTCGGTTACGTAAAACAGCACCGGCAACGCGTTGCGGGCCACCTCGGCGATGGCCTCGTACACCTCGCCCTGCTGGGTGCTGCCGTCGCCTAGGCCGCACAGCACGACCGGCCGGGCCGGATCGTCTTTGATCTGCTCGGCAATCCCCACCGCCTGCAGGCAGTTGTTGCCCACCGGCACCACGGTGCTGGGCATGTTCAGCGCCCGGCTGGCCTGAAAGCCGCACATTTGCCGACCGGCGCTGTAGCTATCGGCGTTGCACAAGAGCACGTCGAAGTAGCTCGAAGGCTCGATGCCCCGGGCGATCCACAGGGCATGGTCGCGATAGTGGGTGTGGACCCAGTCTTCGGGTTGCAGGAACAAGTTCCACGCCGCGACCGACTCGTGCCCGGTGCTGGGCAGGAAAAAGAAGGCGTCACCCCCGGTGACCAGTTCTTGCTCGAACTGATTCACCGTGCGGGCGGTCCGCATGGCCCGGTACAGCTCCACCAGCCGGGCCGCGGTCAGCGGTCCGCTGCTATCGATCGGCGAGGCATGGGGCGTCGGCCCGTGGTCGGCAGAAAGCGATGCCGACGAGGCGGGGGGTTGCGGCACGGGCGATGGGGGAGGAGTGGGCGTCAAGGGCGGTCAGCGCGGACGCGCCCGGATTGACCAGACGGCCCAGCGGGCTCCGGCGGCCGACGGGGGCCACGGCGGGCCCTGGCCGGTGCAGGTCGGGGATCAAGCCTTATTCTACGCCGCTCCCGACAAGCCAGCCAGCCCCACCCACCGGCCCGGCACCTGCCCCTCATGAACGCCGCTCCTTCTTCCGTCGCGTCGCCTGACGCCCCTGCTTCTCCGCCGTCTCCGCCGCGAAAGGTCGTGATCGCGGGGCTGGGGCTCGTGTCGCCGCTGGGCCACGGCGCGTGGAGCACCTTCCGCGCCCTGCTAGGCGGGGCCACCGTGGCCGACCGGCTGCCGCCGCTGCTGCCCGACACCGCCCCCCTGCCGCTGGCCCAGGCCGTGGGCGGGGTGAGCCTGGCCCGCCAGAGCCCCGACGACCCGGCCTGCGACCTGGCCGAGCGGGCCGCACGCGAAGCGGCGGCCGAGGCGGGCGTGTCGCTGCCCGGGCTGGCCGCATGGCTGGGCACCAGCAAGGGCGCCGTGACCGCGTGGACCCGCGCCGCGGACGCCCGGGCTCGTCGATGCGACGTGCCGCCGGCGCTCGCCGCGTGCGTGGCCTTGGGGCCCCACGGGTTCTTGGCCAACCACCTGACCACCCGGGCTGGCCTGGCGGTGCGCGGCCACGCGGTGGCCGCGTGCGCCAGCGGCCTCACCGCCCTTCACCAGGCCTTCACCACCCTGCAACGCGGCGGCGGCAACAACCCCACCCAGGCCCTGGTGATCAGCAGCGAATCCGCCCTCTTGCCCGCGTTCGTCCACAGCTACCGCCGCCTGGGCGTGCTGGCCCCGGCCACCCACACCGCCTATCGCGGCCGACCGCTGGATCAGCAGCGCCGCGGCTTTGTGCTGGGCGAGGCCGGGGCCGCGGTGCTCCTGCGGGCTCTGCCCGAGGGTACGGCGCCGTCTGCGGGCGATACCGAGCTGCTCGCCACGGCTCAGGGCACCGACCCGACGCACCTCATGCGGTGCGACCCGGCCATGGCCACGTTTGGAAACGTTGCCCAACAACTCGCCGCGGCCGTAGGCCGGCCCTTTGCGGCCCTGCACCCCCACGCCCCGGGCACCGCAGACCACGACCCGGCCGAACTTGCGGTTCTGGATCGCCTCATGGGCAACCCGGACGCCCCGGTCCCCACCTACGCCGTGAAGGGCGCCCTGGGGCACACCTTGGGCGCCTCGGGCTTGGTGTCGCTGGTGATCGCCGCCCTCTGCGCCCGCGCCGCCCGGATCCCGCCCATGCCGTGGCTCGATCAGCCGCTGCTCACACCCGGTCTAAGCTTCTCCAGCAGGCCCGCACCGCTGCCCGTGGGCCCACACGCCGTGTTTTCTGCAGGTTTCGGAGGCCACCTGGCCGGGGCAGCCTTGACGCGCGCCGACTCCTAAGCCGCCGCAGGGCACCACGCACTCGCTCACCGCGCCCCGCCCGGGCGAGCGTCCCCGCTCCAGGTGCGGCGCGGCAGGGCCTGCTTGCACACCGGGCAAAAGTGCGAGCTGTTGCGGATGTCGTAAGCGCAGCGCCGGCATCGGCCACGCAGCTCGCGGTACAACGGCAAGTTGAACCGCAGCCACCACACCAACAGCACCCCCGCCACCCCGGCCAGCACCGCCCACATGGGCAGCACCACCCGGCGCCCGCGCCAGGCCGGGGTGTCATGCACGGTCAGCATCGCCTGGGCCTCCACGTCCAGCAGGCCGCTTTGCCGCACCAGCGAATCGACCCCAAACCCCAGGGCTCGCTTGTCGCAGGCCTCGTCCAGCCGGACCCCCGGATCGGCCACGCCCCGGATCAGCCGGGTCTCGGCCCCCAGCGGCGCGCCGCGGGAGATCAGCAACGCGGCCGCGCCGCGATCGACGGTGATCAGCCCCGCCCGCGGACCGCCGCTGCGTACCAGCACCTGCGTGGTGGTGGACGCGCTGTCACGCCACAGCCACCCCACCCCCGCGCACAGGGCCAGAAGCACAACGGCCACCAGGGCGTAAAAAAAGGCTCGCATCAGCAAAGATCTCGGACCAGTGCGGTTGGGCGGTCAGCCGCGGGCCATCCGCACCGACGCGTCGTGGCCGTGGTCGAAGTAGTCCTGACGGAACGTCACGTCCCAGGTCTGACGCAACGCCCAGTCCAAGATCGCATCGGTGGGCAGACGCACCGCCGGTTCCAGCTGGGGCGGAGCGCCAGGCCCGCAGCGGTCTGACAAAAAGTTGAACACCAGCGTCTCGCGGCAGCCCGCCCAGGCCGCTTCCAAGACCCCGCGGGCCGTAGGCCAGTCCATCGTGTTCAAGGTTCCGGAAATCGCCACTACGTCGGGCCGCTCATCGTCGGGCAGATCGGCCCCCAGGCGGCCGGGCTGCCGCACAAAATCTGCCGCCGCAAACGACGTGCGGGGCAGCCCACGCTGGCGGGCAAAATCCACCACCGCCTCCACCCCGTCCACCCCGTGGAAGTGGGTGTAGTCCACGCCCGCCTCGATCATCCACGCCGCAAAGTCCCCGCGGCTACAGCCCGCGTCGAGGATACGACAGCCGTTCAGATCCACCATCTCCGAAAAAACGCGGAAACGCCGCTGCTGAGTCTCGGGGCGGGCCCACAGCGTCACGTCGAAAGATTCACCGTGGTCGGCTTGGGCACGGCGGTAGGGCTCAAGGTAAGCATCGTTCACCGCCGAAGTCTATCGGCTTGCCTGCAACCGGCATCGCAACGGCCCCGTGACGCAGGCTGCTAGGCTGGCCACCGATGGCCGATTCACCCGACTTCAATGCACCCCAAACGCCCCATCCGATGCCCCCGGGCTTTGTCCCGGCGCTGCGCGGCCGCTTCCTCGTGTTTGACGGGCCCGACGGCAGCGGTAAATCCACCCAGTTCCACCGCCTGTGCGACCACGCCCGAATCGCAGGCCTCGAAGTCTGCGAGGTCCGCGAACCCGGGGGAACCCACATCGGCGAACAGATCCGCCGGCTGCTGCTGGATCCGTCGGTCAAAGAAGACGTTGATGTAAAGGCAGAAATGTTGCTGTTCATGGCCAGCCGGGCCCAACTGCTGGCCCAGCGCATCCGCCCCGCCCTGGCCCGCGGCGAACTGGTGCTGGCCGACCGGTTCATCAGCTCGACCCTGGCTTACCAGGGCACCGCCGGCGGGATGCGCGCCGAGGACATCCTCGCCGTGGGGCGAGTGGCCCTGGGCGACACCTGGCCCGATCTCACGGTGGTCTTCGACGTCGACGCCGAAACCTCCGCCGCGCGGCTGCGGCCGCTATTACGTGGCCGCGAATTCAACGCCGCCAAAGACCGGATCGAGTCGCGCAGCGCTGATTACCACCGCCGGGTCCGCGCGGGTTACCTGGATCAAGCCCACGCCCGGCCCGACAACCACCTGGTGCTCGATGCCAGCCGCGACGCGGACACGGTGTATGCAAACCTGCTCCACGGCCTGCAGCAAAAAATGACCGCCCTAAAACCGCAGGGGTAAGCCCTGCCCCGCGCATCACCGCGCGTCGCGCAGCACCTTCGCCGTGTAGGCCCGGGTCTGCGGGCCGCCGTGCTTCTGCACCAACTCCAGGGGGGCCAGCTCCGGGTCCGCGTTCATGGCCCGGCGCACCGCGGTCGGGCCCATGTGATACGCCGCCACCGCTAACGTACGGTCGCCGTCAAACCGCTTCAGCAGGTACGCCAGATAGGTCGTGCCCACCCGGACATTGTACTCAGGGTCAAACAGGTCTCCGGCCACCAGGTTGCGATTGCGGGCCAGCACGTCGCGCTCGGTGATCGCAGTGATCTGCATCAGCCCCCGAGCAGCCGCATTCGACTCAGCCCGAGGGTCGCCGCCGCTCTCGTGAGTCACCACCGAGCGCACCAAATCCACGTCCAGCCCGGCCGCCCGGGCGTGCCGCATAATCAATACATCGTGGACACCCACGCGGTAGCGCCCGCCGCCGCTGCACGAAAACGGAAGCCCTGGCACTATCAACAACCCCGCCGCCAACATCGCCGCCAACATCGCCGCCGCCAGCACACCCGCACGACTTTTGTCCGAGAGCCGGCCCCAATACGCCCGCAGCCGGCGCCCCGCACGGTTCGCCCACTTTTGACACACGGAGGAATTGCTCATCGGCATCAATTCTATCTCGATGCCACGTCCACGGACATAAACTGAGCCTGATGACGCAAGCCCCCCCGCCACCCGCTCAGGTCTCGCCCCCCACCACCCCGCCGCCGACCCCGCGCCGGCGCGGGCCTCGGCATTCGGTCGTGGGCACCGCCCACCGCGGCGCGTCCACGCTGGTCCTGCTAACCCTCTTTGGCGGCGCTGGCTACCTGGGCTACCAGGTTTTGCGCAACCGGGTGGCCGCCCAGGTGTACGAAGAACGGCTGGTCGAACTCAACGCCGAATACGGCGAGTTGGCGGACCAGTACAACCAGGCGGTGACCCGGACCGCGGTCACCGAACTGGAAGTCGAAGATAACGCAGTCTACGTCACCGTGCGCACCGCCGACGGCCAGATCGACCGCCAAGCCGTGGACGTCAACCCGGCCAACGACATCTACGTGGACTACGTGGTCAAGCAAGGCCGCCTGCTGATCCGCCGCGTGTTCGATTCCACCCGCGCGCCCGACCAAGCCGGGGCCATCGACTCGGCACTACTCAACATCGACTGGAACGACTCCTCGGTCAGCCACGGCCAAGCGATCTACCGCAAGCTCACCCCGGGCCGCTGGATCGTCGCCGTCTCGGGCTCGGGCGCACTCACCCTGGCCAAGGTAAACCCCGCCGACGAGGTCGAGCTGATGAAAGCCCCCCAGGTCGACGCGTTCGACCCCGTGGAAGAAACCGAAAAAGAAATCGAAAAAATCGGCCCCACCGACGTGCTGGGCCGGTTCTTCG
>CALLPP010000035.1 GCA_938015655.1 uncultured Algisphaera sp.
TTATATTTCGCCAACCGGTCAGATCGGGCTAATGGGTCGTTATTTACGCGGCGAAGGCCGTAAGCAAGACGAGGCGAAGGCGGCAGTTTGGTACGAACGCGCAGCCCAAGGCGGTCACCTCGGGGCGATGGTCGAGCTGGCGTATCTCTACGACCGTGGCGACGGGGTGAGGCAGAGTTTTAAACGATCGGCCCAGTGGTTTCGCAAGGCCGCCGAGGCCGGGCACGCCGAGGCGATGAACGCCATGGGTGTGGCGTATGAGCGTGGCGAAGGGGTGCCGCGTGATGAAGATCAGGCCCGCGCGTGGTACGAGCGTGCGGCCGACGCGGGCGATACGCTGGCGATGAAAAACCTCGCGGCGCACTATGCCAACCAAGCAGACGACGCGTCTGCGGCCCGTTGGTCTCAACAGGCCGCGGACGCGGGCGACACCGAGGCCATGTTTGAGCTGGCCTTGATGTACGACAACGGCCAGGGGGTGACGCAGAGTTTCGATCAGGCGGCGGTGTGGTTTCGCAAGGCCGCCGAGGCCGGGCACACCGGATCGATGAACGCGATGGGCGTGTGCTACACCTTGGGAGAGGGGGTGGGGAAAAGCGTTGACACCGCACGGGTGTGGTTCGAACGGGCCGCCCAGGCGGGCAATACCCAGGCGATGCAGAACCTTGCCGAGAGCTACGAAGGCGACGCGCCGGGGGCGGACCCTGAGCTTGTGCTTCATTGGTTTCGTCGCGCCGCCGAGGCAAAAGACGCGGTCGCGATGAACGAACTGGCCATCACGCTGGCCCGAGGCACAGCCCAGCAGCAGCGCGAAGCGGTGCAGTGGTACCGGCGCGCCGCGGAGGCCGGGCAGGCCACGGCCATGTTTAACCTAGGCAACGCCCTGTGCTTGGGCACGGGCACGGCGCAAGACCTGGCCGAGGCGTTGGCCTGGTTTGGTAAGGCGGCCCAAGCGGGCGATCCGGACGCGATGTTCAACATGGGGTTTATGACGCGCAACGGCCAGGGCGTGGAAGCCGACCCCGTCGCGGCCTTCGGCTGGTACCGCCGCGCCGCCGAAGCGGGGCAGGCCCAAGGCATGAAAGAGGTCGGGTCGTACTATTTCAGCGGGATGGGCGTGGCGCAAGACCAAGCGGAGGCAACGGTTTGGGTTCACCGCGCGGCCGAGGCGGGCAACATCGATGCGATGAACGCCTTGGGTGAGGTCTATCGCAACGGCACGGGGGTCGAAATCGATTGGGCCAAAAGCACGGCTTGATACCACCGCGCCGCCCGGGCCAGCGACCCGATGGGCATGTACTGGTTTGGGATCGCGTTGTATCACGGGCGCGGGGTCGATCAGAGCCACGCCGATGCAGAGGTTTGGTGGCGCCGATCCGCAGAGGCGGGGAACGCGGACGCAGCGCACGAATTAGGTGTGATGGCCGTGTTGGCCGGCGACTCGCCTGCAGACAAGGCTCAAGCCTTTAAATGGTATGGGCGTGCTGCGGAACTGGGGCACGTTCAGAGCATGTTCAAGGTCGCTCTGCGCTATAAGAACGCCCAGGGCGTGGAGGAGGATTTCGTCCAAGCAGCGGCCTGGTATCGCCGGGCAGCGGACTTAGGCCACGCCGACGCGATGACCAACCTGGGGGTGTTGTACCTCACCGGGTGCGGCGTCGAAGAAGACGTGAACGAGGCCTTTGCCTGGTACAAGCGGGCGGCGGCGGGCGGCTCGCTGCCGGCCATGACCAACTTGGCGGCGGCGGCCCGCGACGGCATCGGGCGCGATCAAAGTGCGGCGGAGGCCACGGACTGGTATCGCAAGGCCGCCGAGGCGGGGTCGGCCAAGGGTATGTACAACCTGGCCCTACAGCTCTCCCCCGGCGGTGACCCCGACGCCCAAGACCGCCAAGAGGCGGTGCGTTGGTTTCAAGCGGCGTCGGAGGCCGGACACGCCCAGGCGATGCGCGAACTGGGCGATGCGTACCGCTTCGGGTTGGGCGTGGCAGAAGACCCGACGCAAGCCTTCCACTGGATGAATGCGTCGGTGGAGGCCGGGGACCGAAGCGCGTTGATTAAGCTGGGGTTTTTTCACGACGCGGGCTATGGGACCGAGCAAGACCCTGTGGCCGCATTGCGTTATTGGTGCGAGGCGGCGGACGCGGGCGAGGTGTTTGCCTATGCCTTGGTGGGGCGTGCTCTTAGCGACGGCGAGGGTATTGGCCAAGACAGAGCCAAGGCCCTGCGCTGGTATCAACTTGGAGCCGAAGAGGAGAACGCCTGGGCGTTGTCTGATCTGGCGGAGTTCTACGCCGAAGGCTGGGAAGTCGAAGCCGACCCCGAAGAAGCCTTGCGACTCTACCGGCGAGCGCACGAAGTCGACCCGGAGTACGGCTGCGCCATGCACGGCATCGGCCTGGGCCATCTGCATGGCTGGGGCATCCGGGCCAACGCGCGTTATGCCACCGCTTGGTTTCGGCGTGCCGCCAGCGCCGACTGCGATGAGGGCATGTTCGAGCTCGCCCAGTCGCTTCGCCACGGCCGCGGAACGCCCGCGAACCTCGATCAAGCGATGGCGTGGTACCTCAAGGCCGCCGAAAAAGAAAACGAAGACGCGCTCGCCGTGCTTGCCGAGCTCGAACCGGCGGCGGCGGAGTCGGAGCCGTTGACGGGCGGCGGCGTACCTCGTGCACCCCGAGACCGCTAGCCCGGATATTTTATGCGCGAAGCGATCCACTTCGCTGCGGCGGGCCGGCGCGAACCCAGCGGTTCTGCGGATGATCTGCCGCCCTCGGCGCAGACCGCCCGGATGAAGTGAGGCGGTTTCGTCGCGCGGACGACGCCATCGACGTGGTGGATCTACGCAGCGGGTAAGTGATACACACCGCCCCGCCGGCCCAATCGCCATTTACTTCTTCCGGAGCCTGCCCTTTCCACCACTCTGATGAAACCGTGAAAGCCCTCTCGATTATCCTGCGGGTCATCAGAAGCGCCATGTTGGACGCGTTTACCGTGGTGGTACGGCTGTTCACCCGCGGGCGGTCGGCGGGGCCTTCGACCGCCGCTTTGCAATGAAAACCCTCGTCAACGACCAGCAGTCTCGACTCAACGCCACCGAGGTGGCCGAGGTGTGGCCGGTGACCGATGCCGGCGACGTGCGGGCGGCCTTGGCGTCGGCGGCCGAGCGCGGCCTGCCGGTGGCGGTCTGCGGCGGGCGTCACGCGATGGGCGGCCAGCAGTTCGCGTCCGGCGGCCTGCTGCTGGACACCGCGGGCATGAACGCGGTCACCGCTTTTGATTCGGACGTGGGCACGGTCACCGCGCAGGCCGGCATCTTCTGGCCCCAACTCATGGCCGAACTCAGACGCCGGCAGCCCGAGGCGGCGCGTCCGTGGGTGATCCGCCAGAAGCAGACCGGCGTGGACCGCGTGAGCCTGGGCGGGTCGCTGTCGGCCAACGCCCACGGGCGGGGCCTGCGGATGCCCCCGATTGTCGGCGACGTGGAGGCGTTTGAGTTGATGGACGCGGGCGGGGTCCTCCGCCGCGTGTCGCGAACCGAAAACACCGAGCTTTTCGCGCTGGCGGTGGGCGGTTACGGCCTGTTCGGGGTGATCGTCTCGGTCACCCTGCGGCTGGCGCGGCGGCGCGCGGTGCGCCGGGTGGTGGAGGCGATCGCAGTGGGCGACCTGATACCGAAGATGGATCAGCGCATCGCCGACGGACACCTGTTTGGCGACTGCCAGTACGCGACCTATCTGGACGGCGCAGCCGAGGATCACCCGGGCATCCTCTCCACCTACGCCCCCGTGACCGACGCGCAGGAGCGCGCGGCGCCCGAACGCGACGCGCCGTCGCTCTCGGCCGCGGACTGGGCCGAGCTAATCCGGCTGGCCCGCACCGACAAGCGGCGGGCGTTTGCGCAGTACACCGCGTACTACCTCAAGAGTTCGGGGCGGGTTTACGGGTCCGACACCCACCAGCTCTCGCCGGTGTTCGACGGCTACCGCATCGCGACCGCCGAGGTGGCGCAGGGCACCGAAATGATCACCGAGGTCTACGCCGACGCCGACGCGGTGATGCCGCTGCTGGCGGCGAACCGGCGCGACTTCCGCGACGCCGGGGTAGACATGACCTACGGCACAATCCGCTTCATCGAGCCCGACACCGAGACCTTCCTGCCCTGGGCCACCCGCCGCCGCGTGTGCGTGGTGGTCAATCTGCACGTGAAGCACACCCCCGCAGGCCGGGCCACCGCCCGGGCGCAGTTCCGCCGGATTCTCGACCGGGCGGTCGAGCACGGCGGAAGTTTTTATCTGACCTACCACCGCTGGTTCGAGCGTCGCCACCTGGACGCGGCCTATCCCCAGACGGCAGAGTTTCTGAGGCTCAAGACGAAGTACGACCCGGGGGGCCGGTTTCGCAGCGACTTTTACGACCACCTGCGGTCGCTGTATCCCGAGGTGCGCGGGTGATCCGGCCGCGCACCGTGGCAGTACTGCTGGCCGGGCTGACCGCACTTTTCGCGTTCCGGGTGGCCGGTCAGGCGTGGGTGGCCTTCCCCGGCGCGTTCCCGCGCCCGCCCGCGTGGTGGCCGCCGATGGAGGCCTGGTTCTCGGGGCTGATCGTCTACCGGGTGCTACTCACCAGCCAGGTGCTGCTGCTCGCGCTGCAGGTTGTCCACGTCGTTATCTGGTGGCGTCGCCCCGAGCCGGTCACGCCGCGCCCGCGGCGGGCGTTCTGGCTGATGGGGTTTGCCGCGTCGTACGCCGGCGCGATGGCGGCTCGCTATGGCGTCGCCATCAGCCTACGCGGGGGCTGGGGCGGCACGTGGTGGGTTGGGGGGTTGATCCCCGTGGTCTTCCACTTTGTACTCGCAGCCTACGTCGGGGTCTGGGCGGCGGCTTGGCGAAACCCCGTGCGGGCGGGCCCAGGCGCCAAACTCCGGGCGGAGTAAAAAAGAGCGCAAAAACCCTCGGGGGTTGCGATGCTCACAGACCAGCCCTCCCACTCACCGCTCGTCGAACAACCCCCCCTGCCGCTCGCGCGGCGGCGCGGGGGCGAGGCACGCGGGATCGTCGTGGCGCACGTTGCCCACGCGCGGCGAGACCTCGGTGGCGTAGAGCGTGCCGTCGGGGGCCGGCCGCAGCAGGTCGCACGGGTCGTTCTCGGGGCGCATGTCGGTCCATCGGGCGTGGTCTTCAGGTTGCAAGATCACCGGCATACGGTCGTGCAGGCCGGCCATCAGCGCGTTGGGGGTGGTGGTCACCACCGCGCAGGTCGGCAGCTCGCTGCCGTCGGGCGACGACCACCACTCAAAGACGCCAGCGAAAGCCATGAGCCCGTCGTCGGCGGGACGGATCAGATGCGGCGCGGCGCCTTTCACTTTGGCACCGCCCCGCCGCGGCCACTCGTAAAACCCGTCGGCGGGAATGAGGCAACGCCGGTGGCGGTAGGCGCCCTTGAAGGCTGGTTTCTCGTTCAGGGTCTCGGCCCGCGCGTTGAACCAACCTGCGGGCAACCTGTTGCCTTCGTCGGGCTTCATCCATGCGGGCACCAGGCCCCAGCGCATCATCAGCAGCTGGTGGCGGCCCCGCTCACGGAACACCGCCGCCACCGGCTGGGTGGGCGCGATGTTGTATCGCCGCGGCAGGTCCGCGGCCCGCGCCGGATCGCCGAGCCTGAAGTGCGGCGCCAGACGGTTCGCGTTGGTCAGCGTGTAGCGGCCGCACATGGTGCCCGTAGTTTAGGGCTCGGGGTATGTGATTCGGGCGGGTCGTGCTTCGTGATACCCGAACATCGAGAGGCTGGCGGGCGGGGTTGGGGGATCGAGATTGATGCGTCGTGACGATTGCGGGCGTCACCCTGGCCGCCGGTCTTCCCGGCCCCACCTCCGCATCCTCAATCCCCAACCCCGACGGCGCAGCCGTCACACCTTGCCGCGGCGCTCTTCCAGCGTTTCGCGGACGCCCGCGAGCTTCGCCCGCGTCAACGGATAGACCGCCAGCAGTATCAGCACCACCAAGGTGGTGCACGACTGCACGATGACGAAAGTCCACTTCAGACGGTTCAAAGTTTCGGGTGTCTGACCGGCGTGGTCTTCGGAATTCCAGCCCACCGCGTACTGCAAAAGAATGCCGCCGATCACCGAGGCCAGGGCGATCGACAACTTCACCAACCAGTTGATGCTGGCGGCGATGATGCCCTCCCGGCGCCGCCCGGTCTTTAGCTCGTCCCAGTCGCCTACGTCGGCCCGCATGCTGATGATCAGCACCCAAAAGCCGGTTTCACCGATGGTGTAGAAGGGGCGCGTCACCAGCGTCAGCCAAGGATGTCCCGGCTGATAGGTCAGCGAGGTGGCCAGGTTGCAGATCAACATCAGGGCCACGCAATAGAGCAGCAGCGGGCGCTTGTCGAACCTTCGCGCGAGCAGGTCGATGACGAACGCTCCGATGATGCCGAAGATCATCCCGAGCACGCTGTTGTAAAAGCCCAGCCACGCACCCTTTTCTAATTCGGCGTCGTAAATGTAATAGCTGCCGACATAGAAACTCAGGACGCCGTTACCCATCACCCCCAACAAGTAAAGGCTGATGCTGCCCGCAACCACCCAGAACGGCAGGTTGCCTCCCAACGAGACCATGCCTTTGAGCACGTTCTCGGGGCTCTTTTCCTGAGCGACCTTGTGGTAGCGCTCACGGCAGAAGATGGCTGGCAGAATGCCTGAAACGATGATAATGCCCCCTACACCAATTGCCATCAGGGGAACAACGATGCCCAATTTCTCAACCTTGAGTTGCTCCAACTGTTCGGTGTCGTCCGTGTGGTAGACCAACTCGTGATAGGCAACATGGCCCATTTCCGATGCGACAAACCACCCCGCCACCATGAACGTCACCGGCAGCAGGGCGTAATTGCCCAGGTCAAAAACCTTCATCACGTAAGTACGAAAGGTGTAAACGTTGGTGCGTTCCTGATAGTCGGGAGTGAGCTCCATGCCCAGCGCTTCATAGGGCACCGACAGCACCGAATAGCAGGTGTAGTACGCGATGAACGCGGCGGACAGCCAGATCAGCGGCCACGTGATGGGCAGCGGGTAAGTTTCCCAGAGCCCGAGGAAGCCGGGCACGGTGATCTCAAAGATCGGTTCCAGGTCGACCCAGCCTTGGGGCATGAGCCAGATCAGCGGAAACATCAGCCCCGTGAGGATTGCGCCCCAAAAGAGGAAGGGGCGCCGCCGGCCAAAGCGGCTTTTGCAGCGGTCCGACAAAGTGCCCACCAGAGGATCGTTGATCGCATCCCACAGGCGAGACAAGCCCATGGCGGTGCCGATCAAGACCGGCGACAGACCAAGAAACACGTTGAAGAACGGCCACAAGAGCCCGTGGATCGCGAACTGCGCGTAGTGGTCGCTGACCACACCCATGGCGTAGGCGGTCTTCTCGACCACCGGTACCCGGTCTTCTTCGGGCACAACGTAGTGGACCGACGACGTTTCGGAATCAAGTGGCGCCGAAGCAGATGAAGCCGCGGGCTCCCGGGCCCCGGACG
>CALLPP010000036.1 GCA_938015655.1 uncultured Algisphaera sp.
CAGCAGCCGGGCGTCTTGGAGTTGGCGGTCGGCGGCCAGCTCGAAGTCCGCGAGGGTTTTGTCGGTGTGCACCGGGTCCCGGTGAAGCGTGTGGAGGCGGGTGAGGGCGGCCGCGCTCCAGTGGATGCTCCAGCCGTGCAGGCCGTAAAGCCCCACGGCGCAGCCCAAGGACCAGGCCGCCACCGGCCACCAGCGTCGACGCAGCGACAGGCCCAAAACGGTCCGCAGCGTGGCGGCGCCGATCAAGAGAAGCAAAACCGTTGGCATGGCGGCGCGGGAATCAGGGCGAGAAGTTGGGGTCTTTGGCGGCTTGGGCCTGGCTGGACCACCGCCGCATGTCGCGGAGCCCCTCGGGCGTTTGCCGATCGGCGTGGCCGTCGAGGTAGGTCATCACCGCCGTGCCCTCGTGCCGGGCGTGGACAAACCCGTGGTTGGCGGAGTTCGGCGCGTTGATGTTGTATCCCGGGGTCCATGCGGCCAGCGGTGGGCCGGCGGCCTGTCCGGTGGGGGCGAAGATGTACATGTGCCCCGCGACCCCGGTGCTGGGTTCGAGGGCCTTGCGGTGAGAAGACCCGAAGGCGATCAGCCGTGAAGGCTCCGCGGTCGTGTCGATGTTCTTTTCCGCCAGCCCGTTGGCCAGGGGGCCGCTGGTGGCGGTGGTTCCGCCGACGTACTGGTAGTTGTAGCCGAAGGCCGGGGCGATGCTGACACGGTAATTCAGGTCGGTTTCGATTAGGCCCGCGGAGAGCAGGTTTTCCCCGCCGTTGAGCAAGAGGGTGCCCGCGGGGTTCCCGCCAAAGTAGGCGGCCAGCCGCCACGGGTAACGCTGGTTGTCCGGGGCGCCCACGGCGTTGCCCAGGTGGTTGCGGACCGGGGCGCCGGTGAAGTCGAAGCCCGGCAGCAACCGCCCGTCGTTCTCGTAGGCCAGACTTAGGTGAGCGGTTTGGACCTGGCGGCCGGCGGCGAGTTCACGCACGGCCCGGGCCCGGCCGCGGGCGGTGCCGAGGATCGGCAGCAGGATGCCGATGAGCAGGGCGATGATGGAGATCACCACCAGCAGTTCGATCAGGGTGAAGGCGGGGCGGGGGTGGGGCATCACTTGGTTTCCGTCGGTTGCGAGCGGGTCGCGCGGCAATCGCCGCCACCGGTTTGATCCGGGGGGGGGCGGGAAGGGGGATCGGTGTGCTTCGACGCTCAGGCCCGAGCGCGGCGGCGGCGGGTGAGTAGCAGGCCGCCGGTCGCGAGCAAGGCGAGCGAGGTGGGCTCGGGGACGGTCCCGATCGACACGTTGTCGAAGTCGAAGTTCACGGGGCTGGTGCCGGCTGCCGCGAGGTCGGTGGTGAGGAAGATCTGCACGTTGCCGACGTTGCCGAACACCGTTTCGAAGTTGTCCGGGGTGGACGGTCCTTCGAAGGCGACGGTGGCGAGGCTGGACAGGTCGAGGGTGACGGTGGTGAATTCGGTGCCCGAGGCCACCGTCTGGGAGGCGATCGCGAAGGCGCCGGGGAAGCGGTTGGGGGGGGAGAAGCGGACGTTGAAACCGATGTCCGTGCCCGCGTCGTGCCGCACGTCGAAGCTCAGGGCGGTGATGCCCGACTCGATGTAGTCGCCGAAGAGGGCGCCGCCGCTGGCGTTGTTCGCGGGGTTGTGTGGGTCGGTCTCGGCCCGGGCCACAACCAGGCCCATGCCCGCGGCGGTGTCGGTGGGCACCACGGCCCGGACAAAGGTCGAGCCATCGACCCCGCCGGTGGTGAGGTGCTCCAGCGGCGAGAAATCGTTGCCCAGAAAGTTGGCGGACGAGGTTTCAAACGTCTCGGTGAATGGCGCAATGACGGCCTGGGCCTGGGCGCCGCCGGCGAGCGCGGCGAGGCAGACGGTGAGGGCGGTGGGGGCGAGATTCATGAGATTTTTCCGGATGGGGGTGGGGGGGGGGAAACGCGGGCGGCCAAGGGTCGGGTGCCGCTTAGGGGGAAAGTCATCCGAAATAGATGATCTCGAGACTCATTATCAACTAAAATACATCCGGTCCGCAGCCGCGTCAACGTAGTTGAGAAAAATTCTCAATAAATAAATATGAGCCGATCAAACCGCCGCCCGGGATGTCCCGTGGGGCTTGGCGGCGGGGGCGAAGAGGTCTGGGGTGGGGTGGTTTAGAAGACGCGCAAGCACCGGCCGGCTCGGGCGGCGTCGGAAAGGCGGTGGGTGCGAAAAGATGGGCGAAGCGGGCCGGTTGGCGGGGGCGTGTTTGTTCCGTCACACCGGCGTGACACACGACACGCCGTGCGATACGGACTTCGGCGCGGCGTGGCGATTTCAGCTGGGCATGCCGCAGCCCCCGCCGCAGCACCCGCCCTGCGGGGTCGGGCCTGCGCAGTTGGTCGGGTTGGCCCGGCTGTTGGTCAGCACCATGCCGGTGCCCAGCAGCTTCTCGACGGGGGTGTGGGTGGCGGTGGCGCCAGGTTCGAGGCCCGCGGCGTCGCAGACGGCTCCCCAGGTCTGGAGCGTGGTGCTCATGCCGTGCATGACTTCGACGGAGCGGCCGTTTTCGGAGCAGAAGTAGTCGTAGGTGGGCATGGGCTGATTTTAAGTGGGCGGTGGCGTGAGAGGCGTGTGAGACAAAGAAAACCGCCCCGGCGGGGCCGGGGCGGTGGAGATTGAGAGAGTGTGCGTGGCGTTTAGGCGTCCACCTGCGGGCGGCCGTCTTCGGGCCAGTCCACGTGGAACTTCTTGCCGCGGGGCTGGTCGGTGCGCTCGTAGGTGTGGGCGCCGAAGTAGTCGCGCTGGGCCTGCAGCAGGTTGGCCGGGACCACCGCCGAGCGGTAGCCGTCGAAGTAGGCCAGGGCCGAGCTGAACGCCGGCGTGGGCACGCCGTGCAGCACCGCGAGGCTCACGACTTTGCGCCAGTTCTGCTGGCAGCGGTGAAGCTCGGCGGTGAAGAACGGGTCGAGCATGAGATTTTGCAGGCCCGGGTTGTTCTGGTAGGCCTCGGTGATCTTTTGCAGGAAGCGGGCGCGGATGATGCAGCCGCCGCGGAAGATCTTGGCGATCTCGGCGAAGTCCAGCTTCCAGCCGTACTCGTTCTGCGCTTCGGTCATGAGCTGGAAGCCCTGGGCGTAGGCGCAGATCTTCGAGCTGTAGAGCGCGTCGTGGATCGCGGCGACCAGCTCTTCTTTGCCCTCAGTGAGCGCCGGGGCGTCGGGGCCCTGCAGCACCTTGCTGGCGGCGACGCGTTCTTCTTTGATCGCGCTCAGGCAGCGGGCGAACACGGCCTCGGCGATGGCGTTGGCGGGGATGCCCAGATCCAGCGCGCTGGTGCTGGTCCACTTGCCCGTGCCCTTCTGGCCCGCGGCGTCCAGGACGATGTCGACGAAGAAGCGGCTGGGGTCCACCGGGTCTTTTTGTTGCAAGATGTCGGTGGTGATCTCGATCAGGAAGCTGTCGAGCAGGCCGGCGTTCCATTCGCCGAAGACTTTGGACATGGCGTCGGGCTGCATGCCCAGCAGGTCTTTCATGACCTGGTACGCCTCGCAGATCAGCTGCATGTCGATGTACTCGATGCCGTTGTGGACCATCTTGACGTAGTGGCCCGCGCCGTCGGCGCCGATGTGGGTGGTGCAGGTCTCGCCCTGAGTGATGGGCACGCCCTTCTTGTAGTCCTCAAAAGGCTTGCCGGTGTCGGGGTCCACCTTGGCGGCGATGGCTTCCCAGATGGGCCGCAGGCTTTCCCAGGCCTTGGCCGAGCCGCCGGGCATCAGCGAGGGGCCGAAGCGGGCGCCCAGCTCGCCGCCCGACACGCCGGTGCCGATGAACTCGAAACCCTCGGCGGTGAGGGCTTTTTCGCGGCGGATGGTGGCGTTCCAGTTGCTGTTGCCCCCGTCGATGATGATGTCGCCCTTGTCGAGCAGCGGCTTGAGGCCGTCGATGGTGGCGTCCACCGCGTCGCGGTCGTCGGGCAGCACGGCGGTGGACTTGACCAGCAGCACGATCTTGCGGGGGCTGGCGATCGAGTCGACGAAGTCTTTGAGCTCGGCGAAGCCCAGAACGCGCTCAGCCGAGGGTTCCTTCGTTTTGTTCTCGGCGATGAACGCGTCGGTTTTGGACGTGGTGCGGTTGTAGACGCTGACCTGGTAGCCGTGGTCGGCCATGTTGAGGACCAGGTTCTGGCCCATGACGGCGAGGCCGATGAGGCCGATGTCGGATTTTTTTTCGGTGGACATGGTGGTTTCCGGGGGTGAGGAGGGCGCTGTTTTTACCGCAGGGACGCAGAGATCGCAGAGAAAGCGACGGTGGTCGGGGCGGCCGGGATGGAGTGTTTGGGTGGGTTTAGGGCCGGTGACAAACGTGTGTTTGTCGGATGAGACAAGAATGGGCGTCTTCTTTAGTGCCTTCTGCGTCTCTGTGGTTCGTCCCCTTAAAACTTGTTCGCTTGGATGTAGTCGTCGTTGCCCCTGAGAAAGTTGACCAGGTTCAGTGTGGCACGCATGGCCTGGCGGCCGACGCTCTCGACCGTGCGGCTGCCAATGTGGGGGGTGAGCATGATGTTGTCCACACCCAGGTAGGGGTGGGGGGGGTGGAGCGGCTCGACGTTCACCACGTCGGTGCCGTAACCGCCCAGCTTGCCGGCCTTGCAGGCGGCGGCGATGTCCTCTTCGTTGACCAGGCCCCCGCGGGCGGTGTTGATGAGGATTGCGGTGTCCTTCATCTGGGCGATCATGGCGGTGTTAATGAACCCTCGGTTTTCTTCGGTCAGGTTCATGTGCAAGCTGATCACGTCGGCGCCCGTCAGCACGGCTTGGGCGGAGTCGGCCCGTTGCACGTTGTATTGCTGGGCGAAGTCTTCGTCCCAGTACAAGTCGTAGGCCACGGCGGGCATGCCGAAGGCGGCGCCGCGTTTGATGACTTCTTTGCCGATGCGCCCCATGCCGATGACGCCCAGGGTCTTGCCCGCCAGCTCGGTGCCGGTTTGGCGCTTCCAGTTACCCGCCTCGACCTCGCGCAGGTGCATTTTGAAATGCTTGGCCAGGCCGACCATGAGCCCGAAGGCGTGTTCGGCCACGGTGGTGTGGTTCACCCCGGGGGTGAACAGCACGGGGATTTTGTTTGCCGTGGCGTGGGCCACGTCGATCGAGTCGAGCCCGATGCCGTACTTGGCGATGACCTTGAGCTTGGTGGGGGCGGCCAGGGCGGCGTCGATCACCTTGGCGGTGATTTCGTCGTCGCCGTTGAGCAAGCCGTCGAAGCCGCCGTGTTTTTGCACCAGCGCCAACATCTCGGCCTCGTGCAGTGGGCCGCGGCCACGGACGACTTCGAAGCCCGCGTCTTCGAGGGCCTGGTGGTGGGCGCCGGGGGTGTCTTGATAGCTGGTGGTGGTGAGGAGGATCCTCATGGTCGGTGGTCCTTTTTAAAGGGGGGCGTGGAGAGCACGTTCCTCCCGACACCGAGGCCAAACCCGGGGGTTTGGGCCGGCCGACGACCACCGTGCATATTCAGTTGAGGCTAGAAAATACCGTATTGCGGCCGCGGGGCAAGGCAAAGCGGGGGGCGAGGCCACGAAAAAGCCCCGCTCGGCCTAGTGGGGCCGCCCGGGGCAGGATCGGATGCGAATCCGCTGGCCGGCGTTGTTTGCCCGGGGTCAGGCGGCTTCTTCTTTGTCTTGTTCTTTCTTGCCCTTGCAGCCCGCGGGGCAGCCCTCGCCCAGGGCGGTGGGCGGGGTCACGGAAGATTTTTTGGGTTCTTCCTTTTTCTCTTTGGTCTCTTTGTCGCCTTCTTTTTCCTTCACGGCGCAGCCGCAGGCACACAGCGGGACCAGGCCCGCCGGTGGGGCGGCTTGGGTGGCTGGGGCCCAGGCGAGGGAGGTGGCCAGGGCCAGGCCAGCGGTCAGGGTGAGGGTGTTTTTCAGCATCGGGCTCTCCGGTGAGGCGGTCGAATCCGCCGGGGTGAGACAAACAGGTACGCACCGATGCTAGGCCGGCCGTGGAGGAACGTCCTCGGGGCCGAGCCGGGGGGGTGAGCGGCGGTCTGTTTCGGCCGGCCGAGTTCAGGCCGGTTGCGCCGCGCTCTCGGCCAGGCGGCCGCCCACCAGGGTCACCACGCGGTCCGCGGCGTCGGCGACTTTGGGGTCGTGGGTGACCATGACGGTGGTCTGGCCGCCGGCGTGCAGCTCGTCGAAGAGCTCAAGGATCGACGTGCCGGTTTCTTGGTCGAGGTTGCCGGTGGGCTCGTCGGCCAGCAGCACCTGGGGCCGGTTGATGAGCGCCCGGGCGATGGCGACGCGCTGCCGCTCGCCCCCGCTGAGCTTGGCCGGGCGGTGCTTCATGCGGTCGGCCAGGCCCATCTGGTCGAGCAGCCCCGCGGCACGCTCGATGATCTGTTTTTTGGCCCCCAGCCAGCCGGCCACGCCGCGCTGCAGCATGGCGGCGACCGTGACGTTTTCGAGGGCCGTGAGCTCGGGCAGCAGGTGGTAGAACTGGAACACGAAGCCCACCGAGTGGTTGCGGTAGCGGTCGAGCGATCGGCCTCGCCGGCGGTAGACGTCTTCGCCACCGTAGGTCACGGTGCCGCCGTCGGGGCGGTCCAGCCCGCCCAGCAGGTGCAGCAGGGTGGACTTGCCGCTGCCCGAGCGGCCCAGGATCGCCAGCAGCTCGCCGGGGCGGACCTCGCAGTCCACGCCCTTGAGCACGCGCAGGTCTTTGCCGCCCATGCGGTAGGTCTTCTCGATGCCGGTGGCGTGGAGGATGGGTGGGGGTGTCACGTGTGGGTGGTCTTCGGTTGGCATCGTTGTGCGCCGCTAGCCGCTAGCCGTTAGCCGCTAGAGCCTAGCAAGAGGGTCACCAGTTCCCGCGGCCTTCTTGCTAGCGGCCGACGGCTAACGGCTAACGGCTATTTCACTCATAGCGCAGCGCGTCGACGGGCTTCAGGCGCCCGGCGATCCAGGCGGGGATCAGGGCGCCGATGACGCTGCTGAGGATCGCGCCCGCGACCACGCGCAGGGCCTCGGTGTAGTTCACGGTGTCGGGGATGCGGTCGAAGAAGTAGGTCTTGGGGTCCCACATCTGCCAGCCGAACCAGGTGTTGAGCAGGCTCTGGATCTCGTTGAGGTTGGTGACGATGGCCACGGCGATCGCCAGCCCCAGCAGGCTGCCGACGACGCCGATGGCCAGGCCGTAGCCCACAAACAAGCCCATGATGCCGCCGCGGCTGGCGCCGATGGCCCGCAAGACGCCGATGTCGCGGGTCTTTTCGAGCACGATCATGTAGAAGGTCGTGGCGACCATGACCACCGCCACCAGGCCGATGATGCCGAAGAGAAAGGTGACCAGGCCTTTCTCGTTTTCCACGGCGCCCAAGATGTTCTGGTGGACTTCTTCCCAGGTGCGGGCCAGCGGGGGGAAGGCGAGCGAACGGTCTTTCCACTGCGCGTCGATGAGCGATTGTACCCGGTCGCGGGCGTCCAGCAGGTACACCCCCGCGGCGACTTTCACCACCACCTGGTTCGCCCGGCCGGGGACCTGGGTCTCTTCGCCGCCTCGGCCGGTGTTGGGGTCAAAGTCGGTGAAGCCGGTGCGCGGCTGCATGTTCAGCATGGTCTGCAGCGTGGTGAAAGGCAGCACCACTGCGCTGGCGTCGATGTCGTAAAGCCCGCTTTTGATCTCGTTGGTGATTAGGATTTCGCGTCGTACCGGTTCGAGTGCGCCCACGGTGCCCGATTCGGTCAGGGGGATGACGGTGACCGGCAGCCTCTCGCCCGCCCGGGAGCGGTTTAGCTCGTAGTCGCCCTGGTCGTTGCGCCGCTGGAAGGGGTAGACCTCCACGCCCATGACCGCCTCGGGCAGGCCCAGAACCGGCACCCCGCCGGGGGCGTCGGGACCGGGATCGATGGGGAAGTCCCGGGTCATCTTGGCCACGAAGGCTCGGCCCAGCTCGGACTGCGGGTCGCCCACGTGCTCGCGCAGCTGGTCGTTATTCCACAGCAGAGTCTTTTTGTAGCCAACAATCTGTTCGAGTTTCTTGAAGTCCACGCCCTGAAGCTGCACGGGCTTGGCGGTGTCGCGGAAGTTCACCAGCCCCACGGCCCGCAGCATGGGGGCGGCGGCGACAATTTCGGGCAGGGCTTCGATCTCGGCGACCAGTTCTTCATACCCCGTGAAGCCCTGCAGGGGACCTTCGATCACCAGGTCGCCGGTGAGCGCATGGGCCGAGGCGCGGAAGTTTTCCAGGAACCCGCCCATCACACTCATCACGATGATGACCATGGCGGTACACAGCATCACCGCCGAGGCCGCAAACAGCGGGGCCAGCTTGCGGCGGAGGTATTTGAGGATGAGCAGGAGTTTGAACATGGGCGTGGTGGCGGTGAGCCGCTTTTACGCCAAGGCGCCAAGACGCCAAGACGCCAAGAAAGGCATCATCCGGAAGGGGTGTGGATGATGCGCTGGAGGCCGTCTTTCAGGACCGCCTCATGGAAATTGATTAACAGCCCGATCTGGCAACCCGAAGCAGTCAAGTATGCCTTGATTTGCGCCGCGTGTTTGGGGTGCAGATAATCAACGGCTTTGAGCTCGACGACGAGGCGTTGGTCGACGAGCAGGTCCATCTGACCCTGGCCGACAAGCCGCTCTCGGTAAAAAACGTTAGTTTTGGCTTGCCGTTCGAAGCGAAGTTTTTGTTCGGTGAGCTCGATGCACAGAGCTTCCTCGTAGACCGACTCGGGGAAGCCCGGGCCAAGTGCGCGGTGGACATTAATTGCGGCGCCGATCACCGAACGCGCGAGCCGGTCGAGTTCCGGATGCGGTTCTTCTTGGCGTCTTGGCGTCTTGGCGTCTTGGCGTAAGTCGTTCATGAGATTTAGGCCTCACCCCTGTGGACGCATCAGGGGGAACAAGATGACATCGCGGATGGAGTGTTGGTTGGTGAGCAGCATCACCAGGCGGTCGATGCCGATGCCCAGGCCGCCGGCGGGGGGCATGCCTACGCGGAGGGCTTCTAAAAAGTCTTCGTCGATGTTACGGAAGATCGCTGCTTCGACGGCGTCTTCGCCGGTGAGCCCCTCGGCCTGCGCTTTGAAGTTGGCTTCTTGCACGTCCGGGTCGTTGAGCTCGGTGTAGGCGTTGGCCAGCTCCATGCCGCAGACGAACAGCTCGAAACGCTCGGCAATGCCCGGCTCGTCGGGCTTGCGCTTGGTCAGTGGGCAGAGGCTGGCGGGGTAGTCGATCACGAAGGTGGGCTGGATCAGGTGCTGCTCGACGGTTTCTTCCCACACGCTGTTGAGCAGGTTGTCGTGGTCGACCCCTTCGGTCTTGAGGCCCAGGGCATCGCCCTTCTTGACCAGCGCGGCGTGATCGGTGTGGTCAAAGTCGTTGTGCTCGTTGAACAGGTCCAGGTATTTCTTACGCTCGAACCGGGCGTAATCGACCTGCACCTCGCCGTAGAGCAGGGTGGTGGCGCCGCAGACCGTTTGGGCCAGGTGGCGGAACAGGTTTTCGGTGTGGTCCATGACCGAGTACAGGTCGCCGTAGGCCTCGTAGAGCTCCAGCATCGTGAACTCGGGGTTGTGGCTGCGGTCGATGCCCTCGTTGCGGAAGTTGCGGTTGATCTCGAACACCCGCGGCATGCCGGCCACCAGCAGACGCTTGAGGTAAAGCTCGGGGGCGATGCGCAGGAACAGGTCGATGTCCAGCGCGTTGTGGTGGGTCTCGAAGGGCCGGGCGGCGGCGCCGCCGGGGATGGCCTGCATCATGGGGGTTTCGACTTCTAAGAAGTCGCGGTCGGTGAAGAAGTCGCGCGTGGCTTTGATGATGCGGCTGCGCGTCTTCATCGTGGCCATGCCCTCGGGGTTGGCGTAGAGGTCGACGTAGCGCTTGCGGTAGCGCGTCTCGGGGTCGGTCAGCCCGTGGTGCTTGTTGGGCGGCAGGGCCAGCGACTTGGTGAGGATGCGGTAGGCCGGGGCGTCCTCGCTCACGTCAAAGCCTTCGCCGGCCCACACGGTGACCTCGCCGGTCTTGGTGGTGCCCAGGGCTCCACGGGCGGTGACGATGTCGCCGTAGTCGGTCATCTTGGCCAGGCCGAAGTCGGGCTGGCCCACGGTTTTCTTGGAGACGGCAACTTGCAGGTCGCCCGAGTCGTCGCGGACCGAGAGGAAGATGAGGTTGCCCATGGCCCGGTGCTGGATCACGCGGCCGGCGACGGCGACGACCGGGCGGGCGTCGGCTGCGGGGTCGGCCGGGGCCGCGCCTTCTTCTTTGGCGGCTTCTTGTGCCGCCTTGTGGGCGGTGTCGGCGGCCTCGCTGAACTGGTCACGTGCCGCAGCCAGGCGGGTGAGCCCGTCGGTGCGCTGACCGTAGGGGTCTTGGTTGAGCTCGTCGCGCAGCCGTTTGAGCTTCTGCCGGCGGTCGCCGAGAAGCTGGGCGGTGGACTTGGTTGGCGCGGGGTCGTTCTTGGGGGTTTGGTCGGCCATGGGACCGGGGAGTTTACTCGGGGCGGGTTGCCGAGGCAGTTTTTCACGGGGGGCCGCGGTGGCGTGGGAAAACGCGGTGGAAAGCAAGGCGGACGGGCTCGATTGCGTCGGGTTTTTGCGGCCCCGGTGGCTCCGAAAGGAGCCGTTCGGAGATCGCTTCGCTCATCCGCGGAGGACACGGAGCCGGCGTGGCTTGCACGGCTGAGCCCTTCGCGGCCTTGCGCCAAAGCGCGGGCGTTCGCGGCGTACACGGAGGCGCGGAGCAAGGCAATGAAAGGCCATCCAGATAAATCTCCCCTGTCTTGCTCTGTGCCCTCCGTGGCCTCTGTGGTAAAGCGGAGCGCTGCTTTTTACAGCGGCGCTAAGCGTCTCAGTCATCCGCTTTCGACGCATCCTTGATCACGAAGCGCGCCTTGAGTCGCGCGACCTCGCTCGCCAGCCCGGCCAGCTTGACGGACTTCAACACTTCGTCGAAGTCTTTGTAGGCCGCCGGGGCTTCGTCGCGGGGGTATTGGCGGCAGTTGGACATGACGTCGGCGTGGTCGAACTGGGCGTCGACTTTGGCTTGGTCGAGCTCGCGGGTGGCGCGGCGGCGGCCCAGGGCGCGGCCGGCGCCGTGGTTGACGCTGAACAGGCTCTGCTCGGCGCCGGGGTCGGCGACCATGACGGCGCTGCCGGCGACGGGGTTGCCGGGCAGCAGGATGGGGTGGCCAACCTCGGCGAAGGGCGTGTCTTTGAGGCCGGGGTGCCCGGCGGGGAAGGCGCGGGTGGCGCCTTTGCGCATGACCCAGCTGAGGCTGCCGCCGACGACTTCTTGCCGGGCGATGTTGTGGCTGATGAGGTAGACCAGCTCGCCTTGCGTACCGGGGATAACTTCTTGGAAGGCTTCCAACACCAGCGCGTTGATGAGCAGGTGGTTGACGGTGGCGAAGTTGGCGCCCAGGGACATGTCGTCGATGTAGTCGTTGGCTTCCTGGGTGCCCAGGGGCGCGTAGCACAGCTCTTTGTCGCCGCCGGGGTAGGGGGTGCCCCAGGCGTCGAACTTGGCTTGCAGGGTTTTAAACTGGCCTTGGGCCAGGTTGTGGCCGAAGCCGCGCGAGCCGCAGTGGCTTAAGAAGGCGGCCTTGCCGTCTTTGAGGCCGAACGACTGGGCGACGCGGCGGGCGCGTGCGCTGTCGCCGACTTCGACGACTTCGCACTCGCCGAAGTGGTTGCCGCCGCCGTAGGAGCCGAGCTGGGCGACCTTGTTGGCGAAGGCGGGGAACTTGCCGGTGTCGATGAGGTGATCGAGGCGGGCTTTGAGGGCGTCTTGGGTGTTGTCG
>CALLPP010000037.1 GCA_938015655.1 uncultured Algisphaera sp.
CCCCTATTCTGTAGATGTGAATGAGCCCTCTTTTAATGACTTGGACTTCGCCACGCCCGACCACGACCGGGCCCGACGCTGCGGACACGGGGAGGTGATCTTTGGGGCGGGCAAGACGCCTGAGCAGACGGTGGCGATCACGCGGGCGCTGCGCGACGGGGGGCAGGGCTGTGTGCTGACGACGCGGGCGTCGGCGGATCAGGTGGCGGCGCTGCGGGAGGCCTTTGGCGATGAGGCGGAGGCCGGCACGCTGGGCGGCACGGTGATGGTGGGCAAGCCGGCGTTGGCGTATGAGACCCCGATTCCCATCGTGTGCGCGGGCACGAGCGACCTGCCGGTGGCCGAAGAAGCGGCCATGACCTGCCGGGCGTTGGGGCACCGGGTTCACGCGATCAACGACGTGGGGGTGGCGGGGCTGCACCGGCTGATGGAACGCCGGGACGAGCTGGCGGGCAACGCGATCGTGGTCATCGCCGGCATGGAGGGCGCCTTGCCGAGTGTGGTGGGCGGTCTGGTGGACGTGCCGGTGATCGCCGTGCCCACGAGCGTGGGCTACGGGGCGAGCTTCGGGGGGCTGTCGGCGCTCTTGGGCATGCTCAACAGCTGCGCGTCGGGGGTGACGGTGGTGAACATCGACAACGGCTTCGGCGGGGCCTACGCGGCGTGCCAGATGAACCGGCGGGTGGAAGACGCGCGCAAGACCGGGGGCGAGCACCCTGCGTAGGCGCTCGGTGCCCGTGGGGCCCGGACGGCTTGCGGGCGTGACGGGGTAGACCGGGGGGGCACGCGGCTTCTACTCGCGGGCCCGCACCAGCAGCACCCAGTCTTTCTCGATGTCGCTCGGCGGGAGGCCGACCTTGTGCTGGTTGTCGCCGTGGCCGGCCTGGTTGGCGGTGACGGTGTCGAGCGTGCCGGTTTGCAGCTCGCCGCCGTGGCGGGGGTCGTACCAGCGGATGTCGAAGGTGCCTTCGTGTTTTTGGAACTGGACGGTGGGGCCCTGGGCGGCGTGCTTGATGAGCGCGACGTAGATGCGGCCCGGGTCGGCGAGGCAGAAGGCCTCGCCGCCGTTGATCAGGCCGTTGTGGTTGGCCATCTCGCGCACGGGGATGTTGAAGGCGCTAAAAAAGTGCAGGGCGTGGGCCGACTGCTCGTACATGATCGCGCGGCTGCGGTGGTCTTCGAGCGTGAGGTCGCTGTGGGCTTCGCGGTAGCCGTAGTACCACTCCACGCCCCAGCCGCCGGCGAGCAGGTTGCCCCACAGGGCGTTGGTGCGGGGGTAGTAGTGGCCCGGGTCCAGGGCGTCGGGCAGCACGCTGTAGCGGTGGTCGCCCGGCTCGTCGCAGGCCACGTGCCAGACCTTGCCGGCTTTCTTGGCTTCACGCAGGATCCGCAGGGTCTTGGCGTGGACGTTGCTGAAGTCTTCTTTCTCGGTTTGCAGGCTCCAGCCGGTGTAGGGGCTGTCCGGGCCGTAGAGGTCGTCGGGCCACTGGCCGTTGTGGGCGACGATGGGGTGGCGGTACGGGTCGTGGGCCTCGAAGTAGCGGCCCATGGCCAGCCGCTGCGCGGTGGACTGGAGCTTGGGCTTGTGGTGGCCGGCCCATGGCCACTTGCCGTTTTCTTCGCCCAGGTTCCAGTTGAGCGCGGGCAGGTGGCCGAAGCGGGCGATGAGCTCGCGGTAGTACAGGCGGCGCTGCGGCCCGGTGTCGCCGTCGTCGAGCAGGGTTTCGTTCTCGGTTTCCTGGGTTTTGAAGTGGACCATGAGGCCCCGGGCGGCGGCGTGGTCGGTGACGATCTGCCACTGGTCCAGGCGCGAGACGTCGAAGCGGTGGCGCTCGTCGTAGTGGGTGTACATGAAGGCGTTACGGTCGTCGCCGTTGATGTTGTTGGTGAGCATGGAGACCGCGTTCAGGCCCTTGCTGGAGAGGTAGTTGACGGCGCCGATGATGCCCTTGCCGCGCTGGTCGTCGCCCCAGGTCGGATCGCCGGGCGCCCAGTCGCGGACGTGGGGGGCCCAGGTCTTGACCAACTGGTCTTTGTGTCCGTCGGTCTTGAAGTCGCCGTCGAAGTCGGCGTAGCTGAGGAAGTTTTCCGGGGCGTCGGCGCCGGCTTTCAGAAAGACCTGCCCGTCGCCTTGGGTCACGGGGTAGCGGCTGCCGTCGAGGCCCATCCGCCCGCGGGCGCGGAGGTCCGGGGGGGCGGCGGTGGAGTCGGTGGCGGTGAAGGTGCCGGTCGTGCCGTCGATCAACGCGTTTGCGTCACCGGGCTCGGGGGGGTGGGCCACCGCGACGCCCGGGCCCTGGCGGAAGCTGGCTTTCCACGACCAGGGGCCGGCCTGGTCGGGGGCGAAGTGGGCCCGCCAGCGGTTGCCGCGGTCGGCGCCGGTGTGCGCGGCGTTGCCGTCCGCGGCGTAGTAGCCCGGGACGGTGTAGGTGGTGCCGCTGGGGCCGTGGACGTAGGTGACGTCCAGGCGGTAGTCGGTGAAGGGGTTGGGCGTGGCGTCTTCGGCGGTTTCGGGGCCGACGAAGTCGAGGGTGTGTTTGTGCCAGAGCTCGGTGTCGGCCGCCGCGAGCGGAGCGGCCGTCAGGAGTACGGCGATGAGCCGGGCGGTGAGGTGATGCATCGGCGGTTTCCTTGGAGACCAAAAGAAGACGGGTGGGCGATGGGGCATCGTAGTGTCCGTCGGCGGGGGCCATCGGCGGAGCGGATGTCGAGGGCGAGGCTCTAAACCGCCTTTTTGTGATTTAAAACGCGTATTTGATCCATAAAGAATGGTTCGGGGGTCGGCTGGCTTGGAGCGTCTGCCGCGCCATCGGCCGCCCTTTTTTGAGTGATACAGAAGTTGAGTGGTTTGGGTGGTGGCGGGCTTCGACGCGTCGGGTTTGCGGGTGCGGTGGGCGGGTCTACTCGGCGGCGCTCCACCGGATCTGTGCCTGGCCCAAGACGGTACCGGTGGCGAAGGCCAGGTCGGTCTGGGCGATCTGATAGGCCGCCAGCGCGCTGGCTTCGCGCGAGCGTGCATCGGCGAGGCGGGTCTGGGCGTTTAAGACGTCGGTGCTGGTGACCAAGCCCAGGTCAAATTGGCGCTGCTCGGCTTCGAGCACGCGGGCCTCCAGCAGCACGCTCTGGCGGGCGGCGAGCAGGGTCTGCCAGGTGGTTTCAAGGGTGTCGAGCGCGTCGGCGACCTCTTGGGTGATCTGCGCGACCTGCTGATCGCGGGTGGCGAGGCGCTGCAGGCGGGTGAGCAGGGCGGACTGAAGGCGGCTGCGCGCGGCCTGGTTGCCCAGGGGGATCTCGACGTTGAGGCCGACGCGGTGGCTGTCGAAGTCTTGCTCGAAGGTTTGGTCGGCGGCGTCGTTAAACGTCGCGCCCAGGCCGTTGCGTCCGTAGCGGTAGTCCAGCGCGGCGGCGGGCAGGGTGGCGTTGCGGCGCAGGTCGACGGTGAGGGCGTCGCGGGCGAGGGTGAGCTCGGTTTCGAGCAGCTCGACGCGTTGGTCCAGGGCGGCGTCGAGCAGCGGCCTGAGGCCCAGCCGGTAGGCGACGGGGTTGGGCTCGGTGGCGGGCACGAGCACCGCGGTGCCGTTGAGCGGCAGGTGGGGCTGGTTGGCGAAGCGTTTGATCTGGCGCTGGGTCTGCCGCAGCCGGTTTTCGGCGGTGATGATGGCTTCGAGTCCGTCGGCCATGCCGGCCTGGGCGCGGAGGATCTCGACGTCGGCGGCGTCGCCGGCGGCGGCCAGACGCTCGGCGCGGGCCAGCTGGGCCCGCGCGAGGTCGTGCTGCTGGCGGCGGACGGCGAGCTGCTGGCGGGCGTCGTAGAGCCGCCAGTAGGCGCGGTCGGTCTCGGTGAGCAGGCGGATGACCTGCAGCCGGGTGCGGGCGTTGACGGCCTGGGCGTCGAGGCGGGCGAGCTGGATGGGCGTCTCGGTGACGCGGCGGCCGGCGTTGCGTAGCAGCGGCTGGGAGAGCGAGACCGACGGGCCGGTGGTGAAGCTGGGGTTGAGGGTGCTGAAGGTGTTGTTGGTGTCGGAACGCGAGCCGGCGAACTCGGCGGTGAGGGTGCCGCCGGTGCGCAGCGGCAGGCGCACGCCCAGCTGCCCGGAGGTGTTCTGGGTCTCGCTGCCTTCGAGCACGGTGGCGGTGGGGGTCTCGTTGTCGGCGTAGCTGCCGCGGCCAAAGAGCACGGCTTCGAAGCGGGCTTCTTCGGCGGAAAGGTCTTGCTGCGCGATGGCGGGGGCGAGCAGCTGGGCGCGGAGCTGCAGGTTGTCTTCGAGCACCCAGGCGCGGAGCTGTTCGAGGGTGAGGTGCAGCTCGGCGGGTTCGTCGATGGATGGCGGGGCGGCGGCGTAGTCGTTGAGGTTGGCGGGTTGGATCGCTTGCAGATCGTCGGCGAGCTGGGGCTGGGTGAGGGGTTGGTTTTCGAAGGGGGAGGTGCAGGCGGTGAGAGTTGTGGTGAGTGTGAAAACGAAGGCCGCGCTACGCTTATACGCGGAGGGCGCGGAGGGCGCGGAGGGCGCGGAGGCGCGGAGACGCGGAGAAAAACCCGAGCCTGGGTGGGTGGCTTGGTTGGGGGGATCAAGGTGGGCTATCTGCCGCAGGAGCCGAAGCTGGATGAGAGCCTTGACGTGTTTGGCAATATTGCAAGCCAATGCCCCGAAAAGCAGATCCTTGACCAATTC
>CALLPP010000038.1 GCA_938015655.1 uncultured Algisphaera sp.
CCAAGTGACCGAGTGAAGACTGCTTTCCTTGCGGCATCGCCGCTTCTGGCACTTGGCCACGGGGCCGCTTGGTCACTGGGCCACTTCTTAGCGTCAGTCATCGATGCCGGGGCTGACCCGCTGTTTCAGCAGGTAGCCCGCGGCGCTGATGGCCAGCAGGATGCCGATAAAGATGAAGCAGGCCACCATGCGCGAGACCCCCAGGATGTCGGCCAGGGCGCCGATGCAGATGTCGTAGATCGCCACCATGATGAACCAGCGGATGATCCCGCCGATGAACCCGCCGCCACGCCGGCGGGTGGAGGGCTTGAGAACCGGGAGCAGCGCGGCGATTTCAAAACCGATCATGGTGAAACTCTCAGAGTTTTTTTGCGGCACGAGGCCGTGGGGAGAGGGGCGGCACCCACCGCGCCGTAGAGAAATACCGGAGGTGGGACTCGAACCCACAAGACCCGAAGGTCAGTGGATTTTGAATCCACCGCGTCTGCCAATTCCGCCACTCCGGCGTGGGGTTGTGAAAGTGTAGATAAATTAGAACCGGGGGTGGGACGGTCCGGAAAATCGGGGTGTGGCGGGCTTTTGACCCCTTAGCAGAGTGTGTCTCAGTTCTGTTCCGGAAGTGGGGGCTACACTTCGTGGTAAGTGGTGTGTGTGGTCACGGGTTGCCCGCCGCCTTTCTTGAATCGTGGAACTTCTCGTCATGCTCCGTCCCGGCCTTGTTTCGATCACTTTTAGGCAGATGAACCCCGCGCAGGTGGTGGAGGTGTGCGTGCAGCACGGCCTCCAGGGCATCGAGTGGGGCGGCGACGTTCACGTGCTCGCGGGCGATGTGGCGGGAGCCGGGCAGGTGGCCCGGCAGACCGCCGATGCGGGCCTGACGGTTGCGGCTTACGGCAGCTATTACCGGGTGGGCGGGGCGGATCCGGCGGGGCGGGGCAACGCGGCGCCGGGCACGGCGGCCCAGGATTGGTCGGCGGTGCTCGATACGGCTCAGGCCCTGGGGGCGCCGCGGGTGCGGGTGTGGTGCGGGGCGCGCGGATCGGCCGACAGCGACGCAGCGGCGCGGGCCCGCGTGGTGGAGGATGGGCGGAAGATTGCCGGCCAGGCCGCGGAGCGGGGAATGGACGTGGTCGCGGAGTGGCACGCGGGCACACTGACTGACACCGCGGCGTCGGCGACAGCGCTGCTGAACGAAATCGACCACGAGCGGTTTTTAACCTACTGGCAGCCGCGTCCCGAACATGGGTTTGCCGACGCCTTGGACGACCTAGATGCGGCGTTGCCGCGGCTGGGGGGCTTGCATGTGTTTCACTGGCTGACGGCCGCCTCGGGGCACGAGCGGCGGCCGCTGGCCGAAGGGCAGGGGTTGTGGCCGACGTATTTGCGCCAGGCCGCGGCGGGGCCGCGTGGCCAGGGGTTGTTTGCCCTGCTGGAGTTTGTCCACGACGACGATCCGGCGAGTCTGGGACCCGATGCGGCAGCGCTGCGGCAGTGGACCGCGGCGGTGAACGCGGCGGCGGCGCGGTAGCCCGGGACATTGGTGGAAAGTGGGGAACCAGAGGCCGCGCCTTGGTGGAATCTTTATTCCCGTTTTGCTGGGGTAGAACTGGGTGTGGCCGGACCCGAGGGTTTATACTGAACCGCGGTTGCCCTAACGATCGTTTTGCCTCTGTTCTGGTTTTTTGATGCCCAAATCACGCGGCCATTCTTCGAAGTCCTCTGCCGGTCAGCCCGGCGGCCCATCGCCCGACAACGCGGGTAGCTTGGACAAGGTCCGCGACATCTTGTTCGGCGAGCAGTCGCGGCGCAGCGAAGAGAGGTTGGGGCAGCTGGATACGCGGCTGAAAGAAGGCCTGTCGCGTGCGGACCAGCGTCAGGATGCAGCGATTGCCGCGCTATCGCAGCGGTTGGACGAAGCGGTGAGTGCTCTGGAGGAAGCGGCGAAGTCTGCGGCCACCGAGCAGGCGGGGCAGCTGCGTGCCGTAGAGACGCAGCTGAGCGGGCGACAGGCTGAACTTGAATCTGCTTTGAAAGCCACTCAAACCAAGCTGCGGGCCGAGGCGGATGCTCAGCACGAAGCGCAACGCGCCGATCTGCGGACCCTCAAGACCGAGCAGGCTGCGGCCACCGAGGCCCTGGCGGCCGAACTGCGGGGCGCGCTGACCGACCGTGCCCGGCTGGCGGGGCTTTTCCGCGACCTAGCCGACGCGTTGGCGTCGGGTTAAAACGGCGCCGCGTGTCGGGTTGTCGATCCGGACTGAACCCATGGCTTCTGATGTTTCTTCTGCAACCGGGCCGGCTCCTGTTTCGCGCGACGGCGACGGTCCGGGAGGCGCGCTGGCTCCCGCGGAGCTGGACGACGCAATGCGGCAGCTGCAGGACCTGCTGGTAGCGCCCGCGATTGCGCCCGAGCGCGAGGGGCTGCGGGAGCTGCGTGAAGAGGTCCGGGCGGGGCGCTTGGACCTGAGGCAGCTGGCCGACGCGCTGCCCGAGGCGCTGCAGCTGAGCGGCGCCGATGGGCCGCGGCTGGCTGACGCGCTGAGCCCGACGGTGGACCGTGCGATCGAGGTGTCGATTGAGAACAACCCCCAGCCGATGATCGATGCGATTTTCCCGATCATCGGCCCGGCGATCCGCAAGGCGGTGAGCGACGCCTTGGCTAAGGCGGTGAGTGGGTTGAACGAAACCTTAGAACACAGCCTGTCACCGCAGAGCATCCGCTGGCGGCTGGAGGCCAAGCGCACCGGTAAGCCCTTCGCCGAGGTGCTGATGCTCAACACGCTGCGCTACCGCGTGGAGCAGGTGTTTTTGATTCATGCCGAGACCGGCCTGCTGCTGCACCACGTGGTCGCGCCCGGCGTGTCGGCCCGCGACGCGGACCTGGTGTCGGGCATGCTGACGGCGGTGACCGATTTTGTGCGTGACAGTTTTGCCGGTGAGGACGACCGGGACGCGGGGCTGCAAAAACTGCGGGTGGGAGGAACCAGCGTGTGGGTGGAGCGGGGCCCCCACGCGGTGCTGGCCGCCGCGGTGCGCGGCGAAGGCCCCGAGGCGTTGCGTGAAGTGCTGGAAGAATCGGTTGAAGCTGTACACCAGCGTTTTCATGATGAGCTGGAGCGGTTCGACGGTGATAGTTCGGGGTTCGTGGGCACGGACCCGGACCTGGCCCGTTGTCTGCTCTCGGCCCAGATGCCTGTCCGCCGTAAACCTGCGGTTTTGCGTTGGGTGCGGTGGGCGGCGGTGCTGGTATTGGTGGGAGCGCTGGCCTTTATGGCAGTGCGTTCAACGGTACGCTGGAAGCGGCTGGTGCGTGATCTGCGCAGCACGCCGGGGTTCATGCTGGTGGACGAAAACCACAACTGGTGGGGTCGGTCGCAGCTCACGGGGTTTTTCAGCGTGACGGCGCCCCGCTCGCCGGGGCAGGTGGTGCTGGCCTCGGACGTACCCGAACGTGAGGTCGATTCGGACTGGCGGCTGTTGCCCGGGCTCGAATCGCGGGCGGGGGAGGCCCCGCCGCCCGAAGGTCCGGTGGACCTGGCGGCTCTGCTTGATGCCCCGGAGGGGGTGGGCTTTGTGTCCGCGGCGGGCGGTGGGGCCGGCGGGCTTGGGAGGGGCTGGGTGGCGGCGGGCGCAGCCGACGGTGCGTGGCTGGCCGAGGCTCGCCGGCGGGTGGCGGCCGGGGTGGGGCCGCTGCCCCCTGGGTCGGTGGATCTTTCTGGGGTGACGGATTTGAGTGCAGAAAGCCGGGCCCAGACCGCGGCGTTGGAGGCCGCAGTGGCTGCGTTGGTGGCGGTGGAAGTGCCGATGCCCGACGGCGTGGACCTGAGCACCCCCGCCGCCCGTGAGCGGCTGGCCCGGGCGGTCCGCCGGGCCACGGACTTGGCGCGGCTGGCCCGTCAGTCCGGCCTGCGGGTGACGTTGGAGATCACCGGTCACACCGACGTGCAGGGGCGGCCCGAGGCGAACCGAGAGCTGAGTTTGGCCCGGGCCCAGGCGGTGGCGGACGTGTTGCGGCCTGCGGGGGTGGGGGGGCTGTGGCAGACGGTGGTGCGCGGCGTGGGGGCGACGCAGCCGCGGGTGCCCGACACGGCGCCGCTGGACCAGCAGGCGATCAACCGGCGGGTTACGCTAGCGGCGCGGCTGGTGCCGCGTTGATGATTTTTAAGTCCATTAGGTGAGAGTGTTGTGAAACAGCTCAAGGTTTGCATGCTGGGGGCGTTTGCCGTGGGCAAGACCAGCCTGGTGGCGCGTTTTGTCAAGAGTGTTTTTAGCGAAAAATACCACTCGACCATCGGGGTGAAGATCGACAAAAAGCAGGTGGTGGCCGCCGACCAAGACGTCACGCTGGTGCTGTGGGACTTGGAGGGGGAAGACGACCTGGTTCGCGTGCAGATGACTTATCTACGGGGTGCCGCGGGTTATTTGTTGGTGGTCGATGGCACCCGGGCCGAAACCTTGGAGACTGCGGTGCTGCTGCGTCGACGCATCGAGACAGAGGTGGGGGTGCTGCCTTTCGTGCTGCTGCTGAACAAGTACGACGTGACCGAGGGCTGGGCCTTGAGCAACCCGGATCTTTTGGGACTGCGTGACGCTGCGGCGGTAACGTTAAACACCAGCGCCAAAACGGGCTTGAACGTCGAGGAGGCGTTTGTGGCCCTCGCCGACGCGGCGTCGGGGCCGGCCTCTGATGCGGAGATCCCATGAACGACGACACCACGCTGATCGCCGGGGTGTTGGGTGCGATGGGGCTGCTGGTGGCCCAGCGGGTGGAGGGGGCTTACCGATGGGTGGGCACGCCCCCTCCCTGGGCCGAGGCATTTGGGTGTACGGCCGACGGCCCGTGCGACCTGGCCGAGGCGTTCGCGTTCATGGGGTTGTTTTTGCATGACGCCGAGGCGTTTTGGGCCGATGCTCAGGGGGAGGCGACGATCAGCAGTGCCCCGTGGTCCGAGCCCGATGCACAGGGCGTGGAGCATCAACTTGAGGCGGTGGCGATGCGTTTGTCTGGTGGGCCTGGGGTGGCGGGGGCGCCCGGGCGGGACGTTGTGGCGATTGCCGGCGCGGGAGTGGACTTTGCGCAGACGCAATCGATCTTGCAGGCGGCACGGGAACGCCGTTTAACGGTGGACCGCGAGTTGGCGGTGCAGCGGCGAGTGGAACAGCAGTTGCGACTGCGGGTGGAACAACGCACCGTCGAACTGGCCCGCACCAACGAGCAACTGCGGACGCTGGCGTCGCAAGTGGGGTTGGCCGAGCAGCGTGAACGGCACCGACTGGCGATCGGCCTGCACGATCATGTGGGCCAGTTGTTGGCCGCCGCCAAGCTCTTAGCTGAAGCCGAGCGTGCGGACGCCGTGGACCCCGCCGCGCGCGAACGCTTGACCCGGCTGTTGACGGTGATGAACCAGGCCATCGAGGCGACCCGCACCCTGACCTTCGAGCTGAGCCCACCGATGCTGTACGAGCTGGGGCTGGTGGCGACGCTTGCGAGCCTAACCGAGCAGATCGGGCGTCAGCATCCGTCCATCGCGTGTGTATTTCGAGACGACGGGGAGCCCAAAGCGGTACCTCAAGATGTGGAGGTGGTCTTTTTTCAAATCGCACGCGAGCTGATCAACAATGTGCTGAAGCACGCCCAGGCGACGCGGTTAGTCGTGGACACCCGGGCAGTGGGCGGAGAGTTGGTGTTGTCGGTGACCGACGACGGGGCGGGTTTTGATGCTCAAACTTTGACCGAACCGGTGCTCAAAACAAGTCTTTAGCTTGCGACAATATTTAGATTGAAACACATTTCCCGGAAAAAAGCAATATAGGGTTATGAAAAAATATGTCCATAATATATTTTTCGTAGAAGTAAAGAAGAAATTATAAAGATCTTCAAAGCAGTCCTCTCTTGAAACCAGGGACTTGAATTGCGTCTCCTAGGAGAGCAGCCAGGAAAGAACCCATAAGTGAATTGCTCTCTTGATTCTCTCG
>CALLPP010000039.1 GCA_938015655.1 uncultured Algisphaera sp.
TCGAGCTGAGCCCACCGATGCTGTACGAGCTGGGGCTGGTGGCGACGCTTGCGAGCCTAACCGAGCAGATCGGGCGTCAGCATCCGTCCATCGCGTGTGTATTTCGAGACGACGGGGAGCCCAAAGCGGTGCCTCAAGATGTGGAAGTGGTTTTTTTTCAGATCGCGCGGGAGCTGATCAACAATGTGCTGAAGCACGCTCAGGCGACGCGGTTGGTCGTGGACACCCGGGCGGTGGGCGGAGAGTTGGTGTTGTCGGTGACCGACGACGGGGCGGGTTTTGATGCTCAAACTTTGACCGAACCGGTGGTGGGGGTTGGCGGATTTGGCTTATACAGCGTGCGCGAACGCCTGGATCACCTCGACGGACGGATGGAAATCGACAGCCGTCTCGGAGTGGGGACCACGATTCGGGTCCGTGGTTCGTTGGTATGAGCGGCCTATGGCTCGGGGCCATAATGGAGATCGTCTGAGGCCCTGATCAGTCTTAAAGGGGCCCTGAGAGGTGCGGGAAGCCACCAGCGGATTTCCCTAAGGGACAACCCCATTTGTGTCGGGTATGCTTCAGGAGCCTGTGATGGCGCCCAGTGTGGGTGCTGCAGGGCGTAGGAGAACGATTCACATCATGGCTACCACGATTCTCCTGGCTGACGATCATCAGATCGTGCGTGACGGCATCCGCACTCTTATTGAGAGTACCGACGGCCTGACGGTTGTCGGTGAGGCGGCTGATGGCCGTGAGGCGGTTTCGCAGTGCTTGGAGCTGCGCCCCGAGGTGATCCTGCTGGATGTGGGGTTGCCCGGGCTGAATGGGGTTGAAGTGGCGCGGCAGATCAACCAAGAATTGCCGACGACTCGGATCGTGGCCCTTTCGATGCTTTCGGATTCCAGTTACGTGCGGCGCATGTTTCAGGCCGGAGCTAGCGCTTACCTGCTTAAAGATTGTGCGTTTGATGAGCTGGTGCGGGCCCTAGATGCTGTGAAAGAAGGCAAAACTTGGGTGAGCCCGAGCATCAGTGGTGTGGTGCTGCAGGACTATTTGAAAGATGTACGTCCGCAGGGTTCCGAGGCGCTTGCCCGGCTGACCCCACGCGAACGCGAGGTGCTGCAACTGCTGGCCGAGGGGCGCGCGACCAAGCAGATCGCCGCGGACCTGTTTGTCTCGGTGAAGACGGCGGAAACCCACCGGCAGAACCTGATGCGCAAACTTGAGATTTTCAATATTGCCGATTTGACGAAGCTCGCGCTGCGTGAAGGGCTCACGCAGTTGGACGGCTGATGGGGCGTTGGGCTTAGAGTTTCGGGGGCTGCGGTGCGGCTATGGTTTGCGCCCCGGCCCGCCCGAAGCCGATGCGTGACCGTGTGATGTCTCGGGGAAATCGTGGATGGATTTCGGGGTGAACCCGATGGTTTGAGCGGGCCTGGGCTCTTATCTTTCTTATCGTTGCGGTTGGAGGGGCGATTGTCCTTCGGTCCCGATCTCGTCCCGTTGGTTGGCGGGACGCAGCACCGATTATCTTCTACGCGGCGGACTTCCCCCGGCCCCGTGTAGAGCATCTGGCGGTGTGGCGATAAGTCGCTGCACCGCCTTTTTTTAAAGAGATTATCGGCGTTGTTTGGGCCAGCGAATGTAACGGTGCGTGCCGGCGCCCACCGCTACACTGGAGCGGTGGGGCCCGCCAACGCCGGGCTTCTCATGTTCGCACTGAACTCTTTTCCGCGCTCTTTTGGAGATATGACCATGAAAAACTTAACTTGCCCCGCTCTTGCCACCCTGCTGCTTGCTACTGGCTTGGTCGTTGGCTGTGATCAAAGCGCCGGCGATGCAGCCGACGGAATGAAGAAAATGGCCGCCGACGCGGCTGAAGGCGCGAAGGACATGGCCGGTGAGGCCGCCGACGGGATGAAGAAGATGGCCGGCGACGCGGTGGAGGGGATGAAAGAGATGCCCGGTGAGGCGATGGACGGCGCGAAGAAGATGGCGGGTGATGCGGCCGACGGGGTGAAAGAAATGGCCGGCGACGCTATGGAAGGTGTGAAAGAGATGGCGGGTGATGCTGTCGAAAATGCCAAAGCCGCGATGACCGACAAATTCGATATCAGTAGCCTGACCGAGGGCATGAAATTGAGCGAAGATCAGGCCGGCGGCCTGCTGGACAAGCTCAAGGACCTGATCAGCGGCGGAGACACCGACGCGGCGGGCAGCCTGATGGACAAGCTTCAGAGTGTTGAACTTCCTGCATCGTTGCAGCCCCAGTTGGACAAGCTCAAGGGTATGTTGGATCAGGCCAAGGCCGCGGGCAACGCGCTGCAGGGGTTGGGTAAGTAAGAAGCTGCTACGCCCCGTGGTGGGGCACGGCTACACCGAGGTTTTGTAGAAAGCCGCCGACGTCTTTGTCGGCGGCTTTTTTTTATTCAGAAGCCGGACTTGCCGGGACGTGGTGTACGCCGCCATCGGCGCTGTGCTCTGGGTTACCCTGTTGGTGTGATTAATTCCATTATCGAGCCGGGTGCGACCTTGGGTATGCTGGGCGGCGGGCAGTTGGGGCGGATGTTCATTGATGCCGCGCACGCCCTGGGGTACCGAGTTCATGTACTGAGTCCAGATGCCGACGGGCCCGCGGGGCAGGTTGCGGACTTGCACACGGCGGTGGACTACGGTGATCTTCCCGCGATCGAGCGTTTTGCGGCGTCGGTGGCGGCGGTGACCTATGAGTTTGAAAACGTGCCTGCGGCGTGTGCCGCAGCGTGCGCCGCTCACGCACCGGTGCGGCCCGGGCAGCGGGTGCTGGAGGTTGCGCAGAACCGAGTGTGCGAAAAAAACACTCTCCGCAAACTAGGGGTGCCTGTGGGCCCTTTCGCGCCGGTGTCCACGCTGGCTGAGTTGAAGGCGGCGGCGGCGGAGTTGGGCTGCCCAGCGGTGCTCAAGACCGCAGGGGGGGGGTACGACGGTAAGGGGCAGCGGGTGCTGCGTTCGCCCGTCGATGCGACCTACGCTTGGGAAGACTTGGGGAGGGTGCCGTGTATCTTGGAGGCCTTTGTGGATTTCGAGCAAGAGGTCAGCGTGGTGGCGGCCCGCGGAGTAGACGGCACCACGGTGTGTTACGGGCCGATTGCCAACACCCATCGCAATCACATTCTGGACGTGTCGGTGGTGCCTTCAGGGGCCAGCCGGGAGGTTGAGGACGCGGCGGTTGGAATCACTCGCACAATCATGGACGGGCTGGACGTGGTGGGGGTACTCTGCGTCGAATTTTTTCAGCTGGGTCCCAATGCGCCCGGCGGCGAGCGCATGCTGGTGAACGAGCTGGCCCCGCGGCCGCACAACTCGGGGCACTTGACTCTGGACGCCTACGGCGTGAGTCAGTTTGCGCAGCAGGTGCGCACCGTGTGCGGGATGCCCCCGGCGCCCCCAGCACCACAGGGCCCCGCGGCGATGGCGAACCTGCTGGGCGACCTCTGGCCCGAGGGCGATGCGGGCGAGCCGGTGTGGAGCACGTTGGGGGGGCAATCACCCGACACGGACCTGCGGCTCCATCTCTACGGCAAGGCTCAGGCTCGGCCGGGGCGAAAGATGGGGCATCTCACGGCGTGCGCTCGCACGCCGCACGAGGCAATACGTGACGTGGTTGAGGCGCGAGCGCAGCTGGCACCCGCAACGCGGGTTGCGCCGGATTAAACGCAGTGTCGGGTGGGGCGTGTACGAGCGGTGCGGTGTCCGGCGCCTGTCTACCATACGCCGTCGGTTTTATATCTCCCCGCCGTTTGGCCGCATCCATGCACAGCGACGCACCGCCTCCCTCGTCCCCGGATTCAACGGGTCGCCCTGACCAACCCCGGGTAGGCCCGCCCGCCGGTGGCCCGCGGTTCGGCTGGCTGGTTCTGCGGCGGCTGGTGGTCATGCTGGTGCTGCTGGCCGTGGCCGGCACGGCGGGGGTGCTGCTGTACGTCTCGCGGCCTGGTGTGCCTGAGCGCCCGTCTGAGTCGGTCCGCCCGGTGGTGGAGACATTCGCTGCCCGGCGGGTGCCCGTGGCCCGGCAGTGGAGCGGGCGAGGTACAGTCCGCGCGCTGGACGCGGCCGACGTGTCGGCGCGGGTGGCCGCAGTGGTAGTGGGGCCGGTGCCGGCGCTGCGGCCAGGGGCGACGGTAACGGTCGGACAGGTGCTGGTGCAACTGGGCGAGGAAGAGTTCGTGCAGCGGGCCGAGGTGGCCCGCCAACGCATCCGCGAGATTGACGCGTCGTTGGCCCAGTTGGACGTGGAGCAGGCCCGGTTGAACGAGCAGACTTCGCTGGACGATAGCGATGTGGGGATGGCCCGCACCGAGTTCGACCGGCAGACCCGCCTGAATGAGCGTGGGGTGACCACGGGGCAGGACGTTGATGCGGCTCAGCGCATCTTGATCGGGGCCCGCCGCGCTCAGCTAGCGACCCGGCGGGCGGCGGACCTGATCGGGCCGCGACGCCGACAACTGGAGGCCCAAAAAGCCGGCCAAAAAGCCCAGGAACAGTTGGCCGAGCTTGACCGTGAGCGCACGGCCATCACCAGCCCGCTGGCGGGGGTGATTCAAAACCTGGATGTGGCGGTGGGGGAAAACGTCACGGTGGGCCAGCGGGTCGCGCGGGTGGTGGCCCTGGATAAGGTGGAGGTGCCCGTGGTGCTGCCCGCGGCGGCGGGTGGCATGGTGGCGGTGGGCGACGCGGTGGCGTTGTGGTCCACCGGGGTGGGGCCGTTGCGCCCCGAGTGGCGGACCACGGTGCTGCGGGTAGCGCCCGAGCAAGACAGTGCCACCCGCACACTGACGGTGTACGCCGAGGTCTCGGACGAAGGCCCGGAGGGCCTACCCCCGCCACCGGGCCTGTTTTTGGACGCTCGGGTGCAGTCGGCCGACACGGCGCTGCGCTGGGTGGTGCCGCGCCGTGCGGTGCGCGAGGGCCGGGTGCAGGTGGTGGCCGACGGGCGGCTGGTCAGCCGCCCGGTGGAGGTGGCCTTTTTTCTGCGTGGCCCGTACCCGGCTTTGGGGGTGGACGACGACCAGTGGGCGGTGATCGACGACGTGCTGTCCGAGGGTGATCGCGTATTGGTGGACGCGGCTACGCGGCTGCCCGACGGCACCGCGGTGGTGATCGCGGGCGGGGGGGCGGACGAGTGAGCCCCGCCCGATTCGGGATTCGCAACCCGGTGCCGGTCAATCTGATCATGGTCGCGGTTCTGATCGCGGGCACCCTTGCGGCTTTGAACTTGCGACGCGAGTTTTTCCCCGAGAGCGATCCCGACTCTGCCACGCTGAGCATGCCTTACCCCGGGGCGACACCCGACGAAGTTGAGCAGGCCCTCGCGATCAAAGTCGAAAACGCGCTGACGGACCTGGACGAAGTGGAGAAGCTGAGCAGCACCCTGGCCGAGGGTGGCGGGGCGATCGCCATCACCTTCCGAGAGGGCGTGGGGTCCCAGACCGCGATCGACGAGGTGGAGCGGGCAGTTGATGCGCTGCGTGATCTCCCGCAAGAAGCCGAAGAGATCACCGTGCAGCTGCTTGAGCCGCGGCTTCCGGTGATCCGCGTCGCCGTGTTCGGTCCAGTGGACGAAGCGGTGATGAAAAACTTGATCCGTGGGGTGCGTGAAGACCTGCAGAGCCTGCCGGACATGGGCGAGGTGGTAATTGACGGGGTCCGCGACTACGAGCTGTCGGTGGAGGTGCGGCGCGAGGCCGTGGCTGCGCACGGCCTGGGCCTGCCCGAAGTGGCGCAGGCGGTCCGCGATGCGATGAGTGAGACGCCCGGGGGCACGGTCAAGGGCGTGGGGGGTAACGTGCGGGTGCGGACCATGGGCGTACCTGAGCGGGCCGAGGCCGTCCGGGGCATTGTGCTGCGGGCCGACGCGGAGGGCGGAGCACTGACCGTGGGGGACGTGGCGCGGGTGCGGGAAGGCTTTGTGGAAGACCGGGTGATCAACCGATTTAACCGCCAGCCCGCAGCGGTGTTGACGGTCTTTAAAGTCGGAGCCCAAGACATCGTGGACATGGCCAAAAAAGTCCGCAGCTACGTGGCGGGCCGCCGCGGCGAAGCGTTCGCAGGCAACGCCGCGCAGAAGCAGGCCTGGGAGCTGGGCCGCGACTCGCCCACGCCCCTACCCCCGGACGTGTCGATTCAGGGCACCAGCGATCTGGCCCGCTTTGTGGAGGGACGGCTGGATCTTTTGGTACGCAACGCGGCGTACGGCGGGGTGCTGGTCTTCGCCACGCTGCTAATTTTTTTGAACTGGCGGGTGGCCCTGTGGGTGGGTGTGGGGCTGGGCCTGGCTTTGTTGGGCACCCTGGTGCTGATGTCGGTGCTCGACGTGACCCTGAACCTGCTCACCATGTTTGGCCTGATCGTGGTGTTGGGGCTGCTGGTCGACGACGCGATCGTGGTGGCCGAAAACATCCAGGCCCGCCACGACCGCGGGGAGTCGGCCTTCGACGCCGCGGTCCACGGCACCGCTCAGGTCGGCTGGCCGGTGGTGGCCACAGTGCTTACCAGCGTGGTGGCGTTTATGCCGCTGAGTTTCATCAAGGGGCAGATCGGCGACTTGATGGGGGCGCTGCCGGTCGTGGTCGCGTGTGCGCTGCTGATGTCGCTGCTGGAGTCACTATTTATTCTGCCCGGGCACCTGGGGCACAGCCTGATGCGGCGCGATACCTCTCGCGCTCGCCGCGAAGATGCGGCTCGACCCCGCGGGGCCCGCCGCGCCGTGGAACGGTTCGAAGCGGCCCGAGACCACTGGGTGACCCAGCGGCTGGTGCCGTCGTACGCGCGGCTGTTGGGCGCGGCCTTGCGGGCGAGGTACGTGACCTTGACGCTGACCGTGGCGGCGCTGATCACGGTGGTGGGCTTGTTCATCGGCGGTCGGGTGGGTTTTGAGTTTCTACCCAGCAACGACGCCGAAACGGTGTTGGTAGACCTGCGCATGCCCATCGGCACGCCGCTGGAACGTACCGAGCAGGTGGTGCGCACCATCGAAGACGCGGCCTTCGCCGAGCCGGAGATCGACAGCGTGGGCTCGGTGGTGGGCCAGCGGGCGAACATCGACACCGGGCAGGCCGAAGCCGCCGCGACTCACGTGGCACAGATGTTCCTGGAGCTTCAGGCTGTGGAGCACCGCGACCGCGAATCGGCCCGCGTGCTCGCGTCGATTCGTAAAAACCTGGACGGGAAACTGGCGGGCATCGACCGCATCGGCTTCAGCGAGATCAGCGGCGGCCCGTCGGGAGCGGCCATCACCCTGCGGTTGCGTGGGGAGGACCCGGGCGAAGTCACCGCGGCGGTGCGCGAGGTGAAGTCCGCCCTCGCGGCCCTGCAAGGGGTGGTGGACATCGCCGACGACAATGACTTGGGGCAGGCGGAACGGCGCATCGTGCCCCGTCCGGCCGCCGCCGCGGCCGTGGGATTGACGCCGGCCGCCATCGCGGCTCAGGTGCGAGGCGCGCTTTTTGGTATTGAGGCCCACACCTGGGCCGACCGCCGCGAAGACATCGACGTGCGCGTACGGCTGGACGCCGACACGCGGCGCAATCTGGACGCGATCGAAAAGCTGTGGGTGGTCACGCCCACCGGCACCTCGGTGCCCCTCTCGGAGGTGGCAGACATCCAAGCCGCCACCACGTATGCGACCATCCGCCGGGTCGACCGGCGGCGCAGCGTCACCGTCACCGCCGACACGCTGCCCGACGTCAGCCCGGAAGACATCAGCGACGCGCTTGACACGCCCGGAGAGGAAGGCTTGAGCCCGCTGGACGCTGTGCGGGCCGCGAACCCCCGCGTGGAAATCACCTACGCCGGGCGGCAAGAGCAGATGGCCAAAGCCTTCGCGAGTTTGCCGCGCGGCATGCTCGCGGCCTGCCTCATGATCTACGTCATTTTGGCTTGGCTTTTCGGCAGCTACCTGCAGCCGTTTCTGGTCATGTCGATCATTCCGTTTTCCCTGGTGGGAGTGGTGTTGGGGCACATGGCCCTGGGCTACGACATGACGTTTTTAAGTTTGATCGGCATGGTGGCCTTGGCGGGCATCGTGGTCAACGACAGCCTGATTCTGATCGAGTTCTACAACCTGCGCCGTCGTGAAGGCCGCACGCCCTTTGACGCGCTACTGGACGCGGGCTGTGACCGCCTACGCCCGATCCTGCTGACCACCATCACCACGGTGCTGGGCCTGATGCCGCTGATCTTGGAGCAGAGCTTTCAGGCCAAGTTCCTCATCCCCATGGGGATCTCCATTGCGATGGGGCTGTTGTCGGCGACGTTTCTGATCTTGCTGACGCTGCCGTGCCTGGTGCTGGTGCTGCAAGACATCAAGAATCTCGTCAACTGGGCGTGGAACGGCACGCCGCTGCCGCCGGCGCCGGGGGTGGGGTCGGTTGAGTCGGTGGAGGGGTAGAGGCGGTCGTTGGGCGTCGGCCTGTGTCGTACAACCCCAAGTCATGGGGCTCGCTGCGCTCGCGCGTTGAGTGGGGTTGCGCGACGCACTCGAACCGAGTGCGTGCTTCTCGCGATGGCCGCGTGCCAGACACTGAGTTGAGTGATGGGGGTTCGCCGACGTACCGCGTTGTTGGGATTTAGGCCCGTAGGGGCGTGCCGCACGCTGAGAACGTGTACGAGAAGTCATCTTTCCGGCTTCAATCGATGCACCATCAGGTTGGTCATCGCAATGTGGATCATCGCCACACTGCTGGAAGCCAGGCTTTCGTAGTCCTTACTCAACCTTCGGTATCGGCCCAGCCAAGCG
>CALLPP010000040.1 GCA_938015655.1 uncultured Algisphaera sp.
CGCCGATGAGCATGAGCGCGGTGCCGATGACGGCCTCTTCGCCGTTGAAGCTGGCCGAGCCGTAGCGGACTTCTTTGGCGATGCCCACGCTGGCGACGTCGCGGACGTAGACCGGGGTGCCGCCGGATTCGCCAACGACGATGCCTGCGATGTCGTCGAGGCCAGTGAGCAGGCCGCTGGCGCGGACCTGCAGGGACTCGCCGTAGGTCTCGACGTACTTGGCGCCTTGGGCGACGTTGTTGTCTTCGAGGACCGTGATGAGGTCACTGAATGTCAGGCCGTAGGCCAGCAGCTTCATGGGGTCGGGCTCGACGCCGTACTGCTTGACGTAGCCGCCGATGGCGTCGACGCCAGCGACGTTATCGACCTGCCGCAGTTGCGGGGCGATGGTGTACTCCTGCAGGGTGCGGAGGTAGGCGGCCTTCTCGACCGCGCTGGCCAGCATCTCGCCCTCGGGGGTGAGGTAGGTGCCGTCGGCCCGCCAGCCAGGGGCATTGGGTTCGGTCACCGGCTTGGCGCCCGCGCCGTTGGGGTGTTCGAACTCCACGGCGTACATATAGACCTCGCCCAGACCGGTGCTGATGGCGCTCATCGACGGTTCGGCCCCGGGCGGCAGAGCGTCGCCCAGGGAGGTCAGGCGTTCGAGCACTTGGCTGCGTGCGAAATAGATGTCGGTGGCGTCAGTGAAGACTGCGGTGACCTGGCTGAAGCCGTTGCGGCTGATCGAGCGGGTGTAGTCCAGCCCCTCGATGCCGGCCAGGGCGGTCTCGACGGGGAAGGTGATCTGCTTTTCCACCTGCTCAGGGCCGAGGGCCTCGTATTCGGTGTTGATCTGTACCTGGTTGTTGGTGATGTCTGGTACGGCGTCGATGGGCAGCTGCGTGACCGACCAGACGCCGACGCCGGCGGCAAGGAGCGTGAGCAGCAACACGAGGTAGCGGTGGTTGATGCTGAACTTGAGGATGGCTTCGAGCATGAGAGGTGTGCAGGGTCGGCGTGCCGCCGGTTGCTCCTTGGGGGTGTTGAAGGGGGGATGAGTGCCCGCATCGGCGGGTCTGGTTTCGGGACGCACCGGACGTGCGTCGGGCCAGGGACCGGGCAATCAGTGCTCGTGCTTGGCGCCGGCCTTGCCCAGGTCAGCCTTTAAAATGAACGCGCCGGACACGACGACCGGCTCGCCGATCTGAAGACCCGACAGCACGGGCACGAACTCGCCCGCGCGCGGGCCGACCGTGACCGCCCGTCGGGCGAAGGTGTTGGGCTCGCCTGGGGCGGGCACGAAGACGCTGGGCTCGCCCTCGACGGTGAGCACCGCACCGGCGGGCAGGGCGAGCTGTGCGCCGGCGGCTTGGGCCGGGCTCAGCAGCACGTCGGCGAACATGCCCGGACGCAGGCGGCCGTTGGTGTTATCGACCACCACCCGGAGGCGGACGGTGCGGCTGATGGGATTGACCTCGGGTTCGACGTAGACGACCTCGCCTTCGAAGGATTGGTCGGAGATCGCCGGGATGGTGAAGGCGGCGGTGGCGCCCACGCCGACGTGGCTCAGGCGGGCCTCGGCCACATCGACGTGCAGCCACACGGTGGACAGGTCGGCGAGCATGAGCATCGCCCCGGTTTCGCCGGCGTCGGGGCCGACCAGCTCGCCGGGGGTCACGTCGCGGCGGATGACTTGGCCGGCCATCGGGGCCCGAACGCGGTACACGGGATCGACCCGCTGGGTCTTGGCGAGCGTGTCGATCTGCGCGTCGGTGACGCCCTGTAGACGCAGCGTGTTGGCGGCCGCGGAGACCTTGGACTCGGCGAGGATCAGGTCGCGTTCGGCGGTCTTGAGCGCAGCTTCACGCTCACGGACGGTGGTGAGGGTGACCCCGCCGGAGGTGTCGTAGAGCTGCTGGGCGCGCTCGTAGGCGTCGCGAGCGATTTCGACGGCGGGTTGGGCGGCGGCCACGGCGGTGCGGGCGCCCAAGTAGTCGGCCTGCATCCGGCCCAGCTCGGGGCTCTGCACCTCGACCAGCACGTCCCCGTCGTCCACCGCGTCGCCCAGCCGGGCAGAGATGCGGCTGACCCGGCCGGTCACCGTGGCGTGGACGTGGGCCATGGCTTCTTCGTTGAAGCCGATGCGGGCGGGGGCGTGCACGCTGGAGGCGAGGGCGCGGGCCTTGACCGGCTCGGTCCGGATGCCGTAGGCGGCGATGGCCTCGGCGGTGAGGCGGACCTCGTCGGAGTGGACTTCTTCGTCGCCGTGGTCGTGGCCAGAGTGGTCTTCGTGTCCGCCGCGGTCGTGGCCGACATGATCGCCGGCCATACCGGGTTCGCTGGCGCCTTCGGGACCGTGGTCATGGTCGTCGTGGTCGTACTTCGCGTGATCGTCGGCTGCGCCGGGCTTGACGGTGTGTTCGGACCCGTGGTCGTGACCGTCGTGGCCGCTGTGATCGTGCCCGTCGTGGTCGTCCGTCGTCTCACGGGCAACGGCGGGCCGGGCATCGGCGGAGACCGCCGCGGGCAGCGCCGCGAGCAGTGCTGCGAGCGTGAACGTTGCGAAGGCGGGGTGGAAGGATGCAGTGGCGGTTTTCATGATGGGTTCCCGGGTTGACGGGTGGAGTTGGTGGTCGGGTCGGAAGCGGCGGTGGAGGGAGGCGAAGCGACTTCGGGCGTGTGCGCGTCGGGATCGATGCGGTGGATGGGCACACCGGCAGCGGCCCGCTCCAGATCGATGCGGGCGAGCCGTTGACGCAACCGACTCTCCATCAGGCGAGACTCGGCGTTGAGAAGGTCCTGCTGGGCGACGAGGGTGTCGGTGACGCCGGCGAAGCCGGCTTCGAACGCTTGGCGGGTCTGCTCGACGCGCTGCCGGGCGGCGGGCAGCAGCCGGCTTGCGGTCTGGTCGGCGGCGCGGTCGGCCGCGGTGGCCGCGGCGTGGGCCTGACGCACGGCTTCGACCGCGTCGCGTTGCAGGCCGAGCAGCCGGTGACGGGCGGCGAGGACCTCGGCTTGGGCCGAATCTTCGCGTGGGCCGCCAAGGTCGAAGAGCGGGATGGGTCCCCCGATGGCCGGGCCAATCGTGGTGGCACCCTCGGTCTCCGACTCGATGCCGATCTCCAGGCCTTCGAAGACGGACCATTTGGCGAGGCGGACGTCCTGACCCAGGGCTTGCAACTCGAATACGGCGGCTTGTAGGTCGGGGCGTTGCCGGGAGGCTGTACGCATCCAGTCGGCGAGGTCGGCGAGACCTGGACCGGTGGGTGAGGCGTCGGCCGCCTTGGTCGCAAACTCCGGGTCGCCTGAGGGGCGGCCGATCTGCCGTAGCAGGGTGAGCCGGGCGGCGATTCGGTCGGCATTGGCGTCCAGCAAGTCGATGTCTACCGCGGCGCGGCCGGCCTCGAAGCCCGCGACGTCGAGGGTGCTGGCTTCGCCGCCTTCCCAGCGCGCACGTGCGAGCTCAAGCAGCTGGCCGAGCAGCTCGGCCTGTTGTTCAAGCACGCCGAGGCGGGCGTCGGCCGCGACGACACGGGCGTGTGCCCGCCGGGCGTCGGCGAGTGTGTCGAGCGCGGCGGTCACCGCGTTGGCGACGGCAACCCGCAGCCGCGCGTCGGCCGCGCCGGCCCGGGCGGGGCGGCTGAGCAGTTCGATGAGCGGCTGGGCCAGGCCGGCTTCAACGATGTCTTCGCCCCCGCCACCGGCGAAGCGGAGGTTGAGGCTGAGGACGGGGTTGGCGATCAGGCGGGCCTGGCGGGCTTGGGCCAAGGCCACCCGCACGTCGGCTAGCGCCGCCTGTACGGCGGAGTTTTCGCGGACGGCCAATTCGGCCGCCCGGGCGCTGGTGAGGGGCTTGGCTGTGGACGAGGTCGTGGCGTCGAGCGGCCCGGCGTCACCGCGTAAATCGACGGTTTCGATTAGCCCGACCGCGTCGGCGGCGAGTCGTGAAGGGTCAAGGTCGGGCGGTGCGGCGACACAGCCGCCCAGCCCGATCGCCGCGGCGGTCAGGGCCGCCGGGCGCAGAATGTGCAGTTTCATATGGAGGATTAACGGTTCGGGAAGCAGAAGTCGCACGCGATAAGCGCGCAGCAGAAGTGATCCGGCAGGGCCGGATCGACATTTCAGCTTCCAGAACTACAAGCGCAGAACGGTGAGACGAGTGAGGAGCAGGCCCGGCGGCGGCCGGGCAATCCGAGCGGCAGGACCACAGGTGGGGCGCAGACGAGACGACGTGCAAGCGACGGCCACGGCAATCGGGAAGGGCGCCGTCATTGCTGCGGCGTCAGGGCCGCGGCGAGGAAGGTCGAGCTGCAGAGCTTCGAGGGTGAGGTCGGTGCATTGCTGCGGCTCCGGGTGGAGTACGGGGACGTGGTGTCCCGCTCCGTCTTCCGCGCTGCAATGGCCCGTGTCGCCGGCTGGCCCGGCTTCGAACGCGATGTGGTCCGGTGCGAGGCAAATCACCGCGTCGCCGGATCCCGACAGCATCGTGCCGACGATTAACGCCAGCACGGTGAGGGTGG
>CALLPP010000041.1 GCA_938015655.1 uncultured Algisphaera sp.
CGGGGCCCACGACAGACGCGCGACGCAAATCAGGTCGTGCATGCCCAACGAAGCGGTCTGCCCGTCGATCGCGGCACGCACCCGCACGGTCACCTCGGCGATCAGGTCCGCGTCGGTGCTGTTGCCCAGGTGCAGGAAGCAGGCCAGCACGTCCGCAGTGGGGTTGAGCCGGCAACCCTCAAACACCGCAACCAGCGCGGTGTCAGAGTCCGACTTCCACCACGGCGCGGAGACCACGCCCGGCCCGGCCGCGGGCCGCATGGGCCAAACCCCGGCGTCGGCGTCGTACGCCTCGCGTAGCCACGCCAGCGCTCCCGCCACCTGCGGGTCGCTACCAGGCGTGTCGATCCGCGCGTGAAGCTGAAGGGCCATGGCGGTGCCCAGCGCCGACGGCGCAGGGTGCTGCGCGTCGGGCTCAAGGCCGCGGCCGTAGCCGCCATTACCGTGCTGAAACGCGGCCAGCGCCTCACGCACCGCCTGCGCCGGCCCCGTGCCGCGGTGGTGGGCGTGCAGCGCGGCTTCAAGCGGACGAGCGGCGGTGTTTAAAAAGCCCACCGCACGCCGGTGATCGACAGCCGAGAGTGTCGTCATGGGGCCAAGGCTACTGGCACCGGCCCTCTTCACCAGAGGTAGCCCACGTCCGCGTCCGCCGAAAACCACCGCCGCACCGCACCGACCTGGCTCGGATAGAGTCCGACCTATCCACGCCCCGCCGGGCGGCCCCCCTGGACCCGCACCATGCCCCCGCCCCTGATCGGTATCACCCTCGACAACGCCGCCAACACCGCCGAGTCGGGCAAGTACGAGGTCGGAATCGGCTACAGCCGCGCCGTGGCGGATGCCGGCGGCGCCCCCGTACTGCTACCCCACGAACCCGAACATGCCCTGCGTTACGCCGCGCTGTGCGACGCGCTGATCCTCACCGGCGGCGTGGACCCGGACACCACCGCCCTCCCCGCCCCGTGGCCCGGCCGCGGGCCGGTCCATCCCTCGGCCCGGCTGATGGACCCACGCCGGCAGGCCTTCGAACTGGCCCTGCTGGCCGCCGCCGATACCCACCGAACCAAACCGGTGCTGGGCGTGTGCCTGGGCATGCAGCTGATGACCCTGCACCGCGGCGGCACGCTGAACCAGTACCTGCCCGACACCCACGACGACACGGTGGTCCGACGTCACCGCAGCGGCGATCACCCGGTACGACTCACCGCCGACAGTCCCCTAGGGGCCTGCGGCGACACCGGGGTGATCCACAGCCACCACCAGCAGGCCGTGGCCGACGCGGGCACGCTGCGCGTGACCGCCACCGCCGAGGACGGGGTGGTGGAGGCCGTGGACGATCCGGCCCGGCCCTTTTACCTGGGCGTACAGTGGCACCCTGAACGCGGCGACCAAGGACCGCTGAGCCGGGGCCTGATCGCCGCGTTGGTGGCCGCGACCAGAGCACCGCACCAGATGATTTGACCGGCGGCCGCCAGTGGAACATGGTTCCCGCAAGAAAGTCGAAGCGGACACCCCCTGGGGTTGCCGATGGAAACCGACGCCGCGGGGGCCACGGCCCACCGGCGGTTAGATAATGCGACGTGGTTCCCTAAGCGCTGACGCCCGCGGACGCCACGGGTTTCTTAGCCGGGTCGGGGGCAAACAGCGAGGTGATCAACACCAGCCCCACCCCCACCATCAGGGCCACGTCCGCCAGGTTAAAAATCCAAGGCCAGACTTCGGTGGGCCCGTCCAGCGGCGGGTGGCCCGCCGGCACCGCGGGCGCCGGCCAGCTCAACCCCCACGGCAGGTTCACCCCCGGCAGCATGTGAAACATGTCGCGCACCGCCGCGTACTGCCAGCGGTCGTACAGGTTGCCCAGCGCCCCGGCCAAGATCAGCGCCAGGGCGCCGTGTAGCACCCAGGCCCGGTGAGGGCTGCGCCAAAACAAAAGCCCAATGACCCCGGTGGCGACCACGCTGACCGCAATGAAAACCACCCGGTTGCCTTTACCCAGCCCGAACACCGCGCCCGTGTTGGTGGTCAGCCTTAGGTTCAACACCGAAGGCACCACCACCGTCGCCTCGTGGGGGTACTGCGACCAGAACGCGCGGTGGTTTTCGGTCACCAGCGGCGTCAGCTGCACCGGCGTGCCCGCCACCGTGCGGAAGCTCCACGACTTGATCAACAAGTCCGCCCCCAGCACCGCGGCGGTGATCAACAAAAACACCATGACCGCACGCCGGCTCCGCCCGGCAGGCATCAACGGGACCTGCGCAGAAGCCTCGGCGGAAGACGACGAAATGGACGACGCGTCGGTCATGACGTGGGTCAGATGCGGCCGCGGGTTACATCCCGCGGCGTTCGCGCTCTCGGGCAACTTCAATGGAGTATTTGGCCCAGGGCTTGGCCTCAAGCCGAGCCCGGCTGATTGGCTTGGCCGACACCATGCACACCCCGTAGATCCCGTTTTCGATGCGCTGCAACGCCTCGTCGATCTCCACCACCGTGTTCCGCTCGCTCTCCATCAGCCCCAGCGTGAACTCCTGCTCGTAGTTGTCGCTGCCCACGTCCGCCATGTGCAGCGGGACGTTCGATAGGTCGCCCGAACTCTCGTTGCGGGCCGCTTCCAGCCCCGCCACGTCGCCGATGATCTCGGCCCGGCGTTCGAGCAGCGCCGCGCGGAAGGCGTTGAGGTCCTTGCGGGTCAGCCCGCTCTTGACTTTCTTAAGCTCGCGATCCGTCGGCACCTCATCGCGGTCCAGCACCGTGGAACGCACCGGCGCCGCTTCCAGCGAGGCGTAGGGCACCTTCGGCAGCACAAACTTGGTGGGGGGGCCCTTCACGATTTTAGGCTTGGGTCGCGGGGCCACCACGCGCTTGGTGATGATGGTCGGAGCCGTCCGCTTCTTTTTCTTAACCGGAGGGGGCGCAGCCACAGCCGGGGCCTTGTTGGCCGCGCCGCCGCTTTTGGGCGTGGCTTTCTTGGCCGCTGCCTTTTTCACCGGGGCCTTCTTCTTCGACCCCTTGGACGCAGCGGCCTTCGTCTTAGTCGCGGGCGCCTTCTTTTTAACGACGGCTTTCTTCGTCGCCACCTTCTTCTTGATCGTGGCGGCCTTCTTGACCACCTTCTTCTTCGCGGCGGCCTTCTTCTTCGGAGCGGCCTTCTTCGACGCCGCGACCTTCGTCTTGGCCGCCGGCGCCTTCTTGGCCGGCGCCTTCTTGACCACGGCCTTCTTCTTCACCAACGCCTTCTTCTTGGAGGCGGCCTTCTTAGCGGACGAACTCTTGACAGACTTGGCCACCTGGGGGCTCCAAAGAACGGGGTTGTGAATCGCTTGGGGGGACCGGCGCACCGCGTTTGAAGCGGGTTCAGGCCGGTTTTGGAGCCCAAAGGCGGTCCGCCGGTGGCTCTGAGAGCCCGCGAACGAGGCGGGAGTGTATCCAGCGCCGACCCCGGACGCAATCACCCGCCCCTCCACGACCGGCCCCGGAAACGCTCTCCGGGGCCGCCGATACGCGAACCACCCCCGCCCGGTTCACGCCCCCTGCCAGTCCGACAGCCCCGCAATCAATCCCCGTGGAGCTTGCGCAAACGCCCGCTGAGCCGCAGCAGCAGGTGCACCCGCTCGAACTCGTCGATCCAGTCTTGGACCTCCGCATCGAGCTCTTCCTGAGCCACGGGCGCTCCGGGCAGCGGGCAATGGGCCCCCAGGGCCTGGGCCGCCGACGCCCGGTAGCGGCTCAACAACTTGTCGCCGGCGTACCCGACCAGCTCAAAATCCTCGGCAGCAAAAATCACCACCGGCACCCGATTGCCCGCGTTCACGGTGACCTGCTGCTGAAGGTCCATGTGCTCGTCGCGGTCCAGCCAACGCACCTTCACCCGGCCCTGCGTCGCGTCGGCGATGGCCTGGATCATCGGGCCCTGGCGGACACAGTCGCCGCACCAGATGCCCGACACCACCAGCACGTGGATGTCACGGGTAAACCCGGACAACAGCTGCTTCTGCGCCTCACTCAGGCTGACCCGCCCGCCCACGTCCTGCCAGCCCTGCTTTTGCTCGGGCTTGCCCGAATCTAAGTACGTGGGGTAATCCAACCCCGCCGCGTGCTTGGCACGCAAATAATCGGCCTGGTGAATACGGCTAGCAGCAATATCGGAGCTCAAGGCAACAACCTCGTTTTAAGCGGAAAAGTGGAGTGATCGTGGCCCGGTGGCCGGCCAACTCTAGCACGCCCGCCGGCCAAAACCCGCGCGGGCCCTGGCTGCACCCACGGGCCCGCCCAACCGATGAAAGATCCGGTGCGCCCCTGTGCGCGCGCTCCCTTCCGGACCCCAGCGCATATGTCAGAACCCCACGCCCCATCCTCCACCGTGCTCGTCGGGCCATTGAGCATCACCCGGGCCGCGGGGCTCAGCGCCCTGGTTCAGGGCGACACCGCGGTGACCGAGGGCCTCGCGGACTGCGACCTCACCGTTCACGGGCAACTGGCCGCGGGCGAGGCCACCGTCGTGGGCGGGCACCTGCAGGTCGCCGGCGAAGCAACCATCGGCGCCCTGGGCGGGCCCGAGGGTGCCCCCACTCGCCTGACACTCCACAGCGCCTCACCCGGCGACGACCGGCTACGCACGGCCCTCAGCGTGTTCTCGGAACAGAAAAACGCCATCGAAACCATGCAGAAGCGCATCGCCATGCTGGAGGAAGACGCCGGGCAGTTCAACCACAGCGAGCGGGAAGAGATGACCCTGGCCATGTTCGACCTGCCGGATCACGAATCGGCGATCGACCGGCTGGAAACGCTCATCGCCCAGGCCCGTCAGCAGCTGGGAGACGACCCCGTCCCCGAGCCGTCGCTCACCATCTGTGAAGCCATTCACCCGGGGGTGACGATCACCTTCGCCGACTCGGGCTCGGCCTGGACCTGCGACACCCAGCGGTGGGGACAGACCCAGATTCGCCTCAACGAGCAAGGCCTGCTCGTGGCCGAATCCGAAGACGGCAGCCGGCAGACCCTGCGTTCGGCCGCCGCCGAGCCGGTCGCGAGCTAAAAACCCCGCGGGTCGATCAACACCGCCCCGCCAAAACCAACGCGCCGTCGGGCACAGCGCCGCCCGCAGCGCCCCGGCCCCCTCGCCGCCGGCCTCACGCCGCGCGCTGCAGCGTTTCCGACACGCGCTCCTTGAGCTGGTCGGGGGTGAACGGCTTGATCAGGTAATGGGTCACGCCGGCCTTGATCGCCTCGACCACGCGCGATTTTTCCGCCTCGGTGGTCACCATCAAGATCGGGGTCTTGTGGCCTTGGGCCCGGTACGCCTTGAGGAACTCGATGCCGTTCATCACCGGCATGTTCCAGTCCAGGGTGATGAAATCCGGCAGGCCCTCGCCGGCTCGGTCCAGGGCTTGTTGGCCGTCTTCGGCCTCCACGATCGTGTCAAAGCCCAGAGGGCCCAGGCTCCGCTGCATGATCGTGCGGATGGTTTTTGAGTCGTCGACAATCAGGGCTTTCATGGGATCAATCCGAATATGAAGGGCCGGGTCAGCATCGCCCCGGCGGCAGGTGGATGTAGAAAAAGCAGACAGGAAAAAAGTAAGACCGGTCAGGCCGCCAGCTGGACCTCAATCGCGAAATCGCCTGACGGCCCACTCAGCGGCAGCCAGAAATCCGGGTCGCGGGTGATCGGCGCGGCGGGCATCTGCTGGTGGACCACCCGCGGGCAGCTGATGGAGCAGGCCAGGCCTTCGAGCCGCGACTTGGCCGACCCGATCACCATGTTCGCCAGCTCGCCGACCGCGTCGTCGAACGCCGCATCATCGGCCTCCACCGGCCCGCCCAGGAAGGCCGCCACCAGGTTCACCGCGGTGACCTGCGGCAGGTGGATCGTGGCCTCGGCCTCGAAATCCCCGGCGATCGAAATCGTGCCGCGCACCACGTCCGCGGCCTGGTCCTGGTCCAAGGGCCACCGGCAGTGGCCGCCGGCGGCCACGGCTTCCCCGAGCATCATGCCGCAGACTTCCGTAGCCGACTGCTCGAGTTTCTCGGCAAGCTGGGTGAGAGCTGATTGGTTCATGGCGCGCCTTGGTGACGGGGTTGGGGACAAAGGCTCAGGCATCACAGACACTCCCCGCATGCTGCCCGGTCCGCGAGGTTTCGAGCAACGACGCCACGTCGAGGATCAGGCTGACCCCGCCGTCTTCGCGGACCGTCGCCCCGCTGACTTCTTGACTGTTTTCGAACATCGGATCCAGCGGCTTAATCACAATCTCCTGCTGCCCAATCAGGCCAGCAACTTGCAGGGCCGCGCGGCGGTCCCCCAGACCAACCACCACCGCGTAGGGCAGCGGGTCAGGCTGGGTGACCCCGTCCAGCCGCTGCGACAGATCCACCAGCGGGATCACCTCGTCGCGCAGCCGTAGAACGTTGTTGCCGCGCACCGTCGTCAGGGCGTCGCCCTCGGGCTGCACGATCTCCACGATGTTGGTCAGCGGGATGGCGTAAGCCGCTTCGCCGACTTCGGTCATCATGGCCTGCATAATCGCGAGGGTCAGCGGGATCCGGAAGCTAACGGTGGTGCCCTGGCCCAGTTCCGAGGCAACGTCGATCACCCCGCCCAGCTTGGTGATATTCGTGTTCACCACGTCCATGCCCACCCCGCGGCCCGAGAGGTTCGACACCTCTTCGGCCATCGAGAAGCCGGGCGCGAAAATCAGCCGCACCAGGCTGCTGTCCGACGACGAAGCCATTTCCTCGGCGCTGATCAGGCCCTTGCTCACCGCCTTGGCCCCCACCTTCTGCGGGTCGATGCCCCGGCCATCGTCGATGATCTCCACCACCACGTGGTTGCCCTCGTGGCGGGCCGACACCGTGACCTGCCCCGCCGCGGGCTTGCCCGCGGCCACGCGGTCCTCCGGGCCTTCCAGGCCGTGGTCAGCGCAGTTCCTCAGCAGGTGAACCATCGGGTCCGCGAGCATCTCGATGACCGACTTATCCACCTCCGTGTCGCCGCCCACCAGCTCCAGGTCGATCTGCTTGCCCGTGGCCTTCGCCAGGTCGCGCACCACGCGCGGGTAGCGGCCGAAGAGTTTTTCCATCGGCTGCATCCGGGTCTTCATAATCCCCAGCTGCAGGTCGCCGGTCACCCGGTCCAGGGCCGAAGACACCTGCTCCAGCTGGTCGCTGAACCCGTTGTCGCTACCGGGCATGCGGCGGTAGGTGCGGGCCATGCCCAGCACCCGGTTCTTTTCCAGCACCAACTCGCCCACCAGGTTCAGCAACGACTCCAAGCGGTTCACGTCCACCCGAATCGTCGCCTCGGTCGCCGAGGTCAGCGGTTTGGTCCGCTCGGCGGGCTTGGGCTTCGCGCCCGCCGCCGGCGCTTCGGACGCCGCGGGCGGATCCGCCGCGGGCGCCGCCGCAGGTTCGGCCGCGATCACCGGCGCGTCGGCTTCCAGCACCCCGTCGTGGACCAGCAGCTGGTCCACACCGTCGATCAGGTCCTCCGCGGGGAGCCCCTCACCCGCGGCCAACAGCGCTATCCGCTCGCGGAGCGTCTCGGTGGGCAGCTCGCGGACCACGCCTTCGTCCAGGCCCGACGCGCGGCGGCGCATCACCTCAATCAGCGTGGCAAAGCGGAGGCCAAACGCCGGCCGAAGCCCCGCGTCCAGGCCCGGCGCCTCGGCCGCGGCGGCGGCCAAACTCTTCACGTCGCCCACCAGCACGTCCAGCTCGAAAAAATCGGCCGTCAGCTCCAGCTCGCCGGCCTTGGTCCGGATCTCCTGCGCCGCCGCGTCGGCGCTCTCGCCGTCCATTAACGCCACGGCGAGCGATTCGATCTCGTCCAGCTGCTCGCGCATGTCGCTGATCATGAACTCGACCAGAGCCATCTTGTCCGGGTGCAGCTCCAGAGGCACGCCCCCCTGCGCATCCTGAGCCGGAGCGGCGTCCGCTTGCTCGGTCGGCGCGTCCGCGGCATCGCCGCCCGCCGCGATGGCCTTGAGCGCTTCGACCAGGTCCGGCGGGCCTTCGCCGGGCATCTCCCCGGCGTTGAGTGCGTCCAGCTGACCGCGAAGCACGTCGACCGATTCCAGGAGCCGGGTCATCACCCCCTCGGTGATGGCCACCTCGCCCTTGCGTGAGAGGTTGAGCACGTCTTCCGCCACGTGGGCCACCGCCACCACCGGGTTGAGCGCCAGGAAGCTGGCCGAGCCCTTCACGGTGTGCATGGCCCGGAAGACCGAGTTGATCAGCTCGTCGTCGCCGCTGGCCGACTCGAGCTTGACCAGGTCCTCTTCGAGCTTCTCGATCAGCTCGTTCGATTCAGTCAGAAAGTCGCCGAGAATGGCGGGATCGATTCCATCAAGCGACATGGGGGCGCTCCGTGCAGTGGCTTATCGGGGAGGGAGACCAGGCGAAGCCGCCGGGCTCGGGAAAGGCGGTGAAATCGGCGTGGCCGCTGGCCGTCTCGCTGTGCCCCAGGAACAACGCTCCGTCCGGGGCCAGGACACGGCGGAAGCTCGCCAGGCATCGACGCCGCGCGGCGTCGTCGAAGTAAATCAGAACGTTGCGGGAGAACACCACGTCCCACCGGCCGCGCCGGTCGATGCCCGCGGCGTCCGCCAGGTTTTGGTGGTCGAACCTCACCATCCGCCGGACCGACGCATCGAGCCGGAAGCGGTTGGGCTGCTCTTCGGAAAAAAACTGCGCCCGCGCCGCCTGGTCCAGGCTCCGCAACGCGTACTGCGTGTAAAGACCCGCCCGCGCGGCCTCCAGCGCGGCCTCGGACAGGTCCGTGCCCAGGATGTCGACATCCCATTCAGAGAACCTCGCGCCCAGGACCCGGCGAACGATCAACGCCAGGGTGTACGCCTCTTCCCCGGTCGAGCAAGCCGCGGACCACACCCGCAGACGCCGCGTCCGGTGGCGGGCGTCCAGCATCGCCGGCAAAACCCGGTACTCGAAAACCTCCAGCTGCCGGGCGTTGCGGAAAAAACTGGTTTCGTTGATCGTGATGCGGCTGCACAGATCACGGAACACCCCGTCCGCGTCCACCGCGCTGGTCAACCGGTGGAGGTAGCGTTCAAACTCCACCGTGTTCAGGTCCGCCATGTGCGCCCGGACGCGCGCGGCCAGCAGGCAACACTTGGAATCCGCGTACCAGATGCCCGTGCGGCCGTAGACGAGCTCGCGCATCGTCTGGGTCTGCTCGTCGGTCAGGGGGGGCGGGGTGCAGGGCATCACGGTCGGAAACGCGGCGGAAAACGGCGGGAAGATCAGGGGCGTTCTACTCAGGCGGCCATCTGGGCCAGAGGGCCCTCGGCTTCTTCGAGCACGCGGTCCACATCGAGCATCATCAGCAGGCGATCGTTCAACCGGGCCACGCCGGAGATGAACTCCGCCTCCGCCCCGTTGACCACCGCCCCGGGCGACACCACGATGTTGGGATCAATCCGTAGCACCTCGTTCACCTGCTCGACGACACACCCGAGCATGCGGCCGTTGACCTCGATCACCACAATGCGGTTCTGCGGGCGGAAGCCCGATTCGCCCAGACGAAACCACGAACGCAGGTCCACCACCGGGATGATGGTGCCGCGGAGGTTGACCACCCCCAGCACCTCCTCCACGGTGTTGGGCACGTGGGTGATGGCCATCAGGCGGTTAATCTCGCGGACGCTCAGCACGTCCACCGCGTACTCCTCGCGGCCGATCCAGAAGCTCACGACCTGGACCCGTTCGGGTTCCGGGGTGTCTTCCAGTCCGTCAAAATCGGGCGTGTCTTGCGTGTCCATGGTCGTGGGTCCTGATGGGGGCCGGGCAAAACGGGGCGATACGTCAAGATTCGTTACGCATCGACGGATTCGGGCACCCGGACCTTGAAGGCCGCCAGCAGGGCGCTGAGTTGCTCGCTCCGCTCGCGGAGCCCGTCGGCCGATCGGGCCATCTGGGCCGCGCCGCTGGCGCTGGTCTGGGTCACCTGGGTGATGCTCTCGACGCTGCGCGACATGTCATCGGCGGCCTGGCTCTGCTGCTCGGTGGCCGCGGCAATCCCGCGGATCACGTCGGCCACTTCTTGCGAGTTCTGCACGATGCTGTCCAGCGACACGCCGGCCTCTTCGGCGCACTGCACGCCTTCCTGCACGCGGCCCGTGCCCTGGTCCATCCGCTCCACCGCCGCGCTGGTCTCGCTCTGGATGGCCTTGATCGACTGGCTGACCTCTTCGGTCGCATGGGTCGTGCGTTCGGCAAGCTTGCGGACCTCATCGGCCACCACCGCGAAGCCGCGGCCGTGCTCGCCAGCCCGGGCCGCCTCGATGGCCGCGTTCAGGGCCAGCAGGTTGGTCTGGTCGGCGATGTCGTTGATCACGTTGATGACCTGGCCGATCTCTTCGGCCCGCCGGCCCAGCTGCCCCACGGCCCCGGCCGAGTCGTTCACTACGTCGGCGATCGCACCGATCGAGCTCACGGTCCGCTTGACCACGCCGCCGCCGGCGCCGGCCCGGTCGCCCGCGGCCGTGGCCGCCTCGCTGGCCTCGGCCGAGCGGCGAGCGACCTCCAGCACCGTGGCGGACATCTCTTCCACCCCCGCGGCCACCTGCGTGGTCTGGTTGCGTTGCTCGTCCAGCCCCTTGGCCATCGAGTCGGTGGTCGACGCGATGTCCTTGGCGGTCCGCAGCACCTCGTTGCTGACCGACGTGGCCTGGGCAATGGTGTCGTGCAGGCGGTCCACGAAGACGTTGAACCAGCGTCCCAGCTCGCCCAATTCGTCGTGGCGGTCCTCGTCCATCTTCTGGGTCAGGTCCGCGTCGCCTTCGGCGATGTCCTTCACCCGGGCAATCAAGTCGTTGATCGGCTTGACCAGCGCGATGCTCACCAGCCAGGCCAGGCCGCCGAAGAGCACCGCCAGGCCGCCGCCCCAAAACAGCATCTGCCGGCCTAGGCTGTGGGCCGCCGCGGTGACTTCATGCAGCGGCATCTCGGCCACCACCGCCCACTCCAAGCCCTCGATGTTCACCGGCGAGTACGCGACGATGGCCGGTTCGCCTTCGAGCGAAGCGCCCTGAGCAAACCCGTGCCCGCCGCCAAACGCGGCGGTGGACGGGTGCTGCTCGGCGATGTCTTGGGACAACAACGCCGCCGCATAAGCCTCGCCCCGCGTGTTGCTGCGCAGCTTGCCGTCGCGGCCCACAAAATAAGTGCGGCCGGTCTCGCCCATGCCCGCGTCGCTCAGCACGATCTCATTAATACGATCCACCGGCATCTGAAAAACCGCGGCGCCAACCTTCTCTCCTTCATGGAACACGGGGGCGCCGATGAAGCTCGCCGGAGCGCCGTAGCTGGGTTCGTACGAACGGAAGTCCTCGGTGAACACCTCGCCGGGCGCCGAGGAGGCCAGGGCCTGCCGCACCACCTGCCCGAAGTTGCTGTCCGCATAGGGGCCGTTGAGCAGGTTCGTGCCGTAGTCCGTCTCCTTGAACACCGAGTACACCAGGTTCCCTTCCAGGTCGAAAAGAAACACGTCGTAGTATTCAAACGTGGCCTGGTACTGATGAATGACCGGATGGAACTTGGCGTGGTGGCGGTTGTAGCTCACTTCGGCCTCGGCGCGGACCAGCTCGGTTTTGCTGCCCACCGGGTGCGGATTGTCGGCGATGTACCACTGCTGAAGCACGCGGGCTTGGGGCAGCGTGGGGGTGTACGCCGCGGGTCCGCGGTAAGGCTTTTCGTTTTCTTCGAGGCCCGGGCGGAAGTGGGTGTTGAAGTAGCCCGCCATCGCGCGGACCGCCTGGTCTTCGTCGATTTCGCCTAGCTCTTCGGGCAGTGTGCGGAAGGCCTCGCTGAACGCCGCGGTGGCCTCGGTCACCATGAGGTCTTCGCTGAAGGTGGCGATCTGCCCGCGGATGCTGCGAAAGTAGCCCTCGGCCTCGTGGGCCCGTCCCGCGACCACGCCTTCAAGGCCCTGCGCCCGCTGGGCCACCAGCGCGTCACTGGCCCGGCCAAAGGCGATCGCCCCGACCACGGCGATGCCGCTGGTCGCAGAGAGACAGGCCACGCACACCACCTGCTGAGCCAGCGTCAAACGAGAACGCAGCAGCCAGAAGGCCGCCCCAAGAATCAAACCAAGAACACTGACGGTGATGAGCAACATGGAAAGTTCCCTCGGGGAAGCGGCACGCGATGGTGCCGTGCAGGGTTGAACCGCCGGAAAAAATGGCGAAAGGTAAAAGACGCACTCCGGCGACAAACCGCCGGATCACCCCCCGGCAATCGGTGACGCGACAACGCCGAATTAATTCCCCGAGAACACCATGTAACTCCCGCGGAACCGTCGCCCTTTATCGGCATAGATGATTACCCCTAGCCCTGATGCCGTCGCTCATATCCGTCGAGAAGCCTGGAGTAGCCTTCCCGACCGGGCCGGCCACTTATCTCTACGCACGCTTGGTCGATGCCCGAACCCCACCCCCCCACCCCACAGACCGGCGACGTCACGCGACCCACCCGGCGCTCCGCGCGTCGGGTGTTGATCGTGGACGACTCGGTCACCCTCCGCGCCGCACTCAAGCTCTTGGTGAACGGCGAACCAGGCTGGGAAGTCGTCGGCACCGCCGCGGACGGGAAGCAGGCGATCGAACAAGTCCGCGTGCTCGCACCAGACATCGTCGTGATGGACCACGAAATGCCGGTCATGAACGGTCTCGAAGCCGTCCGTGAGCTGCGGACCTTCAGCCAGGTCCCGGTGATCATTTTTTCGGAACACACCCGGCGGGCTTCACAAGCCGTGTTGGATCTCTTCGACGCGGGCGTATCGGACGTGATGGCCAAGGCCCCCCGTGGTCCGGCGCACAGCCTCCAGAGCCTGCACCGGCCGCTGATGGAGCGACTGCGGGCGCTGACCAGCGGGGCGCGCAGCCCCCAGGGCCCGCCCACCCCAAACGTGTGCGACCCTTACGCCCGCGAGGCGCGGCTTGTGGTCGTGGGCGCCAGCACCGGCGGGCCGCCCGCGCTCGAAGCTTTTCTGAGCGCCTTGCAGCCGTCGATGACCGCACCGGTCGTCATCGCGCAGCACATGCCAGAGATGTTCACCGCCGCGCTCGCACAGCGCCTGGACCGCCACGGCCCCCGCCCCACCCACCTGGCCGCGGATGGCGAGCGTCTGCTCGATCGCCACGTCTACGTGGCCCCGGGCGGAACCCACACCAAAATCCGACGGAGCGTCAATCAAGACCTCCATCTGCACGTCGGCCCCGACCCGGCCGATGCCCTTCACCGCCCCAGCGTGGACGCCTTGTTCGAATCCGCGTCGAAAATTGTGGGCTCGGACCTGATCGCGGCGGTGCTGACGGGCATGGGCACCGACGGGCTGCGGGGAGCCCGGGCCGTGGTCGCCGCCGGCGGGAAGGTCGTCGCCCAAGACGCGGAGAGCTGCGTGGTCTACGGCATGCCCCGCGCAGTCGTCGAGGCGGAGCTGGCCGCGGCGGCCCTACCGCCCGCAGAGCTGGCGCGGTGCATCAGCCAGATCGCCCTGCGGGCAGCGTAAACCGCGCAACAAAAAACCCCAGCAAAATCCGGCGGGGGAGGAACCTCAGAATCAGAAACGGCTCACATGGCCCTACCCCCGGGGCCCCGGGGCTTTCAGACACGCACCGCCAAAACCAATACCCCTAGCCTAAAAAGACCTTGAACCCGCCCCCCGCCGGGAAGCCCTCAGGCGGCCTGGCCGCCCTGAAGAGCCTGCGCCCAGCCATCGAAATGGGCGATCACCTGTTCGATTTTGGGCTTGTTGACCTGCGCATCGGCCCCGACGCGTTCGGATTTGTGCCGCGTCTGCTCGGTGATGAGCGAGCTGTACAGCAAGAATTTGACGTGCGAGGTGGCCTCGTTTTCCTTCACCCGCTTGCACAGGTGCAGACCGTCCATCTGGGCCATCTCGATGTCTGACATGATCACATCCGGCAGCCCGCCCTGACGGGACGCGGCCACCAAGCCGTTCCAAAGCTCCCGGCCGTTATCGAAGATCCGGTGGTCGTGATAACCCGACTCGGTCAGAGCCCGTTCGATGCCTTGCCGCACAAACGACGAGTCTTCTGCGCTCCACACCCGCAGGCGTGAGCGATCGACCGAGGTGCTGGAGGCCGCGGGCAAGGTGCGGGGCGTTCCGTTCTGCGCAACGCCGTCGTAGATCGACTCGAAGTCCAGCATCATCACCAGCTCCTCGCCGATCTCGGCGATGCCCGTGGCCGCGGCGGTGTTGTCGTCGGTGGTCTCGGGCGCGGGGAGGATCTGGTTCCACGACAGGCGGTAGATCGAGTCGACCGTCTCGACGTCAAACGCCGCCGCCAGGCCGTTGAACTCGGTGACGATCAGCCGCCAGGTGGCCGGGTCCGGGTTGGCCGGTGCCACCCCGAGGTAAGTGTGCAGGTCGATCACCGTCAGCACCTTGCCCCGCAGCCGGGTCATCCCGCGGACCGCTGGGCCCTGACCGGGGGTCGGGGTGGCCTGGGCCCGCATAATCACCTCGCGCACCTTGGCCACGTTCACTCCGTAACGCTGCCCACCGACCTCGAAGACCAAAATTTCCAGCTCGTTGGTGCCCGAATCCAAAAGGATGCGCTCGGTCGGGTTCTTGGACGGCGAAGCGGGGAGTGATGTGGTCATGACGGTCACCGGTAGAGGAACAGGACACTTCAGCTATCGGCCGACCCCACCGGCGGGTGAATTCCGTAGCCCGTCCGATACGCGCCGCCCCGCCCGACCCGCCCAACCGGAACAGACCGCCGGCCGATGAACGACCCCGCCGGACGACGCGGCCGCCCTTATTCCTCTTTTGAAAAAAGCCCCACCATGGCCCACACCAAACCCACCACCAGCAACGAGTTCACCGCCCTTCACAGCGACCCGCCGTCCCGCATCGCCGAGCTGGCCGGTGATCTAACCGAAAAAATGGACCGTTCGATCAGCCAGATCAAGGACGTGAACAACAAAGCACGGCTGCTGTCTTTCAACGCGCAGATCGAAGCGGCCCGAGCCGGCGGGCAGACGGGCGCCGCCTTTGCGGTGGTGGCCCAGGCCATGCAGGAACTCTCGGGCCGCACCTCGCGGGTGGCCGACGACATGATCAACGAGACGGGGACCTCGATCGAGGAGCTCAACGAGATCAGCCACACGCTGCGGTCCAACGTCCGGGGCGTGCGGCTGACGGACCTTGCGGCCAGCAACATTGACCTGATCGACCGCAACCTGTTTGAACGGACCTGCGACGTGCGCTGGTGGGCCACCGACTCCAGTGTTGTGGAGGCGCTGGGGAATTCAGAACCCAACGCCGCGGCCCTGGCCAGCAAGCGGATGGGCGTGATCCTCTCGGCCTACACGGTCTACTTCGACCTGGTGCTGGCCGACCGCGAGGGCCGGGTGATCGCCAACGGCCGGCCGGACCTTTATGACAGCGTGGGCGTCGACGTCTCTCGCCAGCCCTGGTTCACCGACGCCCGAACCAAGACCTCGGGCGAGGGTTACGGTTTCCAGACCTGCCACCGCTCGCCACTGGTTAACGACCAGCGGGTGCTGGCGTACTCCTGCGCCGTGCGTGAACGCGGCGAGGCCAACGCCCCCGTGACCGGCGTGCTGGGCGCTTTATTCAAGTGGGACGACTTGGCCCAGACCATCGTGACCAACACCCCCCTCTCGCAAGAAGAGTGGAGCCACTCCCGTGTTTGCATCGTAGACAAACACGGCGTCACGCTCGCCGACTCGGACGAAAGCCAGCTGGAGACCACGCTAGATCTGGACCATCCGAAAATACTGGATCAGGGCAAGGCGTATTGCGTTGCTCCGTGCGCCGGCGTCGAGTCGCTGATCGCGCACGCCAGCGCGCCCGGCTACGAGGGCTACTCGACCGGGTGGCATTCGCTGGTGATCCAAACGATTTAGCGCGCCGGGCGCCGGGCGGCTACTTGATCATGCCTTCTTGCCGGGCGTAGGCAAACACCCCGCCGGCATCGATGATCGGCGTGGCGTCGCCCAGCGGGTGCAGGGCGTACACCTTGCCGCTGGCGTGGTTGGTGATCTTGCCCGCGTCGATGTCCACGGTGACCTCGTCGCCGGTCTTGATCTCGTCGACCAGGCGCTCCACGCTCTCGCAGGGCAGCAGGTAGCCGCCGTTCACGCAGTTGCGAAAAAAGATGCGGGCGTAGAACTCGGCGACCACGACCTTGGCCCCTGCCTCGGCGATCGCCAACGGGGCGTGCTCGCGGCTGCTTCCGCAGCCAAAGTTCTTGCCACCGATGACCACGGCATAGTCGGTCTTGAACTCGCCTTCGCGCACGAAGGGGGTGTTGCCTTCGGGCAGGCCGCGCTGGCCCTGAGGCACGCCGATGTTGGCGTACATGCCGAAGAACTTGCGTTCTTCCGGGTCGCTGGGGTTGTAGGCCAGGTATTCGGCGGGGATGATCTGATCGGTGTCAATATCATCGCCCATGACATAGGCCTTGCCGGTGATGGTCTGGTTGCTCATGCCAGGAAGTGTAGTGCTCTGTGGCGTGGCGATTGCAAGCCGCCCCCAAAACCGGCTCGCCGAGGGTGCAGCCCCCCTGCCCCGCCCGCTTTGTCACCCCAGACAAACTGCTTCCGACGTGGAAAAACACCGCCCTCCACGGGCCCGGCACGGGCTTAAACAAGACCCGCCGGGTGTGAGCCTCAAGGCTCCCGCTTGGGCGGGGCCAAAGACGCCTCCAGCCGCGCTAGCCGTTCCGCGAGCTCCGCAGGCTGCGGAGCGTCCTCTGCCGCGGCGGCAAGCAACTGGAGCACGCCCTCGTGCAGGTCCACCCCCACCCCCGGGCGGCCCAAGTCGGTCGCCCGAAGCCCCGCATCCACCCGTTGCAACAAAAGAGGGTCTTCCGGCACCGGACGCTCGCCCACCACCAGAAAATCTTTGACCGCTTGCAAAGCGTCTTCGTGGCGGCCCGCGGCGAGGCAGGCCGGCACCAGCCCCCGATAGACCGCCTCGCCCTGGGCGGGGCTGAGTAAATCGATCTCGACGAGCAGTTTTTCGTAATCGCTGACCGCCAAATCCGCCTGGTTGGAAGCCAAACGTGACTGGGCTCGCCGAAGCCGCAGGTCAAGATAGTCCGCGCGGGACTCGCCATCTTCTACCTCACGCTCCAGCGCCGCGGTCAAAATGCGTTCACGCAGCACCGTACGAATACCGGGCGTGGACCCATTGGTACCCAGGACCGCCAGCACTGGCCGCACGTCTACCGGCGGCACGCGGCCGGCCATGGCCACCAGGGCCCGCTCCCACGCGGGCAGCAATCGCGGTCCCGGGGGCGGAAACGCGGCCAGCTGCCGCAGGGTGTCACCGTCTTGGCCGCCACGCTCGGCGGCCTGCAACACAATCGGCAAGATCACCGGATCCGCGGCGCGATCGGCCAGGGTGGGAAGCGATCGTCCCAGATCAGCCCAGGCCTGGGCCGCCGCTTGCTTGATCACCGGGTCCGGGTCGTCGAGCCAGCGTTCGATACGGATCCAGTCGGCGCTGTCACCTACCTGTCCCAGCAAAGTGACCAGCTGAGGCGAATCTGGGCCCGGGGTCATCGGCGCGGGGGCGGGCACGGGCAAACCGTCGGGCCCCACCGTGGGCTGAGGGGTAAGCAGCTGCCGCAGGCGTCGCTGCGCCTCGGCGGCCTGGCGGGGCGCCAGCAAGAGCGCCCGCGATGTCGCGCTCAGCGCTCCCGCCGCGTCGGCCCGTAATACCGGATCATCCAGCAGGGCCAGCACCCCGGGGGTTGCCTCTTTACGTGGCAGCCGGGCCAGCAGCCGCAAGTAGGCCGAGCGAACCACATCGACAGATTCTGAACCGTCGATCAGCCGCGCCGCGGCAATGTCCGCCGCCGATTCATCCGCCGCGTCGCGCAGCACCAGGGCCGCCCGGGCCCGTACGTCGGCGTTCTGGTCAGCCAGCCGGGCGCGCAGGGCAGCCCGCAGGGGCTCGTCCAGGTCCGCGTCGCCCACCATCAAATTTTGCGTCAGCTCCAAAGCCAGCAGCCGGCTGTCGCGCAGCGGGCTCTCCAGCATGGCGGTCAGCACCGCCGGACGGCCGGGCTTCGCCGTCGTGTTGTAATAGGCCCGCTCCACCACGTTCAGCCGCTGAGCCAGCCGCGCCTCATTCTGTCGTCGTACTGCACGCCGGCGCGCAAAACTATCAATCAGCTCGCGCTGCCAAGCCCCGCGCGACTGCCGCGAGGCACGTTCCCACCACGCATCCCAGGCCCGACGATCTTGGCCCAAGTCGTCGCGCGCCGCCAGAGCGCCCAGCGCCGCGAAAGCAGCGGCTTGCACCCGCGGCAGCTCGGTTCGAGACGTTAGGCCCAGTAAAGCCGCGGCAACCTCGCGGTCGCGCTGGTGAGCCAGCGCGTCGATCACCTGACGACGCACCGACGGCGGCCGGGCGGGGTCCTGCGCCAAGCCAACCAGGTGCGCACGCAGATCGACGCGGTCAAAACGCCCCAAGGCCGCCCCCAGGTCCAAGGCCAGTTCAGCGGGCACCGGATGCTCCAGCAGCGCGGCCAATGGGCGCCACAGCGGCGCGTCCGGGACTTCGGTGGCAGTCGCCATGGACCGCAACACCGCCCGCCGCGCAGCCGTGGGAGCGTCGGGGCCAATCGCCGCCGATAGCGCGGACCACGCCGCGGGGTGCTCGGTGGCTAGCAGGGTTTCGGCCGCCGCGCGGCGGTACTCGGCGTCCGAAGGAACCCGCACGCCCGGCCCCGGGCCCGCACGCCGCCCCCCTGCCGCCGGGGCCATCAATCGGCCAAAGGCATCAGTAACCCCCGCGGGCGACGACGCGGCGTCAAAGGGCGCCAGCGGCACCGCGGGCGTTTGCACCCGGCAGCCTGGCGTCCCCACCAGCAGCCCCACGACCAGCCAAACCCCAAATCCCACAGGCAGCCGTCGTGACGGCCGCCCCCCCCCGACACGGTTCGGAACATCGGTCGCTGGGAAGAAAAGCATGTTCGGCTCGAAAAAAGTGTGTCCGCGACACGTTGACGGTGGAGTGACGCAGGTTCTATCGTAAGCCAGACGGTGCCAAGACGGCCCGTTCCGCTGAACCCGATCGACAATGCGGACGCGCACCACACGGTGCAGCCCCCCTCGCAGACACCTTTCCTGCCCTCACAGCCCCTGTGCTCCATGCCCCCCTGGCGCGACGCCGAAGACCACGCCGAACAGGCCCACCGGCACTTTCAAGCCGGGCAGTGGCAGCAAGCGCTCGACGCACTCAATGAGGCATTGGAGCAGCGCCCGGATCAGGGCGAATGGCACTTCGGCCTCGGGCTGACCCTCGATGCCCTGCAGCGATACGACGAAGCGGTACGCGCATTTGCCGCCGCGGTGGCGTTCGGCGGCGAAGAACCCGCCGCCCTGTTGCACCTGGGTGTCGATCAGATCCGTAGCGGCCAGCCCGAGGCCGCCATCGACACCCTCGCTCGGTTGAATCAGCTGGACCCGCTGTGCGAAATGGGCTACGTCCACCGCATTCTGGCCTGCGCGCAAATAGACCGGCACGACGAGGCCGAAATTATGTTCTATCTCGCACGCGACGTCGCGGAAAACGCAGAGGACGAGGACGCCAGCCCCGCGGCCCGGGCGGGAACCGGCGGGGCCGTGGCCCGCGCCGCCGCCCACGATCACTTGGCTCGATCGCTGATCTTGCGCAAGCCGGCAGATCCGGACCGCGCCGTGTGGTGTTGGCAAGAAGCCCTGCGCCACGACCCGCGTCACCCTACTGCGGGCCGCCACCTCGCCCGCACGCTATACCAGCGCGGCCAGGCCGAACGCGCCGCCGCAGGCTACCAGCAGCACCTGGCCGAACACCCTCACGACACCGAAGCCCGGCTGGAGTACGCAGACATCCTGCGGGCCAGCACACGTTTGTCGGACGCCGAAGACCAATACCGCCGGGCCCTGCGGTCAGACCCGCACTCCGCCGCCGCCCACCACCAACTCGGCGAGTTGGCACTGACGCGCGGCCTGCCCACCACCGCACGACAATGCTTCCACCGCGCCCGGCAGCTTGACCCCGAGCGCCCCGGCGTGTGCCTGGGACTGGCCCGTGCCGAATGGTCCGACGGACGCCGCGACCGCACCCGCGCCCTGCTTTACGCAGAGCTGGATCGCAGCGACCACACCACCACACAGCTCACCGGCGTGGCTGAGTTGTTGGTCCGCCTGCGCTGCTTTGCCGACGCCGCCGAGTTGTTGAACACCGTGCTAAACCCCGCCCTGCTCCCAAACGAGACGCCCCCGCCGGTGCCCCGGGGAAACGATGCCACGGCGACGCAAGCCTCCGCTCGGTGTTGGCGTGGCATCGCCCGGCTGGGCCTGGGGCAGTTCGGCCCCGGACTGGACGACCTGCGTCAGGCCATACGCCTCAACCCACGCGACCTGGTGGCCCTGGAACACCTGGCGACCGCATCCCTGAATGCAGGTGACTTGGCAAGTGCAAAACACTGGATCGCCCAGGGCCGGGCCGTCGGACCACGCCACCGCGTCTTCCGCCGGCTCCGTGCCCGGTGGTGGACCCGGCGCCTGCGCGGCATCACCCGGTGTCTAACCCGGCGAGAGTGAAGCACAAGCCCCCCTCGGGTTAACATCGCGACATGATCGACCTCAACGACCTGCGTGCCGACCCCGACAAGTACCGCCACGGCGCCGCAAACAAAAACAGTTCGGCCGATATCGACGCGCTGCTTAAACTCGACGCCACGGTCCGCGATCTGCAGACCCGCCGCCAGACCCTTGCGGCCGAAAAAAACGCGATCGGCAAGCAGATCGGCGCCCTGGCGAGCCGGTTGAAGAAAGCCGCGGGCAACGAAAAAAACGCTTTACAAGCCGAGATGAACGCGCTGCAGCAGCGCCCCCAGGCCATCAAGGCCGAAGAAGCCGAGCTAGACCAGACCCTGGCTGCGTCCGAAACCGCACGCCTGAACCTCTGGCTCACTGTCCCCCAGCCCGCTGATGCCGACGTGCCCGTGGGCAAGGGCGCCCAAGACAACGCTGAACGCAGCCGGTGGAACCCCGGTGGGGAACGCGCGTTCAATCCCGACGCTTCGTTCGAATCGCAGCGGGGCTTTCGCCCCAAAACCCACCTGGAACTGGTCCGCAACCTGGACCTGGTCGACTTCGACCGCGGCGTGAAAATCGCCGGTTCGCGCAGCTACGTGCTCAAAGGCGACGGCATGCGTCTGCACCAGGCCGTGCTCAGCCTGGCCTTCGACTTCATGACTCAAGACAACGGCTTTACCCCCCTCTCCGCCTCGTGCCTGGTCAAGCACGGCACCATGGTCGGCACCGGCTTCTTCCCGGGGGGACGTGAGCAAGTCTACGACGTGGCCAACCCAACCAGCGCCGACGGGCTGGCCCTCACCGGCACCGGCGAGGTGGGCCTCATGGCCTACCACCAGGGCGAAATCCTGGATCCCGCGGACCTGCCCCTACGCTACACCACCGTCAGCACCTGCTTCCGCCGCGAGGCGGGCGCCGCGGGCAAAGACGCCGCAGGGCTCTACCGCATCCACCAATTCGACAAGGTCGAGCAGGTGGTGATCTGCGCGGCGGACACACAAGAAAGCCGGGCGTGGCACGCCAAAATGATCGGCTTTGTCGAAGCACTTTTAAAGAAACTCGAGCTGCCTCATCGCCAGTTGCAGTGCTGCACCGGCGACCTGGGCAGCAAGAACGCCGACATGATCGACCTGGAATGCTGGATGCCCAGCCGAGCGGTCGACACCAACGGCAACCTCCTCACCGCCATCGACGCCGGCGGCGACGCGGGCTGGGGTGAAACCCACTCCGCCTCGCGGCTGTACGACTACCAGACCCGCCGGCTGAACCTGCGCTACCGCGATCCGGACGACCCCAAGGGCAAGAAGACCAAGTTCTGCCACAGCCTCAACAACACCGTGGCCGCCAGCCCGCGGATTCTGATCCCCATTCTAGAGCTCTACCAGAACGCCGACGGCACCGTGACCGTGCCCGACGCCCTGCGACCCTACCTGGGCGGGCAAACCACAATCGGGCGGCAAACACCCTCTGAGGCCTGATTTTGCGATCAGCGTTCAATCCAAATTTCTTCTCTAAAGTATTGGCAAAGATGCATTTAATTACTTTGGATTGACCGCCTCCGTGGTTTTTGCTATCTTGCGGGGCTATGCCATCCCGATCCTCCACAACCAAACTTAAGCCAAAAACCCAGACCGCCGCCACGGCCGGACACCCGCCCAAAATCAAGATCACCAACTACACCTCTGCGCTCAAGTGGCTTTACAGCCACAACAACCACGAGCAGATGCGGATGGTGAAGTACGACACCCCCACGTTCAACCTGGACCGGATGCGCCGTCTTCTGAAGCTGGTGGGTGACCCCCACGAGCAGCTCAAGATCGTGCATGTGGCCGGCACCAAGGGCAAAGGCTCGGTGTGCGCCATGGTGGCTTCGATGCTCCGCGGCTGTGGCTACACCGTGGGGCTCTACAGCAGCCCGCACCTGATGGACCTGCGCGAACGCATCACCATCAACGACCACATGGTGCCCTACGCCGACTGCGCCAACCTCTTCAAGAAAATCGCGAAAATCGAGGACGAGTTCAACGACGCGGGCAAGCCGCTGACCTTCTTTGAGATCATGACCGCCTCGGCCTTGTTGTACTTCGCCGAGCAAGCCGTGGACGTCGCGGTGCTAGAAACCGGCCTGGGCGGCCGGCTGGACTGCACCAACGTGGTCACCCCGCTGGTCAGTGTCATCACGGCCCTGTCGCTAGATCACACCCACCTGCTGGGCAAAACTCTGCCGGAAATCGCCCGGGAAAAAGCCGGCATTTTCAAGCCCAGCGTCCCGGCGCTCACCATCCCGCAAGACAAGGCCGCCCTGGAAACCCTCAAAGAAGTCGCCGAAGAAGTCGGCACCACCCTGCAAGTCACCGGTAAAGACCTGGACTTCTCCTACCGCTTTGAATCTAACCGCGAGCTAGGCCCGCACACCCGCGTGTGCCTCACCACCAACGAGTCGCGCTTCGAACACCTGCCGGTCCCGCTCAAGGGCGAGCACCAGGCCCCCAACTGCGGGCTGGCCCTGGCCGTGCTGGATAAGCTCAAGCCCCACGGCTTCAACGTGCCGGAAAACAAGGTCATGGTCGGCCTGGCCGCCACCAAGCTGGCGGGCCGCATGGAGACCGTGCACGAACGCCCGCGGGTCATCATCGACGGGGCCCACAACGGCGCGTCCATCACGGCGCTCACCCGCTCCCTGGGCGCCCACGTCACCTATGACTCGCTGGTCATGATCTTCGGTTGCGGCCAAGACAAAGACATCACCAGCATGCTGAAGCAGGTCGCCCTGGGCGCCGACAAAATCATCTTCACCAAGGCCAAGGGCAACCCCCGGGCCGAAGAACCCGCCGACCTGGCCCGACGTTTTGCCGACCTGTCGGGCAAAATGGTGCA
>CALLPP010000042.1 GCA_938015655.1 uncultured Algisphaera sp.
ACGCCACCCCCATCGTCCCCCTGCACGTGGGCCGCAGCCAGGCGGCTCTGACGTTCGCCGGTCGGCTAGAAAACGCCGGTATCCTCGCGGTCGCCATCCGCCCGCCCACGGTGCCCCCCGGCACCGCGCGGGTGCGCCTGAGCCTGCGCTGCGACCTGACCGACACCGACCTCGCCCGCGTGATCGATGCGGTGGGCCGGGCGTAAAAACCACCCGTCCTTCTCTACCGCCCGCCACAGCCGGGCGTTGGCCGATCGCCACGGCCCCCGGGGTTTCTGGCTCCCCGACGCGGGGCCAGAGTCACTTAAGGCCCACCCCCACCAGCCGCCCGCAGCACCCGGACCACCTCGTGGGCGCCGCCGGCCACCGCCCGCTGCCGTGACGTCAGGCCTTCGCGGTCACGGGCACCCAACGCCGCCCCGCGCCGCAGCAGCATCGCCGCGCACGCCGCGTGCCCGCGTAACGCCGCGAGGTGCAGCGGCGTGTAGCCGTCGTCGGTCGTGACGTCCGCCACGTCCGCCCCAAGGTCGATCAGCTTTTCCGCCGCCGCCACCCGGCCGTGCAACACCGCGAAGTGCAGCGGCGTCGCGCCGTGGCGCTCGCGGGCATTCAAATCAGCCCCCAGGGCCACCAGGGCCGCCGCCAACTCCGTGTGGCCGTTCTGCACCGCCAGGTGCAACGACGTGTAGCCGTGTACCCCGCCCACGCGGTTCACATCCGCACCGTGGGCCAACAGCACCTGCGCAATGGTGGTTTGGCCCAGCTCGCAGGCGTGGTGGAGCGGCGTCATCTTTACCGTGTCGGTTGCGTCCACGTCGGCCCCGTGCCACAGCAGCATCGCCAGTGTCTCCCCGGAGCCCCCCCCCGCCGCAAAGTGCAGCGCGGTCAGTTTGGTCACCCGTTGCGGCGTCCGCACCTCGAATCCGGCGTCCAACATCCCCTTGACCTGCGCGTACCGGTTTTCGGCCACCGCATCGAACCATACGTCGTGGACCACACGCGGAGCGGCACTCGGAGAATCCGGCATGCCCGGCGCCGCACCCGCCGCATAAACAAACAGGGCCAAGGGCAAAAGTAAACGCTGACAACCCGGCATGGCCCGCCCTTTCGCTTTTCAACGATCCACAAACCCGGCCACTGGCGTCATCGACGCCGCCGGTCAAGAGATATTCAGCGTTGGCCCCGCCCCCGCTCCACTGGCCACATGCACCTCCACTTGGTGCGCCACCGCCCGGGTCATCGCTTCCAGGGCAGCCGAGAGCGTGTCCTCCCCGGTGAAGTTCGCCGTCGGATCGCCCGCGTCGCCGTGGCGCCGCAGGCCGGTGTTAATCGGCACCGCGCCTAAAAACGGCACGCCGCTCTGCTGGGCCAGCATCTCCGCCCCGCCGCGGCCAAACAGGTCGTACTCCTTGCCGTCGTCGCCGATGAAGAAGCTCATGTTCTCCACCAGCCCCAGCACCTCGATCTGCAGCTGGCGGAACATGTTGATCGCCCGCTTCGCGTCGTCCTGCGCCACCTTCTGGGGCGTGCACACCACCACGGCGCCGGTCAGCGGCAGCAGCTGGCTCATGGTCAGCGGCACATCGCCCGTACCCGGCGGCAGGTCGATGATCAAAAAATCCAGCTTGCCCCACGCCGTCTGCGTCGCCAGCTGCTGAAACGCGCCGTGGGCCATCGGTCCCCGCCAAATCAACGGCTTGTCGTCTTCCACCAGCGCGCCGATGGTCATGGTCTTGATCCCGTGCACCTCAAAAGGCACCAGCGTCTTGCCCTCAGTCCGTACCTGATAGCGGTCGGTGCCCAGCATCGTCGGCACGCTGGGGCCGTAGATGTCTCCGTCCATCAACCCCACGCGCCGCCCCGCACGGGCCAGGCCCACCGCCAGGTTGATGGCCACGGTGCTCTTGCCCACCCCGCCCTTGCCCGCCCCCACCGCAATCACATGCTTAACGTCCGGCAGCGGGTTACTCGTCGCGGCCTGATCACCCGCCGCACTGCCCCCGGCCAAGTCAATCGAAAACGTGACCTTCGGCTCCAGCCCCAAGCCAATGATCCCCGCGTTGGCCGTCCCACGCATGGCTTCTTTAAAACCCGCCGCCCGCCGCGGCAGCTTCAGCTCCACCACCGCCGCACCGTCCGCCACGTCCACCCGCTGCACCATGTTGAGCGTCACCACGTCGCGTTTCAGCTCCGGGTCTTCCACGGTTCGCAGCACTGCCAGCACGTCTTCTTTGGTCGCGGTCATGGCCAGATCATAGAAACAACCGCGCCGACGGCTTTTAAAAAACTTCCACCCTCCCCCAACGCAATCAAACCCGCGCCGTCCCGTTCTATTTGTGAAAGCAGGCCCGCCCACGCAACGAACCCGCACGACCCCACTCCCCCCAACCTCACCTCACCCCGAAGGAGCCTCCGACATGAGCCCCAAACTCCCCCTGTCCCTCGCCGCCATCGCCATTGCGGGGGTCTTCACCGTCACCCTGGTTGCCGCCCCGTCCGGAGGCGATCGGTCAGATCCACCCCGCGGCGCCGACGCCACGCACCGCAACGCCCAAGGCCCCCGCGACGCGAAGCCCGGCGCCCGGCTGGACCGCATGATGGAACGCTTGGACCTCACCGACGCACAGGTCGCCGCCATCCGAGCCGAGCGCGACGCCCGGACCGACGAAGCCCGGGCCCTGCGGGACCAGATCGTCGATGCCCATCGCAAGCTCCGCGCCCTGCACGAATCCATGCGTGAAGCCGTCGCCGCCCACCTCACCGACGAACAAAAGACCGCCCTGGCCGCGCGTCGCGCCGGCAAGCGCGGCCACGGCCGCAAAGACGCCGGCCACGAGCGCCCGGAGCGGGCAAAAAGCCCGCGCCGCTCGCAACGCCGCGGCCCGGCCGCGCCCGCCGACGGCGCCTGATCACGCCGCCGGTCAGCACCGCCTCCCCATCGCAAAACGGCCTCGGCAACCCGGGGCCGTTTTGCTGCGCTCAGGTCCACAAGCCCGGGCCACTCGCCGGCCGATAACCCCTGCATGCCCGACCCGCTCGCCCCCATCGACCCGCCCCTGTCTCCCCGCGCCGCCGCACTGCTGGCCCAGTTGCAACACCTGGACCGCAGCGACGACGCCCTGGAACTCCGCATCGCCATCGCCCGGCAGCAGCTCAAAGCCGCCGAAGCCCGGGCCGAGGCCGACCCGGTCGCCGCCCTGCGGCGGATCGAGCAGGCGCAGCACCGCCTACGCCGCGCGGGATAACCGCGCACCACGTCGTCGACCGCACGAACCCGCCCCGCGCGGTGAGCCGCCGCTCCTGCGCAGCTCCAGGGTCGGCGTGCCCGCCCCGCCCGGCACCACCACGCTCTGCGGCAGGGTCAGCCCCTGAACGAACTTGAGCGGGAACCAGAGCATTTTCGTCCCGCAAGCATCATCTCAACGTCACGCACGCGAACCCCTAAACTGCCTGCTCCCGCGACGCCGCGTTTGCACGGTGTCTCCTCCTATCCCCCGATCTTCACCCACGCGATGCCCACCCTGCCCCTGCCCTACGACCCCGCCGCCCTCGCCGCCGCCCACGGCACCCCGCTCTGGGTCTACGACGCGTCGGTCATCGAGCGGCGCATCGCCGAAGTCTCCGCCTTCGACACCGTCCGCTACGCCCAGAAGGCCAACAGCAACCTCGCCGTGCTCGCGCTCATGCGCCGCCACGGGGTCAAGGTCGATGCCGTCACCGCCGGCGAGCTGCACCGCGCCCAGCAGGTCGGCTACGCCCTGGGCAGCGACGACGTGGTCTTCACCGCCGACGTCTTCGACGACGACGCGCTCGAATGGATCGCCCGCCACCGCATCCCCGTCAACGTCGGCAGCCCCGACATGATCGACCAGCTCGCCGCCGCGGGCATCGACGTGCCCGTCACCCTGCGCATCAACCCCGGCTTCGGCCACGGCCACAGCCAAAAAGTCAACACCGGCGGCGAAAGCAGCAAACACGGTATCTGGCACGACCAAATCCCCGCGTGCCTATCCGCCGCCAAGGCCCGCGGCCTCACCGTGCGTGGGCTGCACATGCACATCGGCAGCGGTGCCGATTTTGCGCACCTCAGCGAAGTCGCCGGCGCCATGGTCACCGCCGCCCAAACCTTCGCCCGGCACGCGGACACGCTGCGTGTGATCAGCGCCGGCGGCGGCCTGCCCATCCCCTACCACGCCGACCGGCCCCAGCGGATCGACCTGGACCGCTACTTCAACGTCTGGCACGACGCCCGCCAGACCATCGCCCAAGCCACCGGCCACGACATCGAGCTCGAAGTCGAACCCGGCCGCTACCTCATCGCCGAATCCGGCAGCCTGCTCACCCGCGTGCGCAGCGTCAAGCAGAGCGGCAGCAAGCACTACGTCATCATCGACGCGGGCTTCAACGACCTGGTGCGCCCCAGCTTCTACGGCGCCCACCACCACATCACCGTGTACGGCCCCGACGGCCAAGACCGCGGCCTTGCCGCCGCCGGTGAAACCCAAGACGCCATCGTCGCCGGCCCCCTGTGCGAGAGCTGCGACGTGTTCACCCAAGAAGAAGACGGCACCGTCGTCACCCGCACCCTGCCCCGGGCCACCCCCGGCGACCTGCTGGTGCTCCACGACGCCGGCGCCTACGGCATGGCCATGAGCAGCAACTACAACAGCCGCCGCCTGGCCGCCGAGGTGATGCTCCAAGACGGCGCCGCCCACGTCGTCCGCGAGCGGCAGAGCTTCGAAAGCCTCACCCAGTTTGAGCGGATCCCCGCCGCCCTGCAGCCGGCGTCCGCGGGGGCCTGAGCAGCGCGGACCGGGCGCACACCCCCCCGCCGCACCGCGCGTCGCCAGCCGCCGCCCGCCGAAACTAAACCGATTCGGGCCGCCCCTGAGCCATCACCCGCGCCGGGTCGTCCACGTTGGTGATCTGGCCCGCGGCGTCCAGCATCAGCTTCTGGTCCGCCAGCAGCGAGGCGTTGCCCAACAAGCTCACCGCCGTCAGGTGCCCGCCCTCCACAAAATTGGCCACCGGCGCATCCCACGCCAGCTCGCCTTTGGCCGCCCGCACAAACTCAGTGAAGTGGTCGCGCCCCGGCAGCTCCGGGGCCAGCGGCGTGTGGCGGTGCTCCGCGTGCAGCGCGCGAGGAAGCAAGTAAGCCTTCTCCGCATGCCCGCCCGACAGCACGATCGTCCCCTTGTCGCCGATCATCGCCACGCCGTGCTTGGGCACCGTCCGGGCCGGGTCCCAGTGCGGCAGGTCCGCCGCGGTCGGCCGGGCCGCTCCGTCGTGCCACACCATGCGAAACGCGTCGCGGGGCAACGGTTCGGACTGCCCCACACGGGTGGTTTCTCCGGCCGCAAACTCCCAGTGGATCTGCCGGCTCAGCGGCCAGGTCTCGCGGTTCCAATCCACCACGTCCTGGTTCCACACCGCCGTGGGCATCGCCGGGTTCAGAATTTTAAACACCGCCGCCAGCTTGTGGCAGCACCAATCGCCCAGGAACCCGGTGCCAAAGTCCACAAACTGGCGCCACTTCCGCGGGTGGTACGCCCCCGACACATAGGGCCGCGCCGGCGCCGGGCCCATCCACGACGCCCAGTCCAGCCCCTCGGGCACCGGGTCTTCTCCTTCGGGCCGCGGCCCGCCCGCCACCCCCCAAAGACCTTCCGCCTGCCCCTGCAGCGGCGTCCACGCCTGCACCGTGTGCACCTGCCCGATCAGCCCCGCGTGGTAATAGCTGTACGCCTGCCGCCACCCCGGATCCGCCATGCCCTGGTTGCCCAGCTGCGTGGGCACCTGCAGGTCCCGGGTCAGCCGCATCAGCTCCAACGACTCCGCGGTCGACCAGGTCAGCGGCTTCTCGCAATACACCGCCTTGCCCAGCTTCAACGCCGCCGCCGCCGCCACGTAGTGCGCGTGGTCCGGCGTCGAGATCACCACCGCATCAAAGTCGTCCGCACGGTCGTACAGCTCTCGGTAGTCCTGATACATCGCCGCATCGGGAAACTGCTCGTTCGCCGGAAGGCCGTTGCCGCCTTTGTGTTTTGCAGTCTTGCGGGTGAACGTCGCCGCGTCGGCGTCGCACAACGCCACCACCGACTCTTCGCTCGCCCACGGGTGATGGGCCGCCCCCCGCCCGTGCACCCCCACCAACGCGATCCGCAGCTTGCATCCCGACGCGCCCCGCACCACCGCCGGGAAGCCCAGAGCGCCGGCCCCGGCCAGACTCACCCCCAGACCTACCCCCAGCCCCGCCCCCGCCTTCAACACCGAACGGCGGCTCACCGAATTACCCGGCGACACGCGGCAAGCATTGGGGGGCGGTGGCATCTTCATTGTTCGTCATTCGTTAAACGATTCCAACACCAAGCCCCAAGTCCGGCTCGCCGCGGCCTGCAGCCGCCAACGCGACGCAATGATAAGCCACGGACCCGCCGCTCCCACCGCGCCACCCAGACCGCAACGGTCTCCAACGCCCAAACACGCACCACAACACCTCCGTCTCCCGCGGGGGCGTAACCGTCCGCGGCGCGGGTAAGATCGCCCGCCCCGCCCGGGCCACCCTCACCACCAACCACCCCGCCCCCAATGATTGTTCATCGCACCCCACGTCTGCGGGCCTGCCCCCTGCTTCTCATCGCCGTCGCCATCGCCCTTAGCCCGGCCGCAAGGGCCGCGGCCCTGGATAGCCCGCGCGCCGTCGTGCAGGCCTTCATGACCGCCATGAGCCAGGCCACCCACGACCCGGCCGACCGTGCCGCCTGGAACCAGGCCGTCGCCTGCCTGCACCCCGACACCGCCGCGGGCGACCCTGAATCCGCCCGCGACGTCGCCCAAGCCCTCTTTCACGCCCTCAACCACGTTCGCACCGTCGAGTTGGACAAGATCCCCGACGCCGCGGCCGCCCAGGGCGAGGCCTGGTACACCTATTTCCCCGTACGTACCAGCGCCGACGACCAAGCCCTGGTACAAAGCGCGGGCCTACGCGGCGAGCGCATCAGCATCCAGCGCCTGCCCCAAGAAGGGTGGCGCTTCAGCCGCCAAACCGCCGCCGCCGCTGGCGCCATGTCCCAAAAACTCGACGCCCTGCAAAACGCCGACCCCGCCCCCGGGCCGCCGGCCACCACCGCCGCCCCCCGTGGGATCGAGCTGCTGATCCCCCCACGCCTCCGCACCGCCCAGGCCCTGGGCGTGCGCCTGTGGCAATGGGCCGCGCTGGGCCTGCTGCTGTTCGCCGCCGTCGTGATCGACGTGTTCAGCAAAGCCATCACCGGGCGGCTTCTGAGCCGCTTGCTCCGCGGTGCCCCGGACGACCAACGCGAGTTGGTCCACCGCGCCACCCGGCCCGTGGGCCTACTCATCGCCGCCTGGCTGGTCTTCGGTGGCCTGCACCTACTGGGCCTTGGCGGCCCCGCGGGCGTCGTGCTCTTTGCCGCCGTCAACGTCTTTCTCGTTCTCGCCGGCGTGCTCGCGGGCTGGCGCCTGCTCGACGTGCTCGCGGCTTACGTCCTGCTACAAACCCAACGTACCGAAACCAAGTTCGACGACGTGCTAGTCCCGCTCATCCGCAAGGGCCTCAAGCTTCTAGTGCTCGCCGTGGGCCTAGTCTACGCCGCCAAAGCCATGAGCATCGACATCCTGCCCCTGCTCACCGGCCTGGGCATCGGCTCGCTGGCCTTCGCCTTCGCCGCCAAAGACACCATCGAAAACTTTTTCGGCTCCATCGCCGTCATCCTCGACCGCCCCTTCGAAGTCGGCGACTGGGTCGTCATCGGCGACGTCGAAGGCACCGTCGAAGAACTCGGCTTCCGCTCCACCCGCGTGCGCACGTTCTACAACTCGCAAACCACCGTGCCCAACGCCACCCTCGTGCGAGCCACGGTCGACAACTACGGCCGCCGCAAATACCGCCGCTGGAAAACCCACCTCGGCCTGCAATACGACACCCCGCCGGACCTGCTGGTCGCCTTCACCGAAGGCGTGCGCGAGCTGGTGCGCACCCACCCCTACACCCGCAAAGACTACTACCAGGTATGGCTTCACCAGTGGAGCGCCTCCAGTATGGACGTCTTGCTGTACGTCTTCTTCGAAGTTCCCGACTGGAACACCGAGCTGCGCGAACGCGAACGCCTGTTCATCGACGTCGTCCGTCTCGCCGATCAGCTCGGCGTCCAGTTCGCCTTCCCCACCCAGACTGTGCACCTGCACCGGGCCGAGGACGGCCCGGACCCCGTACCTGCAGAGCTGCCCACCTCCATGACCGACCGCCGGTCCCTGATCAAAGGTATCCGCACCGCACAACAAATCATCGCTGGCCAGCCTTGGCGCGACCACAAACCCGGGCCCCAAACCTACGGACAGGTCGGCCCCACTCCCATCGACGAAGCCGGCAACGAAATCCTCGACCCCACCGCCCCGACTGCCCAAGCCCCGCCAGCAAACAGCTGAGCGCCCACCCCGCGCCAAAGCAGGAACATCGTTTGCATTCCTGGCGCCCAGTAAATCAAGGCGACACATGCAAGACACACGTTCGCACGCATCGCGATTCACAAGACAAATCACTTGAGAGCCCGAATCGGCCGGGCAAAACAACGATAGAAAGACCACCATTCTCCATCAAATGGTCGCTCTGCCGGTCTAAAAACACGGCGAACAAGGGTTTGAGACCGGCGGATAAAACACATACGCTAGATCGGACCAAACGCCGCGAACCAAACACGCCCCGCCACACCTTAGCCAACTCTACCCAAAGGCATCCCGTGAAGTTAATTGCACTCGCCCTGCTCATTTGTTTGCCATACGGCACAAGTCAGGCCGAACTGTCAACAGACCTCCCTTACGAACCAGGGGTTTTTGAACCAAACTGGGACTCCCTCGCCAAAGGCTACGAGTGCCCCGAGTGGTTCCAGAACGCCAAGTTCGGCATCTGGGCCCACTGGGGCATCCAGTGCGTTCCGGGAAGCGGCGACTGGAACGCGAAGTTTATTTATAAACCCGAGTCCGACAAGGAAAACTGGATCAGACAGGGCGAACGGCACTACAAACACCACGTTGAACGCTATGGCCACCCCTCGAAGATCGGCCTGAAGGACTACTGCAAAGACTTCACCGCCGAGCAATGGGACCCCGACCACCTGCTCGACCTCTATAAGCGGGCAGGTGCTCAGTACTTTGTCGCCATGGCCAACCACCACGACAACTTCGACAACTGGAACTCGTCGCAGCAGCCATGGAACTCGGTCAACATGGGTCCAAAGCGCGACCTCATTAAAGAGTGGTCGGCGGCGGCCAAGAAAAAGAAAATGTATTTCGGCGTGTCCGTCCACGCAGCACGGACCTGGAAGTGGCTCGTACCGGTTTTTGGACACGACCGCGAAGGCCCCCTCCAAGGCCTGCCTTACGACGGGCATATGCGCCAAGAAGACGGCAAGGGCACGTGGTGGGAGGGCTATGACCCGCAAGACCTCTACGGGCCGGTCCGCGACGCAGGCACGCCGATCAGCCAAGCGTATCTCGACCGATTTTACCTGCGCTGCAAAGAGCTGATCGACGTCTACGACCCCGACCTGCTGTACTTCGACGACGGCAAATCGCCGCTCGGTGGCGTGGGCTTGAAAATCGCGGCCCACTTCTACAACCAACGCATCAAGCGACACGGGAAACTAGACGTCGTACTCAACACGAAACACAACGACGCGTTGACCAGCCGGGCCCTTGTAGACGATGTTGAGCGTGGCTCAAAAAACGCCATCGACTCCAACCCCTGGCAGATCGACACCTGTATCGGCAACTGGCACTACCGGGAAAACATCACCTACCGTAAACCACCCGCCGTCATTCACCTGCTGCTGGACGCCGTAAGTAAAAACGGCAACATGCTTCTCAACATTCCCATGAAGGCGGACGGCTCGATCGAAGCCGGCGCGATCACATTTCTGGAAGAAATGTCCGACTGGATGGCGGTTCACAGCGAAGGCATCTACGACACCCGCCCGTGGGAGGTCTACGGCGAAGGCCGCCTGCCTGACCCCGAAGGAAACACCAGCGAATACGTGGACAATCAATATGACGCGAAAGACTTCCGATTCACCCTCAAAGGCAACGACCTCTACGCCTTCTGCATGGTCAATCCTGTCGGGGACGTCTTAATCACCTCTTTAGCAACGGGCACGCAAAAAACACCCCATACAGTCAAAGCCGTAACCCTGATGGGCAGCCACGAAAAGCTGCGGTGGGAACAGACAAAAAAAGGCCTTGCGATCAGCGCCCCCCACGGGTATCCCACAAAATATAGCGTGGGGTTTAAAATCACCTTAGAATAGCCCGTTCCCGCGGCCGCACGCGGAGCGAGAAGGAAAAAAAGAGAACAACACGGCCTTGTAGAAATGCACGTCACTCCCGCTTACGCGAAAATGACGGGTAACCGTTCATCCTTCCTTTTAGTTACCCACAAGTATCTGCGTTCCTGGGCTACCAGGCTTGTTTTATAAGAAAAGTAATATTAGGCGGAGGCCCGGCCCACACAGCTCGCCGACGGACCACAGAATCGCGATTTCCCAAATCTCCCGCAAGGCACGGTGAAATCTGACAACGGAGAGGCGCCAGGTTTGTGGGTAACGCAAAGTTTGCCAGGGCGATCTGGGCTCGACGTACAGCGTCTCCACGCCGGTGCCGCCCAGAAACTTACGAACGGCCTTGGCGATGAACTTCGGCCCATTGTTCGGACCGAATATGCTTAGGCACGCCCCGGATCAGGAACAAGTCGCGTAGCACGTCCAAGACGTCCGCCGATTTGACCGAGCGTGAACCGTCGAGCGCCAAGCACTCGCGGGTGTACTCGTCGATGATGACCAGCCAGCGGATGGATCGGCCTCGCTCGTCGCGGTCGTGGATGCTTTCTTATGGACACCGCCCACGCCCAAACGTGGTTGGGGAACTCG
>CALLPP010000043.1 GCA_938015655.1 uncultured Algisphaera sp.
CACCCCATGCAGGGCCGCAGGCCCTGCGGGCCCATAAGCAAACCCCACCCGTTCAAACACCACTCGACCGTGGGCCCGTCCCAGCGGCACCGGGTCTGCGGGCGAAGCCACCTCTTCCGGGGCGTCCAGCACCTCGAACACGCGTCGGGCACCGGTCATGCTCGCCTGCACCGCGTTGGTGATCTCCGCCACGCTACCTACCTGCTGGCTGAACTGCTGCAGCAACCCGGCGAACACAATCAAGTCACCAAAACTAAAGCCCGGATCCCGCGCGTAGACGTACCCCCCGGCCAGCAGCAGCACCACCAGGTTCATCTGCGACAACCCGGTGATTAGCGGCACAAAAAACGACACCTTGCGGAAGATCCAGCGCTTGTGCTCGCTCACCGCCTCGCTCGCGTCGTTGAACTTCCGGATCTCCAACGCCTGACGCGAAAAGCTCTTCACCACGTGAACCCCCCGCGCGTTTTCCGACAGCACCCGCACGCAGCCGTCGAACAGTCGCCGGTTTTCACGGTACGCCGGCTTCACCAGATTGCCGAAATAAGCGGTCAGCGCCCACAGCACCGGCGTGGTCGCCAGGCACGCCAACGTCAGCGGCACGCTGAGGATCATCATGAACCCCGCGAAAACCACCAGTGACATCAGCAGCACCACCACCTGAATCAGTACCCGGTCGATAAACAACCGCACCATCATCACGTCGCCCGTCACGCGGTTAATCAGGCTCCCCGAGTCGTGGGCCGCAAAAAAGCGGAAGCTCAGCCTCTGAAGCTTGTCGTACACCCGGTCGCGCAGGTCCACCACCAGATTCTGCACCAGGGTGGCGATCGCGATCTGGCCGCCGCGCTCCAGACCAAACCGCAGCCCGCCGATCGCCACGATCAGCAACGCCACCACCGCCACCCGTCCCAGCGCGTTCCACGACCCGGGCGGTATCAGCCCAAGCGGCCACTGGGGGGGCTTCAAATCCAGCCCCAGATCCGGCCGCTGCTGCGACAGCCCGTGCCCGATCACGTCGATCGCTAGCCCCAAAAGCCCCAGCCCGCCCACCGCCATGGCCAGCAGCAGCGCCTGGATCAGCAAAACCACCAGCGTGGCGCGGCGCCACTGCCAGGCCAGGCCCAGCAGCCGGCGGGTCAGCTGGCCGTTGCTCAGTTCCGGCGCCCCCACAGCGTTCGCAGGGGGTGGAGTTTCAGCATCAAGAGCCACGGGGTCAGTTCCAAGTCGTGATAAAAACCGCCCCACCCTCCAGGTTACCCCCTGCATCCACCGACACGCACCACCGGGCCGATCGCGGGCTATCGTCTGGCCATGACCACCCCCGACCCCACTGGCTCCTCCCCCACCGGCTCCTCCCCCACCGCCACCGGCGTCATCATCTGCGACCACGGCAGCCGCCGGGCCCAGTCCAACGCGTCGCTGGAAGAAGTCGCCCGGCTTTTCGCGACCCGCTTCCCCGAGGCCGCCATCGTTGAACCCGCCCACATGGAACTCGCCATGCCCGACATCGCCGCGGCCTACGCCGCGTGCGTGCGGCGTGGCGCCACCAAAATCGTCATCCTGCCCTTCTTCCTGGCCCGCGGCAAGCACTGGACCCGCGACATCCCCAGTCTCACCGCCCAGGCCGCGGTTGCTCACCCCGGCACCACTTACCAGATCGCCGAGCCGCTGGGCATCGACGAATTGATCCTCGACCTGCTCAAGAAACGCCTCGACGCCGACGACCAGCCCGTGCTGGCCAGTGGCGAAGATGACCCCCGTCTGGCCGACGTCGAGCCCAGCCAGCGCCGCATTCAGTGCAACACCTGCCCCTTTAGCCTCGACACCGGCACCGGCGAGGTCCGCATCAAGCCCGGCAGCGGGGTCGTCGCCGGCGGCACCGTGTACTGACCCACGCGGTACTCGGCGACCCAGCCCCAAAGCAAAAGCCAACCTCTCCCTCACGCGCAAAGTCCTGGGGGTTAACATCTCGCCATGAATGGAGTGGAATCCCCTACGTCGATTATGACGGCGGCCATAGACGCCTGCGACCATCTTCGCCAACAGATCGGCTTCGAGCAATGGATCGTCACCCGGTTCCGGAACGGTCAGATGACCGTGCTTCATGCCCACGGCACGATCACCGGACCAACCGAAGGGTCCGCACTGGCCTGGGACACCCCACGCTGGGACGCCCTGACGGTGCGCGACGGCGCACAGATCGCGCCCGACACCACCACCCCGCCGCCCTACGTTCAAATACCCCTCGCACCCCACTTTGCAGTCCGCGCATACGCCAGCGTTCCACTCCTCAGCACAGACGAGACCCTCCTGGGCACCCTCAACGCCATAGCACCAAACCGCCAGCCTCCGAAAGTCACCGACGAGGCGCCCACCCTCGCGTTTGTCGGGCGGATGCTTGCCCGGGTGCTGGAAAGTGAAATCGGCTATGCCGAACAGGGCCAAATCGCTCAGCAGGCTCTCAACGACGCCCTCTCCGACTCCCTGACCGGACTCTACAACCGCCGCGGCTGGGAGCGTCGCCTAACCGAGGAAGCCAGCCGCGCCCACCGGCACAAAAGCCCCATCTGCGTGCTGGCGGTGGACATCGACGGTCTCAAAACCATCAACGACACCCGCGGTCACGCCGCGGGCGACGCGGTGCTCTGCCGCGCCGCCAACACCATGCGCGCCGCCTTGCGCGACCAAGACGTCCTGGCCCGGGTGGGCGGCGACGAATTCTTAGTCCTCGGCGTGGCGTGCGAACCCACGGGGCTGGACGGCCTGCTTCATCGTGTCACCCAGGCTCTGGCTCAGGCCAGCGTCCCCGCATCAATTGGCAAAGCTCAACACCGCCCCGATGAGCCCCTCGCCGCCACCGTCGAGCGAGCCGACAGCGCTATGTACGCCCAAAAACGAGCCCGCACCGCCGACCGATCCTTCTGAGCACAATCCAAACCATACGCACTCGGCTTCCCTCCGCCCATCGGTTGCAAGCGAAACGCCGCCCGACTCCCGCACCGCCCCGGCCGCTACGTCACGGGGCGTCACGGGGGCCAGACCCCCACCACGGCGTTTTCGATAATCTATTTTGATGAAGATTCAACTCCTCTTAAAACACCTCTGCATCGCCCTCTGTATCGTCCTCCGCCCCCCCGCTCTCCTCGCCGCCACCCCCATGCCCCTCCCCCAGTGGCACGTCCACGACCAGGTCTTCACCGCCGACGAGGCGAC
>CALLPP010000044.1 GCA_938015655.1 uncultured Algisphaera sp.
ATAGGAGGCATGGCTCCTGTAATTAATTGTGTACCTGACTTTACAGTAGGACTAGATCCCACAAATTCTTGTCTTGCTTCATTTACAATGGTAGATCCTACTCCAACTGATGATTGTGGTGTAGTAAGCGGCCCACCCACACCACGCCCACGGCCCGCACCGCATCATTCAACGCGGGCTGGAGGTTTCGCAATGCCGACGCTCCGAACGCCGCGACACCGGCCTTCGACGACACCGGCTGGCGTCCCGTCACGCTGCCCCACGATTGGGCCATCGAAGGGCCCTTCGACAAAAAACACAACGCCCGCAGCGGCGGGCTGCCCTTCCACGGCACCGGCTGGTACCGCAAGTCGTTCACCCGGCCCGCCGCCGACGCGGGCCAACGCGTCGCGGTGCGCTTCGACGCGGCGATGCTCGACGCCCACGTGTGGATCAACGGCGTGTTTCTGGGGCACCGGCCCTTCGGCTACATCGGTTTTGAGTTCGACCTCACCGAGCACCTGCGCCCCGCCGGGGAAACGAACCTGATCGCGGTGCGCCTGCAGCCCAAAGACCTCTCGTCGCGCTGGTACCCCGGCGCGGGGCTGTACCGCAACGTGTGGCTGTGCGTGCGCCCGCCGGTGCACCTGGCGGCGTGGGGCACGCGGATCACCACCCCCCAGGTCACCGACGCCGCGGCCACCGTCCGCGTGCGCACCACCGTGGTCAACACCACCGACCGGCCCGCCCAAACCCTGGTGCGGGCCGTCGTGCGCGACGCCGAAAACGGCGACCGCGCCGCGTCGGACACCCGCGTCACCGTGCCCGCCGCGGGGCAGACCGGCGTCACGCTGGACCTGGATCTGCCCAACCCCCGGCGCTGGAGCCCGGCCGACCCGCACCGCTACCGCGTGGTGACCACCGCGGACTGCGACGGGCACACCGACACCGCCAATGAGCCGCTGGGCGTCCGCACCCTCGAAACCAGCCCCGCGGGCGGCTTCAAGCTCAACGGCCAGCCGCTGCGTTTCAACGGCGTGTGCCTGCACCACGACCACGGCCCCTTGGGGGCGGCGATCAACACGTGCGCCCTGGAACGCCAGCTGCGCACCATGCTGGCCATGGGCGCCAACGCCGTGCGCACCAGCCACAACCCGCCCGCTCCCGAGCTGCTGGAGCTGTGCGACACCCTGGGCCTTTTGGTGCAGGTCGAGGCCTTCGACTGCTGGCAGATCGCCAAGGTTCCCCACGGCTACAACGTGTTCTTCGACCAATGGCACGAGCGTGACCTGCGCGACATGATCCGCCAGGGCGCCAACCACCCCTGCGTGGTGATGTGGAGCATCGGCAACGAGATCCTGGAACAAAACGAATCCGACGGCTGGAAGCTGGCCCGCCGCCTGCACACGATCTGCAAAGACGAGGACCCCACCCGCCCCACCACCGCGGGCTTCAACCTGTTCGACGGGGCGATGGCCAACGGCCTGGCCGCCGAGGTGGACCTGCCGGGTTTCAACTACAAGCCGCTGAACTACGCCGGCGTGCTGAACGACCACCCGGACTGGACCATCTACGGCGCCGAGACCAGCAGCTGCACCAGCAGCCGCGGGGTCTACCACCTGCCGATCGAAAAATACGACAAGCACCCGGACCTGCAGGTCACCGGCTACGACCTGATCGGCCCTCCCTGGGCCTACCCCCCGGACATCGAGTTCGACGCGCTGGAGAAAAACCCGCGTGTGCTGGGCGAGTTCATCTGGACCGGGCAGGACTACCTGGGCGAGCCCACCCCCTTCGGCGGGCGAGACAACAGCACCGACGGCTACTGGAACGACGACTGGCCAGCCCGCAGCAGCTACTTCGCGCCCGTGGACCTAGCGGGCTTCCGCAAAGACCGTTTCTACCTCTACCAAAGCCAGTGGACCGCCGAGCCCATGGTCCACCTGCTGCCGCACTGGAACTGGGCCGGGCGCGAGGGCGAGCCCATCCCGGTGTTTTCCTTCAGCAACTGCCACACGGTGGAGCTATTTCTGAACGGCGTCTCGCAGGGCACCCGCCGCGTGGGCGTGGACACCACGCCGATCCCCGTGGCTTTCCACGGATGGGCCGGCGGCGATTTCGATTCCAAATACCGCCAGCGCTGGGACGTGCCCTACGCCCCGGGCCAGCTGAAGGTGGTGGGCTACGACGCGAACGGGGAAACCCTGACCGAAAAAACCGTGGCCACGGCCGGGCCCGCCGCGCAGGTCGCGCTCACCCCCGAGCGGGCCGTGGTGACCGCCGACGGCCGCGATCTCGCCTTCATCCGCGTGTCGGTGATTGACGCCGCGGGGCACATCTGCCCCGGGGCCGACGACCTGCTGCACTTTGCCTTCGACGGCCCGGCCGAGCTGGCCGCGGTGGGCAACGGCAACGCCGCCACCACCGCGTCGTTCCGTGTGCCCCAGCGCCACGCCTTTCACGGCCGGGCCCTGCTGGTCCTCCGCGGCCAGCCCGGGCGGGCGGGGCAGGTTGTGGTCACCGCCCGGGGCCAGGGGCTGGCCCAGGGCCGCACCACCCTGGCCTTCGGCTGATCCCGCGCCAAGGCGGACTACACTCGCCCGTCACGTGCGGGCATCCCCCCCGTCACCGCCCTCCCCCCCACGCCCACCCACCAGCGCACCGCCATGCTCCCCCGACTTGTTTTCATCCTGACCTCGTCCGCGCTGGTGCTCGCACTGGCGGGCGGAGTGGCGTGGCGCCTGGCCGAGCGTGGCGGCGAGCGGCGGCAAAAGCGCGAGCGTGGCCCCGCCCCGGTGCGGGTGGCTGAAATCGCCCGCGGGCCCATCGAACAACGTCGCGTGTTTACCGGCACGCTGGAGGCTTCGGACCGCTTCACCGTCGCCGCCCAGCGCTCCGGCCGGCTGAAATCGCTGGCCGTGGACCTGGCCGACCCAGTCGAGCGGGGGCAGGTCGTGGCCAGACTGGACGACGGCGAAGCCCGACAAGACCTGCTGCAGGCCGAAGCTCAGCGCACCGTCGCCCAGGCCCAGCGCACCGAGGCCCGCAGCAACCAAGAAATCGCCCAACGCGCCGAAGTGAGGCTCGAAACCCTGCATCGCCAGGGCGTGGCCTCGGACACCCAATTGGACACCGCCCGCGCCCAGCGGCTGGCGGCCGACGCCACCCTCGCGGTCGCCGAGGCCGGGGTAACCCGAGCCCAAGCCGGCGTGCGCACCGCCAAAATCCGCCTCAACCAGACCGAGGCCCGTGCCGTCTGGACCCTGAACGAACACGAAACCGAGGGCCCACGAGTGGTCGCCGAGCGCTTCGTGAGCGCCGGTGACTCGGTGTCGGCCAACGCCCCGCTCTTCTCGGTCGTGGACCTGGACCCCATCACCGCGGTGATCTTCGTGACCGAGCGCGACTACGGGCGCATTCGCCCCGGGCAGCCCATCACGCTGGACGTGGACGCCTGGCCGGGCCGAGAATTCACCGGCCGTGTGGCACGGGTGTCGCCGGTGTTCGACACCGCCTCGCGCCAGGCCCGGGTCGAGGTCGCGGTGCCCAATCCCGACGCAGCCCTTAAGCCGGGTATGTTCGCCCGGGTCGGCGTGGTGCTGGACCGCATCGACGACGCGCTGACCGTGCCCGCCGACGCACTCACACGGCGCGACGGGCGGCCCACCGTCTTCGTGCTTAATGGCGACGGCTCTAGCGTGCGTCAGCACGCGGTGGAACCGGGTCTTACCGCTCGGGGCCGCGTGCAATTGCTAGGCGAAAACCTCCGGGGCCGCGTGGTCACCCTGGGCCAGCAGCTGCTCGGCGACGGGTCGGAGGTGTCGGTGGTTCAAGACCCGGCGGCGGCCGACGCCGCAGCCGATTCCCCCGACGCGCCCAGCACCCTTGGGGCCGCGGCTCCATGAACCTGCCGCGCGTCAGCGTCCGCCGACCGGTGTTTACCACCATGGTCACGCTCATCGTGGTCCTCCTAGGCTGCGTGTCGCTCAGCAAGCTGCGCACCGACCTACTGCCCAAAGTCGACCTGCCCAACCTCACGGTCCGCACCACCTTCCCGGGCGCCAGCCCCGAAGTGATCGAGTCGTCGGTCACGCGCATCGTCGAGGAAATCCTCGGCACCGTGCCCGGCATCCAGGAGATGAACTCCACCTCCTCACAGAACCGCAGCACGGTGCGGCTGACCTTCGCCTGGGGCACCGACGTGGACCTGGCGGCCACCGACGTGCGGGCCCGGCTCGAAGACGAGCTCAACGAGCTGCCCAACGACGTACAGCGGCCCGAGGTGCGCAAGTTTGACCCCGATAGCTTCCCAGTGGTACTGCTGGGCATCGCCAGCGACCTGGATCCCGTGCAGCTGACCAACCTGGTGGAGAACACGCTGCGGCGGCGTTTTTCCCAGCTTCCGGGCGTTGCCCAGGTCGATGTCTGGGGCGGCTACAACCGCGAGGTCCGCGTGGCCCTGGACGCGGACCGCCTGCGGGCACTGCGGCTGCCCCTGGACGACGTGCTCAACGCGCTGCGCAACGCGAACGTAGACCTGCCCGCGGGTCAGATCCAGAGCGGCCGTTTTCAAATCGGCCTGCGGGCACCCGCCCGCTTCGTGGGTCTCGACGACGTGCGCAACACCGTGATCGCCGTGCGCGACGGCGCCGCGGTCACCCTCAGCCAGATCGCCGAGGTGACCGACACCCACGAGCAGATCACCCGCCACATCCGGGTGAACGGGAAGCTGGGCCTGCGGGTGGCCATCCGCAAGCAGGCCGATGCCAACACCGTCGAGGTCTCCGAAGCCATCCTCGACGAGATCGAAGATGTCAACCGCGACTTCCCGCAGATCAACGTGCTGCCGATCAACAATCAGGGCAACTTCATCGAGCGGTCGATCCAGAACGTCGCCCGCACCGTGCTCTACGGCGGCGTGCTGGCGGTGCTGGTTTTGATTTTCTTCCTGCGGAACCTGCGCAGCACGGTGGTCATCGCGCTGGCCATCCCCATCTCCATCGTGGCCACCTTCGCGCTGCTCTACTTCGGCGGCTTCACCCTCAACCTCATGACCCTGGGCGGGCTGGCCCTGGGCGTGGGCATGATGGTCGACAGCTCGATCGTGGTGCTTGAAAACATCTTCCGCCGGCAAGTGGAAAACGGCGAAGACCGCACCACCGCGGCCACCGCGGGGGCCGCGGAGGTCGGCCCGGCCATCGTGGCCAGCACCGTCACCACCGCGGTGATCTTCCTGCCGCTGATCTTCGTGCAGGGCGTCAGCGGCGTACTCTTCAAAGAGCTGGCGTGGGTGGTCGTGTTCTCCCTCCTGGCGGCGTTGGCCGTGGCCCTCAGCCTGGTGCCCATGCTCGCCTCGCGCCTGCTGCGCCAACGGGTCACGCGCGACGTCTTCGGCTCCGACGGCCGTGCCACCGCCTCGCGCAACCCGCTGCTGCGCGTCGCCGAGGCGCTCTTGGACGGCATCGACCGGGTTTACCGCGACGTGTTGGCCGGCGCACTGCGGCGGCCGCTGATCACCCTGCTCGTGGCCGCGGGCGCTTTGGGCCTCAGCCTGCTGCTGGCCCCGCGGTTGGGCAGCGAATTCATGCCCCCCAGCGACGAGGGGGAGGTGCGGGTCAACGGAGACATGGAAGTCGCCACCCGGCTGGATCTGGTCGACGAACAGATACGCAAGGTCGAGGCGGTGGTCGCCGCCGCCGTGCCCGAGCAGGTCGCCACCCTGACCGAAGTCGGGCCCACCCGCGGGTCCATCCGGCTGTCGCTCACCCCCTCGGCCGAGCGCTCGCGCGACAACAAGACCGTGGCCGCAGACCTGCGCCGTGCCCTGGAAGGCACCATCCCGGGCCTAGCCATCCGCACCCGGGCCCCACAGGGCCAGTTCTTACTGCAAGCGCTGCTGGGCGGCCGCGGCGGCGGGCTGGCGGTCGATGTTCGCGGGCACGAGCTGGAGACCCTGCGAGCCCTGGCCGAACAGGCGGCCACCGCAATGGCCGAGATTCCGGGGGTGTCGGACGTGGACGAGCCCGAAGAGCGGGGCATCCCGCAGGAATCGATCCGTATCGACCGCGCCCGCATCGCCGATGCGGGGCTCAGTATCCGCGACGTCGCCCGGGTGCTCGAAGTCGCTGTTGCCGGGCGCAGCGCGGGCAACTTCCAGACCCAGGGCACCTCGTACCCCATCAACGTGCGGCTGAAAGACGCCCACCGCCTGCAGGTCGACGAGGTGCTGGACCTGACCGTGCGCGGCTCGCGCGGCGAACCGGTCACCCTCCGCAGCCTGGTCACCACCGAACCCGACCGCGGTCCCCAGCAGATCCGGCGGGTGAACCAACGCCGCCAGTTGCGGGTCAGCGGCAACGTGGCCAACGCCGACCAGGGCACCGTGGCCAAAACCCTGGCCCGCGAACTGGAACACATCCCGCGGCCCGAGGGCTACGAATTGAAAGTCGCGGGCGGTTTCGCCCAGCAGCAAAAAGCCTTTCGCGAGCTGATGGTCTCCCTGGGGCTCGCGCTGGTGCTGGTCTACATGGTCCTGGCTTGTCAGTACGAATCGCTGCGTGACCCGTTGGTGGTCATGTTCAGCGTGCCCTTCGCGGCCATCGGCGTGCTGCTGATCTTGTTCCTGACCAAAACCACGTTGAACTTACAAACTTACATCGGCTGCATCATGCTCGGGGGCATCGTGGTCAACAACGCCATCTTGCTGGTCGACCAGACCGGTCAGCTGCGCACCCGTGAAGGGCTGGCCACCCGCGCCGCCGTGGCCGAAGCGGGCCGCCGACGCCTGCGGCCCATCTTGATGACCTCGCTCACCACCGTGCTGGGTCTACTGCCCTTGGCCCTGGGCATCGGCGAGGGAGCCGATGCCCAAGCCCCGCTCGCCCGTGCAGTCATTGGCGGCCTGGCGGGATCGACCCTCATCACGCTGGTGCTGATCCCCGTGGTGTACGTGATCTTCCACCCCGAACGCGAACGGAAGGCGGGATGATGTGGGCTTGGTTTACGTCTGACAATCCGCCCCCTCCCTACGTCCGGCCACGGAGAGCACAGAGATACGGAGGCACGGAGCAAGACATCCGCAGCCATCGCTTGCTCTCAAACCAAACCAGAGCGTTGATGTGCGGACTTGGATTTGAGCTGTTGAAAACGACGACTCATCGGGCCCCTTACGGAAGGTATATCGCAGCCCCCGGTTTCCAGAGCCCCACCCTCAACCACCTCGGTCGCACAAACCAAAAAACGATGCGTCCAAACGCCTTGCTCCGTGTCTCTGTGTCTCCGTGCCCGCCATGGTTAAGCGCAGCGCTAGTCTGCGTTGTCTCACTCGCGCTGCTTCCCGCCTGCGCGCCCGGCCCCTGGCCCCACGACGACCGGCCCGCCTTCGATCTGCCGGCCCTTAACGCCGAAATCAACCGCGCCCTGTCCGGCGAGCTGCCGCCCGACACCACGGTTTACCAGCCGCCCACCGATCCCGACGGAACGCTAGCCCTGTCGCTCGAAGACGCCGCGGTGATGACCCTGTTCAATCACCCCGACCTCGCGGCCCAGCGCCTGGGTCCGGTCATTGCCGGGGCTTTCGCTCAAATCGAGGCGGGCGATTTCGACGCCGAAATTTTCGGTCAAGCCCGTACCGGCCAGGAAGTCCGTCTGGTCACCGACCGCGCCACACAGCAAGAGTTTGGCGTCACCGGCCGCGACGCCGACGCCGAATTGGGCGTGCGCCAGTCGCTGCCCAGCGGCACCGATCTAGAACTCTCCGTGACCCAGCGGCGCCGGGCCTCGGACCGCGCCCCGGAGCAGCAAGAAGCCAACGTCAACCTCACCCTCACCCAGGCGTTGCTACGCGGTGCCGACCGCCGGGCCAACCTGGTGCGGCTGCGCCAGGCACGTCTCGACGTCGTCGCCTCGGTTCACCAGCTGCGCGGTTTCGCAGCGGCGGTGTTGGCGCGGACCGAGACCGCCTACTGGCGCTTCGTACTCGCGGACCGATCGGTCGCCATCTTCGAACGCGGGGCCCAGGTCGCCCGCCGGCAGCGCGACGACACCCAGAAACAAATCGACGCCGGGGCCCTGGCCCCTTCCCAGGCCGCAGCCTCCGCGGCCGAAGCCGCCCTGCGCGAGCAAGGCCTGATCGACGCTCGGGCCGCACGCGAGGCTACACGCTTCAACTTGCTCAGCCTGATCGCCCCGTCTGACCGCACCTCTGCCCCCCCGCCGGTGCGGGTCACCACCCTCGCTCCCACCCAGGCTCAGCCGGTCACCGACCTACCCGACCGCATCACCCTAGCCCAACGCCAACGGGCCGACCTCAACGAAGCCCGTCTCCAGCTTGAGCAGGACCGACTCGAAACCCGACTGACCCACGACGGCGTGCTGCCGCGGCTGGACTTTTTCGTGAACTTGAGCAAGACCGGCTTCGCCGACACATTCAATGACAGCTTCCGCGACCTGGACGGGGCAACCTACGACGTGTCCGGCGGACTACGGCTTTCACGGTCGCTAAGCAACCGTGCCCCAGTGGCCCGCGACCTGGCCGCCCGGGCCCGCCGCCAGCGGTCGGCCCACGCCCTAGAAAACCTGGCACGCCGGGTCCGGCTGGAGGTACGGCTGGCCGCCAACGAGGTCGAGCGTCTGCGGCAACAAATGGCCGCGGCCGTCACCACCCGCAACGCTCGGGTACAGGTGGCCCGGGCCGAAGCCGCCCGCCAGGCCGCGGGCACCGGCACCGCCTTACAGGTGGCCTTGGCCCAGCGCGATCAGCTGGCCGCCGAAATCGCCGAAGCCGAAGTCCAGACACGCTACCGCATCGCCCTGATCAATCTGCACCTCGCCGAGGGCACCCTACTGGAACGCCGCGGAGTGTCCATCACCCCGCCCGGAGAACGGACCGAGTAATCCCACCGTAGCGGAGCAACTCCACGCCAAATCTGCGAGCATAAATGGGTTCCTCTAACGAAAGCACGCCCCGATGATCCCCGACTCCACCCCCGCCCCACCGCTCTCGGACTTCTGCCAACGCCTCGAACCAGTAGGCCGCATCCTCGAGGATCCGGACTACAACGTCTGGGGCTGCTCACCGGTGTACGCCCCTGACGGCCGCGTGCATGTGTTTTACGCCCGCTGGAAAAACATCTACCACCACGAAGGCTGGGTCACCGCCTGCGAAGTCGGCCACGCCGTCTCGCGCGAGCCCGGGGGTGTCGGCGGCCCGTACGACATTCTGGAGCCTGCGTTGGTGGGGTCCGGCGGCGACGGCTGGGACGCCCACAGCATCCACAACCCCACGGTTTACAAAGTAGGAGACCAGTACGCCCTCTTCTACATGGGCGCAAACACGAATTCCGCGGGTGTCACCCGCGACGAGTTGGTCCAGATGACTCGTGAAGAAGTTCGCGAGCCCTTCATCAAAACCCTCGCCACCAAGCGGGTGGGACTGGCCATCGCCGACGACCTCAACGGCCCCTGGCGACGCATCACCAACGGCCCGATGGTCCACACCGGCCCCGAAGGCGCGTGGGACGACTTCTGCACCAGCAACCCCGCCTACGTCCGTACGCCCGAAGGCAAACACCGGCTCTACTTCAAAGCCTGGAACAGCCAGGACATGATCGAACGCCACGGCAATCGGCAATACGGCTTTGCCGAAGCAGACCGTATCGAAGGCCCCTACACCAAATACCCTGGTAACCCAGTCATCGACTTCTCGCACATCGATCCAGACATGCAGATCGAAGACGCCAGCATCTGGCACGACGGCACGCAGTACTGCGCCGTGCTGCGCGACATGGGCTTCTACAACCACGAATACGGCTTGTTTCTCACCAGCCCCGACGGCATCACCTGGAGCCAGCCCGAAGTCGCCTACAAAGACGCCCCGACCTATTTCACCGAGCCGCCGTTAGGCCTGGACCGCGAAGGCCGATTCGAACGGCCCCAGATCCTCATGAAAGACGGCCGACCCGATCACTTGTTCTGCGCCTTCCGCGGCGGGGCCTACAAGACCTCCTCGGGCGTGGTGCTACGCATCCGCCCCGACGCGGCACGTAGCTAACGTTTCCACCCGTCCCGTCCCGCCGTTGTCCAACCCCGTCTCCCCGAATACCGCCGTGCTGCGCCGCGAAGTCGGTCTGCGCGACGCGGTCCTGCTTGGGCTGGGCTCCATGCTTGGCAGCGGCGTGTTCGTCGCCCTGGGACTGGCCGCGGGGCTGGCCAGCCCCGGCCACAGCGTCTGGGGCGTCTTGTCGGCCCTGACCGCCGCGGGGTTGTTGGCGCTGTGCAACGGGCTCTCGGCCGCCCAACTCGCGGGGGTCTATCCGGTGTCGGGCGGCACCTACGAATACGCCCACCGCGTGGGCTGGCCCGCCGCGGGG
>CALLPP010000045.1 GCA_938015655.1 uncultured Algisphaera sp.
GGGTCAGTCAGAAGTACCTACTGTATGTGTGATCAATGCAATTGTTTGACGCCCAGTTTTGATTTTTCATAAACTATTTATTCAGCGATGACACCCCCGCCGGCCCACCGCATGCCGCACGATGAACACCGGCCGCCGGGCCTCGCTGAACAGCAGCGCCGCGGTCAGCAACCCCGCCAACGCTGCCAACAGCCCGACGGACGCCGCGGCGTAAACCGCGACGTCGCGCGGCGAAACCAGCGCCACCGACAAGACCAGCGCCGTAGCGCCCGCCACCACCCCCAACACCGCCGCGGCGCACAGCCACACCGACATCGGACGCCGCCGCGACCGCCACGCCACGAGGGCCAGAATCAAGCCCCCGACCACGCCGCCGATGGCGGGATAGGCCACGGGCGGATCGAACACCAGCGACGATAAAAACAGGAGCAGATTCGGCACGCCCGGAGTTTACGACGAGGACGCGCCTCCGGGCCCGTAACGCCGGCCCGCCCACAGGTTCCCGCCGCGGTGGTAGCGCCACGCGCTGGCCACGACAATCGCGGTGTACACCGCGGCCCCCGGGGCCATGCTCCAGGCGTACCGCGCAGGCAGCTGCATCAGCTTCCGCATGGCGTTGAGCGCCCGGGCCTGCCAGAGCACCGCGGCCAGAGCCGCTCCCAACGTCACCAGCGGCATCCACCCCGGGGCCACCACGCCCCACCACGCCGCGGCCAACGCATAGCCGGGCGGCAGCACGTTCAGCAGCCACACCGCCAGAACCACCCCCGCCGCGTTCCACCAGCGGTGGTTCAGGCCCGCATAAGCGTTCTTGGTCAGGCCCTCCCACATGTCGGCCCAGCCGTCGTACATGCGGCACTCCTGCAAGTCGCCGGCGATGGCCACGCGGTGCCGCGCCCCCGCGGCCTTGAGCGCCATGCCCAGCTTCAGGTCTTCCACCATCTCGCCCTTGACCGCGTCGTGGCCGCCGATCGCGTCGTAGTGGCTCTTACGCACCAGGATGAACGCGCCACCGGTCAGCGCCCAGGGCGTGTCGGGGTCCATTGCTTTTTCGAACGGCAGCATCAGGCCCAGGGCAAGCACCAGCTGCAGCTGCACCACCGCCTCGCCCACTGAACCAAACCGTAGTGTCGGGGTCACGCCCAGAAGATCCGCGTCGTGCTCCAGGGCGTAGGCCACCGCCGAGCGCAGCAGCCGCGGATCCCACACGATGTCCGCGTCGGTGAAACACAACCATTCGGGCGATCCGGCGGGTCCGGAACCCGGCGCCTTCAGCGCCGCCACCCCGCGGCTCACCGCCCAGCATTTGCCCATCCACCCGGCAGGGGGCTCGTCGTCATTGCGCACCACCGTGAGGTGCGCAATGCGCTCGGTCATCGCTGCGGTGATCTGGGGTGTGGCGTCGGTGCTCGCGTCGTCCACAAACACCACCTCGTGGCGCTTCGCCGGGTAGTCCTGCCTGCACAGCCGCGGCAGAACCTCGGGCAGGTGGGCGGCCTCGTTGCGGCCCGGCACCACGACGGCCACCGTAGGCCACCGGCCTGCCGCGCCCGGCGCCTGTTCGGGCGGCTGGGCACTCAGCCGATAGTCCAGCGACCGCCCCCGCCCTCCGGCGTAATTCAGATACGCCCACACCGCCGCGGCCAGCAACGAAAGCACCAAGATCGCTGTTCCCATCACGCTCATCACCCCACGCTAGCCTGGCGGGCACGCGCGCCGCGGCCCACCGCGGATTTTGATTCTGAGGCCGCGCCCCCTCGCCGCTTTCTAAAGTGGCCGTCATGGCCGCGCCCTCCCGCACCCTCCGCACCCTCTGGGCCGCTGTTGCCGCAGCCGTGGCTTTGTCGTGCATCATCGCCGCCCGGGCCCGTGAGACGCCACCGCCCCCAAGACTCGCCGCTGCAGCCAGCCTCGCGGGCGTGCTGGAGCCTTGGTCCAGCGAGCACAACGTGGACTTGCACCTGTCTGCCACCGGCGTGCTGGTAAGCCAATTGCTCGCCGGGGCCCGGGCCGACGCGGTGCTGCTGGCCGACCACGCCTGGCTCGCGCCCCTGATCGAAGCAGGCTGGTGCGAACCCCACACCGCGGTGCCGGTGGCCAGCAACACCTTGGTGCTCGCGGGCCCCAAACTCCAAGTCTCCGCAAGCGGTTCCACCCCGTCCGGCCCGTCAAGCCCAACCAACCCGTGGGATCCCACCCTCCGCTTGGCCATCGGCGACCCGAACCTGGTGCCCGCGGGGCGCTACGCCCGCCAGGCCCTCACCGCCTTGGGCCGGTGGAAGACCCTGGCCCCAAACCTGCTGCGGGCTCCAGACGCCTCGGCCGCCGCCGCCTGGGTGCGCACCGGCGCCGCCGACGCCGCCGTCCTCTACGCCACCGATACCACACCCGGCCGCGGGCTCACTGTCTGGCAACACCTGGACTCCGCCACCCACGATCGGATTGACTACCTGGTCGTGCCCGCCGCGGGCAGCCCGCGCGGCGCCCGGCTCGCCGCCGTGCTCCAAACCCAAGCCACCGCCGCCGCCTTCGCGGCCCACGGTTTTGGTCCTGCTTCGGCCGTTAAGCCATCGCCCGTCGGCCACCAACCGCGTCCAACCGCCAACCTCACCGGTCCCGTCGTCCGCTCGCTGGCTTGCGCTGCGGCCGCCACTGCGCTGTGCTTCCTGCCCGCCGTGGGCCTGGCTGCCGCCCTCACGCGCCGCCGCCAAACCTGCACCAACCGGGCGCCCCCGGTATGGCGACGCGGGCTGCGTACCGCCATTGAAGCGTTGGTGCTGCTGCCGGTGGTCGTTCCCCCCGTGGTGTGCGGCTGGGCCGTGCTCAAATTGCTGGGCCCCCACACCCTGGGCCAGTGGAGCCCGGTGTTCACCTGGCAGGGGGCCGCCATCGCCCAGGCCGTGGTCGCCCTGCCCTTCTGGGTCGTCGCCCTAAGAGCTGGGCTGCAACAAATCGACCCCGCCGTGCTCGACGCCGCCCGCTGCGACGGCGCCACCCCCCGCGGCGTACTGTGGCGCGTGGCCCTGCCCCTGGCCACGCCCGCGCTGCTGGCCGGCGGCCTGCTCTCCTTCGCCCGGGCGCTGGGCGAATTTGGCGCCACCATCGTGGTCGCGGGCAACATCGCCGGCCACACCCGCACCGTGCCCCTGGCCCTTTACACCGCGCTACAAACCCCCGGTGCCGAACCGCAGGCCGCCGCGCTGGTCGCCCTCGCCGTTGCGCTGGGCTGCGCCACCACTGGCGCCGCCGTCCTGCTGCGGGGGGCGACTTTGCATCGGGGTTAGGGTTTGGGGGAAACAGGGCCCGCGGGAGAGAGACCGGATCACGTTGGGCTGCACCGGGTCATGAACAAACCCGGGGCATCGCAAAGTTGAAGGGCCCGGCGCCGCGGCCGGTCAAAACCGGGTTGACCTCGCGGGGGTCGTCAGGCAGCGGGCACAGAGCTCGGGGGAGACACCGAGAAAAAATAAAATGCCAGCGTCAAAAACCTCGCTCGAACCGCGCCAGACCGCTACGACCGGTGCCCAGCACGTGGCCGCGTTGAACACGCCCCCCCACGCCGGCTGCGTTGCGCAACCCAACTCAACGCGCGAGCGCAGCGAGCCGGCGGGCCTTGAGGTTGAAGACTAGTCCCCCCGTCACACCCCCGGTAACCCGCGAAAGCGGCGCCACGCACTCAGCTGCCCCAGGTGGAAGCCTTCGTGGTGTACCAACAGGTAGCTGAGGATGCTGCCGGCCAGCGGGAATTTTTCTTGCCAGCGTTCCACTGGCATTTTGTGCAGCAGCACCGCGAGGCGCTCGTCGTCCGAGCCCAGCCCGTTCAGGGCGGCCAAGACCTGCTCGCCCCCGCGCCGGTACTCGGCCACCACGTCGTCCCACGCCCCGTACTCCGAGGCGTCGGGCACCGGCGCGGACTGCATGCCGTAGCGGTGGGTTTTGGGGTCTTCGGGCGTGCGGCCCGCCAGCAGGTCCAGCACCACGGGGTGGTAAGCCGAGAGGTGACGCAGGATCCACGCGGGGTGGTTGACGCCGGGGGTCGGCTGCAACGCCATGTCCGCGGCGTCTACCCCCGCGGCGAGTTTTTGGCCCAGGGTCAGGTTCGCGGCGAAGCCGATACGCAGGTTGTCGATGAACAGTTGTTGCATGCCATCACGATACCCGCGGCTCCGGGATTTGCGAGGTCCGGCCCACGCGGCTCAGGTGCCGCAGTAGGTCACGTGGCGGGGCATGCCCGGGGCCGGCGGCCCGGCCAGGTCACCCGCATGGTCGGGGTGTTCAAACGGGCGCGTGAGGATCGTCAGCAGCCCGCGGATCGGACCGAGCTGGCCGTACCGCTCCGCGGTGTCCAGGCTGGCTTGCAGCGCGTGGTTGCGCGGGACCACCGCGGGGTTGACCGCCCGCAGCCGCGCCGGCACCGCTGC
>CALLPP010000046.1 GCA_938015655.1 uncultured Algisphaera sp.
ACCGCTCCGGGACGCTCGGCGGGAATAACCGGAGCCGCAACCAGTTTCCCCTGCGGAGCGGCGGGCCCTGGAGGCAGCACGCCTCCCACCGCCGCGACCGGCCGGATCCCCGAGGCCGCCGGGTGAGGAATGTCAGCCGCAGGAACCCGCCGGGTGTCGCGTGCCGCAACCGGATACGTCTCCACCACGCACCCGGTCAACCCCGAGGCGAGGCCCAGGACAAGCAGCAAGCGTTGGAGGGTGGTTTCGGTGCGCATCACGTTGCATATCGATCGGAGACCGCGGGGGTAGTGACCCAGACGGCGGCTTTGTTTCGGACCCTGGGGGTATCGGACCGCAGCCCGCCCCCGGCTTAAAGCAGAACACCGAGCCCTTTTTATCGGACACCCCGCCTCACCGCCGGCAGCCCACGAAATTCACCCCACCCCGCCCGGGTGAACTGCGCACACCGCAACTCCCTACACTAAATCATGCCCCGCGCTGGTAAACCCCCTCCACGGGGTCCAGGCCCGTTAAACTCCCTCCCCACATCGCGCTCGCCGCCCGCCGTTCCTGCTCTTTTCCCAGCCCCATGCCCCAGTTGCCCCTTCTGCTTGCAGACGTCGCCGACGCCCTGATCGCCCTACGTTGGCCACTCACCGCGGCGTACCTCGGCCTCCTGGCCATCATCGGTACCTATGGCGTGCACCGCTACTGGTTGGTGTATCTCTTCGCCCGCCACCGGCGCGAGATCCCCCGCCCCACCCGCCGGTTTGAAGAGCTGCCGCGGGTCACCGTCCAGCTGCCGGTGTTCAACGAAGGCCGCGTGGTCGAGCGCATCATCGACGCCGCCTGCGCCATCGCTTACCCCGCCGACCGACTCCAGATCCAGGTGCTTGACGATTCGACCGACGGCAGCGAACAAATTGCCCGACGCCGGGTGGACCACTGGCAACAGCTGGGTGTGGACATCGAACTGCTGCACCGTACTGACCGCACCGGCTACAAAGCCGGCGCCCTTGAAGCCGGCATGGCATCGGCCAAGGGTGAGCTGATCGCGATTTTCGACGCCGACTTTGTGCCGCCCGCCAACTTCCTCAAGCGCACAGTCCACCACTTCACCAACCCGAAACTGGGCATGGTGCAGACCCGCTGGAGCCACCTCAACCGCACCGACAGCCTGCTCACCCGCGGCCAAGCCATCTTCCTCGACGGACACTTCGTCGTCGAACACACCGCCCGCAACCGCAGCGGCGCGTGGATCAACTTCAACGGCACCGCCGGCCTGTGGCGGGCCGCCGCCATCGCCGAAGCCGGCGGCTGGCAGCACGACACCCTCACCGAAGACGTCGACCTGAGCTACCGTGCCCAGCTCGCGGGCTGGGACTTCCGCTTCCTGCCCTGGGTCACCTGCCCGGCCGAGCTACCCCCCGAAATCAACGCCTTCAAAAGCCAGCAACACCGCTGGACCAAAGGCAGCATCCAGACGGCGAAAAAGCTGCTGCCCCGCCTACTCACTGCCGACATCCCCTTCAAGGTCAAAGTCGAAGCGTTCTTCCACCTCACCAGCCCGATGGTGTACTTGTTCATTACCCTCTTCGCGCTGCTGCTGTACCCCGCGGTGTGGGTCAACCTCCAGCCCATCGAAGACGGCCGCTGGGCCGGCGTCTTCCTAGGCATGAGCCTGTTTATGGTCGGCACCATCTCCGCCACCACCTTTTACATCGCCAGCCAGCGGGCCCAGAAGCGCAGCGTGTGGATGACCCTGCTGCAAATCCCGCTGCTCATGTCCATCGGCATCGGCATCGCCCTGAACAACGCCATCGCCTGCCTCGAAGCAATCATCGGCCACGAAACGCCCTTCATCCGCACCCCCAAATACGGCGACCAGGCCGCGCCCACCGCGGACACCAAGGCCCCCGCCTCGGCCCTGTCCATCATCCCCATCCCCTCGCTCAAGCTCTGGATCACCTTCCTGGAAATCGGCATGGGCCTGCTGCTTCTGGCCTGCGCCATCAGCAGCCTGCGCACCCGCAACACCGCGGTCTCGCTGCCCTTCCTGGTGCTCTTCGCCACCGGCTACCTCTACGTCGGCATCACCAGCCTTTGGATCCACCTGCGTGGCCGGCGGGCCCCCAAAGCATCGGTGGCCGAGTTGGCCCCGGCCAGCTGACCCGCCCCAACCAGCGTCCTGCTTCAACCTCCGGCCACGTCGGAGGTTTTTTTTAGCCTCCGCCCGGCACGCAGGCCTTCACCGCAGTCGCGCGGCGCCAGCACCCGGTGCCGGGCGCATCGCCAAAGAAATACCCCCGCAACCCACCCAAAAAAACGCCCCGGATTATCCCCCGCCAGTCAAATCCGATAGACCCGGATGCAATCCACGACCTACCCCGCAGGCGTGCAACGCGAACACGAGGGGCAGAACACCCTTCTGACCCTCCCCGCCCGCCCCATCGAACCACTGGGCATCCGAGCCCATCTCACGATTTTGTCTTAAAAGCGAGCTGCTTATGGGGCGCATTGATCACCAGCCTCATCGTCGCCGCCGATTTTGCTTCGGGCTACACGCCTTCTGAGGGCGTCATCGCCTGGCCGGTCTTCTTCTACCTCTGGTGTTGGACCCGCGGGCTCACCCGGCGTCTTTTCAAAACCCAAGACCAGATCCGTTGGGACGCCCAGCATTTCATTCCGGGATCTGGAGCCCGTCCGCTCGCCTTAGACCAAGTCACCGCGCTCACCGTGCGCCCCATCCACGCGGTCCCACTCCACACCCTTCTTCGGAAGCTCGGCATCCTCGGCCACATCGCCGCGTTCTTCTGCAAACTCCTTCGATGGTCTTTCCTCGCCGATACGCCCGCAGAAACGCAACTCAGACAACTCACCCGGTCGGGGGTCCTCACCGCCCACACCGACCAGCGCGATCAGGTTCTGGCCTGGGGGCACGGCGTCGTCTGGCTGGAACAGCTGGCCGAGGCCCTTACTAACGATCAACCTGGCCGGCCACCCATCCCGATATCCATCGAAAACAAAATCCTCTCTGCGGCTTAGGTACGAAAAGCCTCGCACGCGGCTTCTCCCGCACCCTCTTCGCGACAAAGGAACATACCTTGAACACCGTCATCTTCATCGGCATCGCCGTCTTCGTGCTCATCGTTACCTGGGCCGTGATCTCCAACCAGAAGTTTAAGCAAAACCGCATCGCGGCCGGTGAAGAGCTGGCCGACAAACTCGGCGCCACCTTCACCGCCGAGTACCGCACCCCGCCAGACCTGGGGCTCGACGCGTTCGAAAGCATGGCAATGGGCAGGTATCCGCAAATCTGCAACCTGCTCAGCGGAGCGATTGAAGGCATCGGGTTCGACATTTTCGACTTCTCAACCCAGGTCAAAGCCAGAGGCCGCGGCGGGTCTCAAGACCTTCACATCAACCACACGGTGGTCGCACTACGCATCCCCAACCTCGCCCTTGGCCGGCTGCGCGTGCGTCCCAAAAACATCCAAGACGTAACCCGCCCGATGGTCGAGGTTCAAGACATCGAGGTCCCTTCGGACCTGGACTTCGGTCGCGGATTCATCGTCCAGGGCGATCAGCCCGACGCCGCGCGGCAGATGTTGACCGAACAAGTCTGCGCCGCCATCCTGCAACACCCCAAACGGGTCGTCGAAGTCGACGGCGAGCAGGTCTTGATCTACCAGCAGCACAAACCCGAGCCCATCGAAAGCTGGTTGAGCCTCCGCGACTCCGCCTTGGAAGTCGGGCTGGGGCTCATGCAAGCCGCGTAAGACCGCGTTTAACGGCCACAGGGTCACCCCAGCGTGCCCGCCACGCGTTCGTGAACCGCGCCGAACGTAGCGTCATCAATCGCCGCAACCGACCCCGCGGGGTCGATCACCCCGCGATCACCGGCCTCTTCGCCAAACGGTACCCAGCTGCGGCAGCCCGCAAAGGCCGGATGGTTGGCCCGCACCACCGGCCGGGCGAAACGGTACGCCCGCACCAGCAGTGCGTACACCGGCCGGTCGGGCTTGTAATCAAAACGCATGTCGATCTGCGGCGGCAGCCACGGATGCAGCTCGTCCAACGCATCGAGCAGGTCGCGCGACGCCACGGGCCAGATGCCCGCCACCTCGCCCCACGCGCGGAACACAATCTCGTCGGATTCGTGCTCGATCGCCCCGCGATCCGGGCGCAGCCCGGGCTTCAACCAGTCCAGCTTCTCGTGTTCCCACGCAGGAAAGAACGCAAAACGGTCGTGCTCCAACCGAAAGCGCCCAGGCCCAGTCGTCTCGTGTACCCCACCCTTGCGCAGCAGAAGCGTGCAGCGGCCCGCCGCCAGCAGGTCACAGACGCAGGTCCATTCTTTGAGCGCAGTGTCGATCATGGTTTCGCCGTTAGCCGTTAGAGCCTAGCAAGAGACCCAACCAGGGCCGCAGCCTCTTGCTAACGGCTGGCGGCTGGCGGCTGGCGGCTGGCGACAAAATCACATCCGCTCCACCACGTCGATGCCCAGCAGGCCCAGCCCGCGCTCCAGGGTGAGCGCCGTCAGCTTGCACAACGCCAGCCGCGCGTCGCGTTGCTCGCCTTCGCTCTTTAAAACCGGGCAGGCCTCGAAAAAGCGGTGGTAGCGCGTGGCCAGCTCGTACAAGTAGTTGCACAGGCGGTGAGGTTCCAGCGACTCGGCGACGGAAGCCACCGTCGCTCCAAACTGAAGCAGCTGCAACACCAGGCCCCGCTCGGCCGGTTCCTCGACCGCAATCCCGTCGCCCATAAACCCGTCAAAGTCGATCTCGCCCTTGCGGAAGATCGAGCGGATACGCGCGTAGCTGTACAGCAGGTACGGCGCGGTGTTGCCGTCGAGCGCGAGCATGCGGTCCCAGTCGAAGACGTAGTCCTTCACCCGGTCGCCGCTGAGGTCCGCGTACTTGAGCGAGCCCATCCCCACGGCCTTGGCCACCGCCGCCGCTTCGTCGGCCGGCAAGTCCGGGTTCTTCTCGGCGATTGCCCCCGCCGCCCGCTTTTCCGCTTCGTCCAGCAGGTCAACCAGCCGCACGGTCTCGCCACTGCGGGTCTTGAACATCTTCTTGTCGGGCCCGAGCACGCTGCCAAATCCCACGTAGTCCAGCCGCACCGCATCGTTCACCCACCCGCACTGCCGCAGGGTGGTGCTGAACATCTGAAAGTGCTGGCGCTGGGGCAGGCCGATCACGTAGATCACCCGGCCCGCCTTCAGCTCGTCAACGCGGAACACAGCCGCCGCGAGGTCGGTCGTGGCGTACAAATATCCGCCGTCGGATTTCTGCACGATCATCGGCAGCGGCGCGCCGTCGCGGTCGTTGAACCCTTGCGGAAACACCACGCGGGCACCCTGGCTCTCTTGCAGATGCCCCCCCTGCTCCAAGCGGTCCACCACCGCCGCCAGCCGTTCGTTGTAAAAGCTCTCGCCACGCACGTCCGCGCGGCCCAGCTTCACGCCCATGCGGCCGTAGATGGTCTCAAAGTACGTGTTGGACTGGGCCACCAAGGACCGCCACACCGCGAGGGTTTCGGCGTCGCCGGCTTGCAGCTTCACCACCCGTTCGCGGGCCTGGGCGTTAAACGCCGGGTCGTCGTCAAAACGCTGCTTGGCCGCTTTGTAAAGCGTCGTCAGCTCACCGGCGGACGCGCCGGCCTCCGGATCAAAGCCCTGGTCCAGAAGGCTCTGGATCAGCATGCCGAACTGCGTGCCCCAGTCGCCCAGGTGGTTCTGGCGGATCACCGTATGCCCCACCGCTTCGAGGGTCCGCACCAGCGCGTCCCCGATCACCGTAGAACGCAGGTGCCCCACGTGCATTTCCTTCGCCACATTGGGCGACGAATAATCCACCACCACCGTCTGGGGTTTGTCGGCCTGCGGCACCCCGCCGTCGCCGTCCGCCAGCATCGCCCCGGCATGATGCGCCAAGACCGCCGGGTCGATCGCCAGGTTGATAAAGCCCGGCCCGCCCAGCGACACGTCGGACAGCAGCCCCGCCCGGTCCAGCTTGCCCACAATGGCTTCGGCCACTTGGCGCGGCGGCTGGCCCAAAACTTTACCCAGCGCCATGGCCAGGTTGGCCTGAAAGTCGCCAAACCGCGGGTTGCCTGCGGGCCGAATCAGCGGGTCCACCGCGGCGTGCTCATTGCCGAAAGCAGCGGCCGTGGCGGAGCGAAGCCGGTCTTCAAGAAGGGTCGAAAGGTCTTGCATGGGGTGGGCATGCTACCAGCCCACTCACCGCCACCCCGCCCCTTCTACGCCGCAAAGCCCCAAAAAATTCCACCACAGCGAGGTCCTAGGTCCGGCACGGCATTCGAGCTGGACGCAGAGTCAAATTCACTCGCCCGGGGCGTGAAAGTCTTCGACGCGCTCTTTGAGCTGAACCTTGAGCCGGGCCATGATCGACGAGTGCATCTGGCTGACGCGCGACTCGGAAAGATCGAGGGTCACCCCGATCTCCTTCATGCTCAACTGCTCGTAGTAGTAGAGGATCACGATTAACCGCTCGGCCCGGCTGAGCTTACCCGTCACCAGGTCTTTCAGAGCCCGGCGGTGGGTTTCGGTCACCGGACAGTCGGCCGACTGGTCCGACAGCACCTGCCCAAGCCCGGTGTAGCCACCTTCAGAATCAGGAGCATCGGCACCCGCCGCGAGACTCACGGTGTTGGTTAAGCGCCCGTCGCGGACCGTCAGCAAAAACTCCTTGCGGTCCATACCCATTTCTTCAAAAAGTTCGTCTTCGTCCGGCTCGCGGCCCAGGCTTTTGGTCAGCGCCTGGCGGGCGGTGTTCAGCTTGCGCGAACGGCTGCGGGCCAAACGCGGCGCCCAGTCAATGCTGCGGAGGTAATCCAGTACCGCCGAGTTGATCGACTGGGTGGCGAAGGTTGAGAAACGCACCCCGCGTTCGGGGTCGAACCGGTCGATGGCGTGCATCAGGCCGAAGACGCCTTCCTGCTGCAAGTCCCCGGGGTCAACCTCCGAGGGGAGCCGGCGGGAAATACGGTCCACCACCCGCTGGATCAACGGGAGATGCGCTTCAAGTAGCACGTCGCGCGATCTCTCAGACTTGTCTTTGTGGTACTGCTCCCAGGCGGCATCGATGGTGTCCTGGCCGTGCTCTTCAGGGGCGGGAGGCGTCGATACAGCGGCCGGGCGTGTCTTCACTGCAGTCATCGATCACTCCTACAAGGGGAACGGAGGTGAGACGGACGCTGTGGTCGTGGCCAGACACCACCACAGCGGGTTTCGCCCATAACGCGGATATCCGGGCGCCCACCCGACGCTTCGCGAACGCGACTCCGGGTGGGGTTATCGGGTAACTCAATAGACAGACTTGAATACATTCACCAAAAAAACCAACTTACTTTTTTTCGATCAGTTCTGTACCAAATCAGCGGATATCACCGCACGCTCGGGCGCCTATCGGACCCTCTGCCCCGGCGGCTCCGCGGCACGCTACCCCTCTGCGTCTTGACTTCGCTGAAAAGCCGCAAAGGCACCTTGCATCTCGTCGTTCAAATCCTTCAACCGCCCCAGCACCCAGGCCTCAGACTTGCCCACGACCGCGCCGATCTCCCGGGTGTTCAGGCCTTCAAACCGATCGAGAATGAGCAAGATGCGGTCTTGCCGCCCGAGGCGCTCGGACAGGTACCCCCGCAACCACGCCCGCCCGCCCTCGCGCCGCGCCGCCCGTGCCGCGGGGCGCGCCGTCTGCGGGGAAAAATCAACCGCCCCCCAGCCCTCGCGCCCCCCCACCGGCGCCACCACTCGGACCTCCGCAGACGACACGTCCAGCCCCGACGGCGTATCCGCGTTCCTCAAACCCTCGCCGATTGTTTTCATCCTAATGGCAGGCGGCATGGCCCTCCTCAAGTTACATCTGCCGGGCGGCGTGGCACGCCGGCCCGTAGGGGGTTAACGACACGTCCATCAGACCGAGACACCACCGACGTCGTCGGGGTGGCGAGCCCCTTCTTCGGGTAGCGGGAAACGCCGCTCATGCTCGACAATCTCGCGCGAAACCACACCGGCCGCGACGTGCCCGATCACCGACCCGACCACGAAACACACCGCCCCGACCACCAGCGCCCGAGACAGCACGGTGACCAACGGGTTGCCCGCTACGACCCCCACAAAGAGGGCGGCCGAAAAACTGATCAGCGTAAAACAGGATGCGATGACACGAGAGGTGATTCGAGCACTCCGTTGCCCGGTGCGGGCCTGCACGCAACAAAAATTCGCGCGTTCGCGTCCCGTCCATGGGGCGCTCCAAAACTATAGCGTTTCGCCTGTCCCCGGCCAAGCCATCAAGACGCTGATTACAACTTTTTTCAAGGCGCCGTTCATTCGCCCGCCGGCGTGAAATCACCTGCGTTCAAAGGCACAAACTAAACACTAATTCACCGCGGCCACAACCCGGCAAGCCGGCGAAACAGGCCCCCCGGTTCGGGGTCGATGACCGCGTGTCGGTCCAGGCGGTGGGCCAAACCAAGCAGGTCCGTGGCCGCGCGGCTGCGCGGCGCATCCAGAGCAAAAGGGCGACGCCGGCACACGGCACGCGGCACCCCGTCGTCGCGCGAGACGCACCCGGCGTAGGTCGGCGCCACCCCGAGAAAGCGTTTGGTCACCCCGGTAATCCGCCGGTACACCGCACGGCCCTGCGCCTCGCCCCGAACCATATTCACCAGCAGATGGATCTCGGTTTGGCCCACCCGGGCGTTGAGGGTTTTGATCAGTGCGTACGCGTCGGTGATCGCCGTGGGCTCGGGCGTGGTGATCACCAGCAAACGATCTGCCGCGGCACAAAATCCAAGCACCCCGGGCCCCACCCCTGCGGCCGTGTCGATCAAAATCACGTCCGCACTCGCTTCAAGCCGGGCCATGGCCTGGGTCAGCCGCTGGATCTGCGTCGGGTCTAGGTCCGCCATATGGGCCAGCCCCGACGCCCCGGGCACCAGATAAAACCCTCCCGGGGCCTCCACCATCAGGTCTTCGATGTCGCAGCGCCCGGCCACCAGGTGGGCCAGCGTGCGCGACGCCCGGACGTTACACACCACGTCCGCATTCGCCGTGCCCAGGTCCGCGTCCAGTAGGACCACCCGCCGCCCCAAACGGGTGAGCTGTACCGCCAAGTTGACCGTGACGCTGGTTTTACCCACCCCCCCC
>CALLPP010000047.1 GCA_938015655.1 uncultured Algisphaera sp.
GCCCCGCACCCGTGTGCGGGGCCGCTTTTGATTCGGGCCCACCGCCTCGCCGCACCCCGTGGGGCGGCGAAGCAGGGCTCTCGCTATATTGACCCTCCCATGCCAGCAAACATCCGTGAAATCAAGGGCCGCATGAAGGCGGTCGGCAACATCGAGCGCATCACCAAAACGATGCAGCTGATCGCGTCGGCCCGCTTCCAGGCCATGCAAAAAAAAGCCGTGCAGAGCCAGGCCTACACCCGCCAGCTCGGCGAAATGGTCGGCGAGCTGGCCCGCGCCCTGGGCAGCGGCGGCGATATCAGCCACCCGCTGATCGCCAAGCCCACCACACCCACCGGACGTGAGCGCGTCCTCGTGCTCACCAGCGAACGCGGCCTGTGCGGGGCCTACAACGGCAACGTGATGCGCAAAGCCCTCGGCTTTGTCCGCGACGAGGTGGGCCTAGACAACACCGACCTGGACGTGGTCGGCAAAAAGGGAATCGGTTTCTGCAAATTCAACCGCCTGAGCGTCGATCGCCCGCTGAGCTTCGGCGACAGCCCGCTCTACGCCGAAGTCGAGAAGCTCGCCCAGGGTTACATCGACGAATTCGTCTCCGGAAACGTGGACGCGGTGCGGGTCGTCTACATGAAATTCGAGACCATGAGCCGGCAGACCCCCACCGTGCAGACGCTGCTGCCACTAGAACCGCCCGCAGCCGAGGAATCCGTCAGCACCCCGGGTGGCACCGACCACCAGTCGGTGTACGAATTCTCCCCCGAGCCCGCCGCACTCATGGACACGCTGCTGCCCGCCACAGTCAAGACCACGCTTTTCCAATGCTTTAACGACGCGGTGGTCAGCGAACAGCTCGCCCGCATGGTCGCCATGAAGTCGGCCACCGACGCCGCGGGCAAGCAAAAAACCGGCCTTAAACGCCAGTTCAACCGCGCCCGCCAGACCGCGATCACCACGGAACTGTCCGAAATCATCGGCGGTGCCGCCGCGCTGGAATAGGCCGCCTCGCACCGCACGGCCACGCCATGCCCCCCTCACGCCCCTCCCCCAAACCCGGCGGACCTTCGTGGGGTGCCGCCGGCGCGGCCTTCGAACTCGCAGGAAGTGTGGGCGGGGGCTGCTTGCTGGGCGTGCTTTTTGACCGCTGGCAGAACACCCCGCCCTGGGGCCTTCTGGTCGGCGCACTACTAGGAATGACCATCGGCATGGCCGCGCTAATCCGCATGGCGTTCCGTGGGAACCGCCCCCGTTAACCCCCCCCTATCCGTGAACGCCGCTCCCCCTGCTCCCGCCCCACCACCATTCCCCACGGGGGGCACGATGGCAATTCTGACCTTGGCGGGGCTGGTCACCACCGGCCTGGCCTGGTTAATCGCCGACGCCCACACCCCCGGCCACGGCATCGCCGCGGCCCTGGGTGGCGGGCTGGTCTGGTTAACCTCGGCCCTAGCCTTGTTCCCTGTCGCTCGCATGGCCCCACGCGGTCCGATGCAAGCCGCCCAATCATTCATGCTTTCGCTCACCATCCGGCTGCTGCTGACCCTGGCGACCGGGCTGGTCGGCGCGCTGGGCTTCGGGCTTCCACCCCGCCCGTTTTTACTTGCCCTCGCGAGCGTGTACCTTGTGTTGCTCGCCGCCGAAGCCGGGCTCATCACGCGCTACTTGAACCGCGCGTACCCAGCCCCTCAAGCCGCCTGAGCGGCGTTCTCTCTCCACCTCGCCCTAGCCGACGAGCACCACCGCCATGCCGCTGCTTACGACTTCCACGCTCGCCGCCAGCAACCCGGTCGCACACGTCATCGACCACCCCATCGTCACCGCACTGGACGGGAAACTCTGGATCGTCAGTAACGTCACCGTGATGCTGGTCCTCGCGGCACTGGTCACTCTCATCATTTTGTTGCCGGCCGCCAAGCGAATCGCCACCGGCTCCCGCAACAGCCTTGATGATCTGCGGGCCCAAGGGCCACTGGCCAACTTCGTGGAGGTCATCTGCGTGACTCTGCGCGACGAAATTTTCAAACCACTACTGGGCAAAGAAACCGACACCTACATGCCGGTGCTCTGGACCCTCTTTTGGTTCATCCTGGTGTGCAACCTGCTGGGCCTGGTGCCCCTGCTAGACATCACCGCCGCAGGGGCCAAGGTCCTCGGCTTTCACGACTTCCACGGCATCGGCGGCACCGCAACCCAGTCCATCTGGGTCACCGGCGCCCTGGCCCTCATGGCCTCGCTGTTCTGGAATGGCCAGGGGTTGGTCCGCGACTTCGACGGGTACTTCGCCCACCTCACCGGCGGGGCCCCCTGGTACATGTGGCCCATCATCGTGCCCGTCGAGATGCTAGGGCTCATCATCAAGCCCGTCGCCCTGGCCCTGCGTCTGTTCGCCAACATGACCGGCGGCCACGTACTGCTGGCCGCTCTCTTCGGTTTCGTGTACTCGCTGATCAAAAGCCTGGGAGTGGTCGGCTACGGGGTGGGCCTGATCCCTCTTTTTGGCGCCGTGGCCATCTACCTGCTTGAGCTTCTGGTCGCCTTCCTCCAGGCGTTCATCTTCACCTTCCTAACCGGCCTGTTTCTCAGCCAGTTGGTGGCCCATCACCACGACGACCACGGCGACGAACACGACCATGAAAGCGGCCCCACCGCCGATCTTGACAACCGCGCTAAACCCGCCGACGAGCCCCTGCCCGGCGCCCCGATTTAACACCGCCCCAACGCATTCCCACACCGTCCGAGTCGGGCGGGCGTTGAGCCCACTTATAGGGCACCCGGGATATGAAACCTCCGTGCCCCGACCGCGGAACACCCTGACCTCGGCTTTAAAGGAGCCCCCATGCAGAAGATCCTCAACCTCGGTTTCCTCGCTTTCACCGCCCTGCTGACCGTGCTGGTCGCCGACGGCGCGCTGGCCCAGGACGCCACCGCTGTCGCCGCCGCCACCTACTCGGGCTTCGGCAAAGCCGGAGCCGCCATCGGCGCCGGCCTGGTGATCATGGGCGGCGGCAAGGGCATCGGCAACATCGGTGGCAACGCCGTTCAGGCCATTGCCCGGCAGCCCGAAGCCGGCGGCGCTATCTTCCAGAACATGATCATCTCCGCCGCGCTGATTGAAGGCGCGACCCTCTTCGCCGTGGTGGTCTGCCTGCTGGTTGCACTGGGCTGATCCACGCCATCTTCGCGTAACACATCCCCCAAAGGGGGTGTCACGCTTACGCCGAGCCCCGGCCCTAAATCCCCCACCCACCCGCGTCGCCGTGCCGACGCCCGGAGACCCCGCGATGCCGTCCGCCCTCAAACTTTTGTCTGCCGTGAGCCTCGCCGCAGCCTTGGCGTTCACCCCGACACCGGGCCTCGCCGCCAACCCTCTGGCCAGCGAAGCCAGCCACCCTCAGCAGGCCGCGGCCCCACACCACGGCCACGATGGTCACACGGACAACGATGACCATGCAGGGCACGACGACCACGCGGGGCATGGAGACCACAGCGACCACAGCCAACCCAACCTGTTCGCCGGCACCATCCTCCAGTCTCTGGCGGCGGTCGTTGCCTTCCTGATCGTGTTGCTCATTCTTAAGAAGAAAGCCTGGGGCCCCATCCTCCAAGGACTTTCGGACCGCGAAAACAAAATCAAGAACGACCTGGCCGCCGCCGAAAAAGCCGCCCGGGAAGCGCAGGCCACCCTGGCCGAGTACACCGCCAAACTCGCCGAAGCCCGCACCGAAGCCCAAGGCATCGTCGTCGAGGCCCGCACCGCCGCCCAGCAGGCCGCCAACGCCGACAAGGCCAAGATCGAAGCCGAAGCCACCGCCACAAAAGAAGCCGCCCTGGCCGCCATTGCCTCGGCCAAAGAACAAGCGTTGAACGAAATTTACGGGCAAGCCGCAACCCTCAGCACCACCATCGCCGGCAAGATTCTCCAACGCGAAGTGAACGCAGACGACCAGCAGCAACTCATCAACGAGTCTCTGGCCCAGTTCAAAAACAGCCAAAAATAATCATTCTTCCACGACGGGGCGGCTTAACCGCCGCCCCGCCGATTGCACCGGCCCGCAACGCCGCCCCAACCGCGCACCGAGATCTTCGAACCACGGACCCTCCTCATGGCCGCTGAACAAACCGACGCCGTATCCCGCGTCTACGCCCAAGCCCTGCTGGGCCTCGCCGAACAAAACAACGACATCGACGGCATCGCCCAAGAAGTAGCCGACCTGGGCGCGCTGATCGATCAAAACTCCGACCTTAAAAAACTCATCGCCAGCCCGGTGATCGCCGACGACAAACGCCGCGCCATGATCCAGCGGATCTTCGAAGGAAAAGTGTCTGACAGCCTTTATAAGTTCTTGCAGGTGCTCAGCCGCAAAAGCCGTTTGGCCACCCTGCCCGGCGTGTGCGCGGCCTTCGCCGGCCTCGTCGCCGAGAAGCGCGGCCAAATCGACGTCCTGGCCACCGTCGCCTACGAAATGAACGAAGAAACCGCTCAACGCGTGGCCCGCGAGCTGGGTGAGAGCCTCAACAAAACCGTCAACCTCCAGCAGACCGTCGATGCCAGCCTGATTGGCGGTATGCGGCTGCGAATCGGTGACCGCCTCATCGACGCCAGCGTCGCCACCCGGCTGAAGAACGCCGCCTCCCAGCTGGCCTCCGTGGGCCGTGAAAAAGCCCGCATCACCCTCATCGCGGATTGATCGCCCCCCCACTCCACCTCACCCCGATTTTTCTCCAGCGTCCCCAACCCCAGAACCGCCATGAAAATCAACACCGACGAGATCACCAGCGTCATCCAAAGCGAAGTTCAGAACTTCTCGACCGAGCTCGAGGTCTCCGAAGTCGGCACCGTGGTTGAAGTCGGCGACGGCATCGCCCGCGTCTACGGCCTGTCCAAGGCCATGTCCGGCGAGATGCTCGCCTTCGACCAAGAAGGCGGCGAGCCGATTCTGGGCCAGGTGATGAACCTGGAGCAGGACATCGTCGGCGCGGTGATCTTCGGCGACTACCTGGGCATCAAAGAAGGCGACACCGTCCGCGCCACCGGCCAGCTGTTGTCGGTGCCCGTGGGCGAAGGCGTGCTGGGCCGCGTGCTCAACGCACTGGGCCAGCCGATCGACGGCAAGGGACCGGTCGCCAGCGACGAGACCGCCAAGGTCGACATCATCGCCCCGGGCATTTCCGACCGCCAGCCCGTGACCCAGCCCATGCAGTTCGGCGTCAAGGCCGTCGACAGCATGATCCCCGTGGGCCGCGGCCAGCGCGAGCTGATCATCGGCGACCGCAAAACCGGCAAAACCGCCGTGGCCATCGACGCGATCATCAACCAGAAAGCCACCCACGACACCGACGAGCCGGTCTACTGCTTTTACGTCGCCGTGGGCCAGAAGGAATCCACCGTCGCCGGCGTCGTCGCCGCGCTCGAAAAGAACGGCGCGATGGCCTACACCACCGTCATCAACGCCAGCTCGTCCGAGTCGGCCCCCATGCAGTACATCGCCCCCTACGCGGGAACCACGATGGCCGAGCACTTTATGTGGAAGGGCAAGCACGCCCTGGTGGTCTACGACGACCTCTCCAAGCAGGCCGTGGCCTACCGCCAGCTCTCGCTGCTGCTGCGCCGCCCCCCGGGCCGCGAGGCCTACCCCGGCGACGTGTTCTACCTGCACTCGCGCCTGCTCGAACGCGCCACTAAACTCAGCGACGACAACGGCGGGGGCAGCCTCACCGCTCTGCCCATCATCGAGACCCAGGAGGGTGACGTCTCGGCGTACATCCCCACCAACGTGATATCGATTACCGACGGCCAGATCTACCTGGAGCCAGACCTGTTTTTCGCCGGCGTCCGCCCGGCGATCAACGTCGGCATCTCGGTGTCGCGCGTGGGCGGCAATGCCCAGATCAAAGCCATGAAAGAAGTCGCCGGCTCCCTACGGCTGGACCTCGCGGCCTTCCGCGAGCTGGAAGCCTTCGCCCAGCTGGGCACCGACCTGGACAAAGCCACCCAGCAGCAGCTCACCCGCGGCGAACGCATGGTCGAGCTGCTCAAGCAGGGCCAGTACCAGCCCATGCACGTCGTCGATCAGGTCATCCAGATCTTCGCGGGCAACAAAGGCTTCCTCGACAAGCTCACCGTCGACAAAGTTCAGCCCTTCGCCGCCGCGCTCGTAGAGCACTTCGGCGGCCCGGGCAAGGCAGTCCGCGACGAGATCGTCGAAAAACAGAGCCTCAAGAAAGATGGCCTGGCCGACAAGCTCGAAGCCGAGATCAAGAACTTTGCCACCGGCTGGGCCGGGTGACGGCTCGGCCGCGTCGCGGCCCTGCGACATCCTCTGCAGCCCTCGGCCGTATGCCGGGGGTTTTTTTGTTCCCGCCCGGCACTTGCACACAGTCCGCCCGCCGCCCTTGGTCATCCCCGCACAGGCGGGAATCCAGCGAGCCCCACTCAACTTCACGCCACGCCCCCCGCAATCCCCACCGCGGACCACCACGCCGTAAGCTCCACCCGTGACCGACTCCGCCCCCACCGCCCCCGCTTCCGCCCCGCCCCGCCCCTCCAGCTGGGCCGAGCTCGCCCGGCTGTACTTACACGGCCGCCGGCGAGCCGCCGTACTGCTGTTGATTTCATTTCTGATTAAGTCCGCCCCGGTCTGGATCCTGCCGCTGATGACCGGCCTGCTGGTCGATCTCATCGGCCAGCCCAAAGACATCGCCCTGCGCTGGCTGGCGATCTACGGCGGCATCACCCTCGTGGTGCTGATTCAGAACATCCCCAGCCACGTGGTGTACATCAAACAGATCAGCCGCATCGGCCGCGAGACCGGCCGCAACCTGCGGCTGCAGGTCTGCCGCCAACTCCAGCAGATGTCCCTGCTGTACCACGAGCGGGTGGGCCCGGGCCGCCTGCAAAGCAAGCTGCTACGCGACGTCGAGAAAATCGAAGAGTTCCCCGCCCACCTGGGCAACACCCTGCTCCCGGGCATCACCATGCTCGTGACCACCGTGGTCATCATCGGGGTCAAAGCCCCCGCGGGGCTCGCCCTATTCGTGCTCATGGTGCCGGTGGGCGTGGCCCTGCGCCGCGTCTTCGACGGCCGGCTGCGCGACCGCGCCGACGGCTACCGCCGCACCCTCGAACGCATGACCGGCGGCCTCACCGAAATGGTCCGTATGACCCCCGTCACCCGGGCCCACGGGCTGGAAGGCCGCGCGCTCGACACCGCCCACGGCCACATCCACGACGCAGCCAACGAAGCGCGGCGCTACGACCTGATCCACGGCGTCTTCGGATCCACCGCCTGGGTCAGCTTCTATGTGTTCCAGGTGCTTTTCCTCATCGCCAGCGTCGGCCTGGCCGCGGGCTACGGCTGGTTCACCGCCGGCGAGGTGGTCACCTTCAACATGTACTTCGCCGCGGCCAGCGGCGCCCTGCAGGGGCTGCTCAATGTTCTGCCCCAGCTCGCCACCCTCCGGGCCAGCCACGCCTCGGTGCGCGAAGTGCTCAACGCCCCGGACATCGAGCACAACGCCGGCAAAACCCCGGTCCGCGAAGTCGCGGGCTCGGTGGTCTTCGAAAACGTGCACTACACCTACCCCGGCGGCGACACCCCCGCCCTCCGGGGCCTGTCGTTCACCCTGAAGCCCGGCCAACAGATCGCCCTGGTCGGGCCCAGCGGCGGAGGCAAGTCCACCACGCTGGCCCTGCTGCTGGGCTTCCTGCGGCCCGACGGCGGGCGTGTGCTCTACGACGGCGAAAACGGCGAAACCCTGGACCTGCGCACCTGGCGCCAACACCTCTCGGTCGTCACCCAGGCCAGCGTCTTGTTTTCCGGCACCGTGGCGGAAAACGTGGCCTACGGCAACGACGCGGTCACCCCCGCTCAGATCGACGCCGCCCTCAGGCAAGCTCAAGCCGACGATTTTGTGCATAAATTGCCCCGGGGCCCCGACACCCGCCTGGGCGAAGGCGGTCAGCAGCTCAGCGGCGGCCAGACCCAGCGGCTGGCCATCGCCCGCGCCCTGCTGCGTCAGCCCGCGCTGCTGGTGCTGGACGAACCCACCAGCGCCCTGGACGTCGAAAGCGAACAGCAGGTCCGCGCCGCCATCTCCACCGCCATGCGGGGCAAGACTTGCGTGCTGGTGAGCCACTCGCTTCCGCTGGTCCGCCACGCCGACCACATCCTGGTCATCGAAGGCGGGCGGCTGGTGGCCCAAGGCACCCACGAGCAGCTGGTCGCCGGCGAGAACTTCTACGCCCACGCGGTCCGCTCCCGCAGCGTGTCCCTCGCCGCGGGTTAACCCAAGCTCCGCCTACCGCCGGGGCTCCGTGCTCCGGCGCGGGTGCTAGAATCCGGGTTGGACTTTCCCCCGACGCCACCCCGCCACCCCCAGGACGCCCATGCCCACCGACTCCACGGCCAGCCCTTCCACCGCCCGCCTGGAACTCAACGGCAAGGAAATCACCTTCCCCGTGGTAGTGGGCACCGAAAACGAGCACGCGATCGACGTGGCAAAGCTGCGGGCCGAGACCGGCTACATCACCCTCGACGAGGGCTACCGCAACACCGGCAGCGTGCGCTCGGAGATCACCTACATCGACGGCGAAGCGGGCGTCCTCCGCTACCGCGGGTACGAAATCAGCGACCTCTGCGCGCACTGCAACTTCCTCGAAGTCGCCCTGCTGCTGATCTACGGCGAGCTGCCGTCCCGCGAACGGCTGGAAAACTTCAGCTCCCTGCTTACTCAGCACCAGATGATCCACGAAGGGGTCATTCAGGCTTTCCACGCCTTCCCGCCCAACGCCAACCCCATGGCCATCCTCTCGGCCACCATCAACATCATCTCGTGCTACCAGCCCGAGGTGATGGACATGGACAACGACGACACCTTCGAAGAGTCTGCCGCCAAGCTGATTTCCAAGGTCCGCACGCTCGCCGCCGCGGCGCACCGCACCAGCGCCGGCATGCCCATCATGTACCCCAAGCCGCAGAACACCTACGGCGAAAACTTCCTGCACATGATGTTCAGCCAGCCGCACAACCACTACGAGCTGGACCCCGACGTCGTGCAGGCGCTCAACCTCATCCTCATCCTGCACGCCGACCACGAGCAGAACTGCTCCACCTCCACCGTCCGCATGGTCGGCAGCAGCGGCGCCAACCTCTTCGCCAGCTGCGCCGCGGGCGTGTGCGCCCTCTGGGGCCCGCTGCACGGCGGGGCCAACGTCGCGGTCATCCACCAGCTCAACGAGATCCAGAAGAGCGGCGTCGATGTGCAGACCTACATCGACGACCTGAAAGCCACCAAAGGCAAACTCTTCGGTTTTGGCCACGGGGTCTACAAAAACTACGACCCGCGGGCCAAGGTGCTCAAGGCCAGCGCCGACAAAGTGCTCGACAAGCTGGGCGTCGACGACCCCCTGCTCGCCATCGCCCGCCAGCTCGAAGAAGCCGCGCTCAACGACGAATACTTCGTCAAACGCAACCTCTACCCCAACGTCGATTTCTACAGCGGCATCATCATGCGGGCCATGGGCATCCCCAGCGACATGTTCACCGTCATGTTCGCCATCGGCCGCATGCCCGGCTGGATCGCCAACTGGAAAGAGGTCCGCGACACCAAGAGCCGGATCTACCGCCCCCGCCAGGTCTACACCGGCCCGGCGCTGCGCAAGGTCACGCCCATCAGTGAGCGGTAACGCAACACCACCCGAGCCCGGTCGCCATCACGACAAAGCACCCCCGCCGTCAGTCCGGGATCAGCTCCGCCGGAATCTCCAGCTTCTTGTCGTCCGCTCCCGGGGCGAAGTCCGACAGCGCGTAAGTGTTGGCCTGCGACCAGTCGCACTCGATCCGGCCATCGCCCAACACGATCCGCCCCAGCTTGTCGCGGAAAAACGCCGCCAAGCCGCGGTAGGCCGGGTCGTCGGCCACGTTGTTGCGTTCCAGCGGGTCGTGTTTCAGGTCGTACAGGGCCAGGTCCACTTTTTTCACCGGGGCCGTCAGCCCCCACTTGATCTTCTTGCCCAGCATGTCCGCGGTCACCGGGCCGTCAAAAGGCCGGGTCCGCATCGAGAAACGGAAGCGGTCCGACACCAGGTACGCCCGCGGCCCGCCCACCAGGTTGATCTCGCCCAGCGCGTAATCCCGTGGGGCGCTGCGCCCGTGCAGCAGGTCGGTCAGGCTGTGGCCGTCCAGGTGGTCCAGCTCGGGCGCCGCCGTGTCCAGCCCCGCGGCCTGATATAGCGTCGGCGCCACATCGACGTACTCCATCAACCCCCGGTACACCTCGCCCGCCGGCACCAACGACTTGTCGGACGACGCCATGATCACCGCGCCGCCCAGCGACTGCTGCCAAGGACCGAACTTCGCCTCAATACCCTGCTCGCCCAGGTGCCAGCCGTGGTCGCCCACCGTGTACAGAATCAGCCACGGCCGGCCCTGCTGCGTGGAATACGCCTTAAACGCATCGATCGCGTCGCCGATTAGTGCGTCGCCGTGAGCGCAGAACGCATAATAATCCTGGATCGCCTGCTGCTTCTCGGCCGGCGTCATGTTGTCCGCCCGCATCTGCTGGTACACCCGCTGCAGCTGCGGGGGCAGCTTCGCCAGTTCTTCGTCGTCAAACGCGGGCACCGCGTAGGTGTGCTCACGAAACCGGTCCCGCACCGAGCGCGGCGGCAGCACCGGCGTGTGCGGCAGGTGCATGCCCAGGTGCATCAGCACCGGCTTACCCGGGTCGGGCCCCGTCACCGGCTTGCCCCAGACCGTTTCGTAGTCCTGCCCCGCGTTCCACAGATGGGCTTTGAAAGCGTCCACCACCCGCGCATCGACCGTCTTGTCCGCGGGCATGGGGTTGACCCCGCCCAGAATCAAGTTGCGATTGCCCCCACGTGTGTACGAACGCAGCAGATCGAACTCTTTCTCCACCGCCGCACGGGTGGCACGGTCCTCGTCGGTCAGCGGCCCGTCCACCCGCGACATGAAATACTGCGTCACCGTCCCGTCGGGCCGGTGAACCCACTCGGCCGTGCCCAGACGCTCCCAGTTGTCCCCGTAGGCGGTGTTCCCAAAAAGGTCGCCGAAGCCCTGCTTCTGCAGCTCGTTCTTGAAGTGGACCTGGTGGTCCCAAAACCCCGCGTTATGGAAGCCCTGCCCCGGGCCCCAGCGGTAGATGTAGCTGTCCGCCTTGCCGAAGCTCGCGGTGGCGTAGCCCGCGCCCCGCAGCACCTGCGGCACCACCGGCCGCACAAAATCCGGTTCCTGGTGCGTCAACTCAAACGCGTAGTGCCCGGTGCGAAACGGGTAGCGCCCGGTCTGCAACGCCGCTCGCGACGGCGCACACACCGGTGAATTGCAGAACGCGTTGGTGAAAAGCGTTCCCTCAGCCGCCAGCCGGTCCGCACTCGGCGATTCCACATACCCCAACGGGCTGTCGTCGGTGCCAAAAACCGCCTGGTTGTAGGTCCGCAACGAGTCAGCACGATGGTCGTCGGTGACCACCCAGAGGATGTTCGGCGGTTCATCAAGCCCCCCCGCCACTGCCGCACCGGCCGATGCGTGGGCTACGTAGACGGCACCTAAAAATAAGCGACTAAAGAGATACCTGACAGTTTTCAAGTGCGGGATGCTCCTAGGCAAGGCATAAAGCAGAAAACACAAGCGCAACAACCACCTACCCCAACCAACGACCGCGCCGACAACTTGACGAATTGTCTGCCGGACGGCCATCGACTGCAAGCCTCTTTGCATTTTCCTACGAGAGCCCTTTAACACCCAAACCCCAATACAAAAAAACCCGACTCAGCCGTTCAGCAACCAGGCACATCTGGGCCGGCTTAGCAAGCGTACCTTCCCCCCGCCGACACCACCGGATCACCGCCCTAGACGGCACGCACAGCAGCTTCGACGCCCAACGGCACCGGGCCTAAGAACGTGTGTGAGAAGCCACGTGCTTGCCGAGGGCGAACGAAAACGTTCGCTCCCAAGCCGGCGGACCGAGCCCAAGCCATCGCTACGGGGAGGTGAGCCAACGCAGGGGGCGAGCGTTTTCGCCGCGCGTAGGCGTGCGGGGCTTCTTACACACGTTCTAAAACATTGCGAGGCCAGGTGCGCAACGCGGGGCTTTTCATGCCCCACACACGGAGAGCGCCCAAGGCCTAGAAAACAACCCAACAAAACCTAAGCGGCCGTTTATACGGTGGATAAAAGTTACCGCCACTTACCAGAATCACACTGAGAGTTAAATGCGAGCCAATTGCCTTTACCCTGCCGACCCCAGGGTGAATGCACTTACCCCCCCCGCCCAGCGTCACGGTCTGGATGAAGCATCGTCGCTCTGCATGCATCGCATCGATGCGTAACCACCGAGCCATTGAGGCTCCGCAGCTTGATCAACACGGGGACCGCGGTGATCTCGTTGCCCTTCTAACCCACGGCAATCTGCCCCAGCAGCAAGCCGTTGACTTGGCCCCAAGCGTGGACAAGGCAGATGGGCAGGTTACGCCGCGCGTGATCGAACGAGCCGCGCAGGATCTTACCGTCGATGGCGACCAGGCGGCCGTGGGAAGCACGTTCGAGGCTCTGGGTGATCTGGATATAGGTGGCTTAAACCGCGTCGGGGCTTAGGCGTCGGAAAGTCCGCTGGAAGATGTCTGAGCAAGGGCTGCGATCGGTGGGCAGGTCGAGGACACGGGCGAGCCAATCCAAGCCTTCGTCGACTCAGCCGGCGATGGAGTCGTAGTCGTCACAACCGCAGAGCCAGACCATGAGGGTGAGGGTGAGCAGTTGGGGCAAGGTGTAAGTCGCGTTGTGGCCGCGGGGGTCGGGGAACAAACGAAACTGGCGAAGGACACCGCCAAGGGATTCGACATCCATGCCACATCCTCTCTGGTTGGGTTTAGAGA
>CALLPP010000048.1 GCA_938015655.1 uncultured Algisphaera sp.
CACCAGACGGAGGTCCGAACGCCCGAGGGCGAGCTGCGCCCGCGCCGAATCGCCGGCCACCGCCACGTCCAGGTCAGGAATCTGGGACAACGCGGCGGCCAGACGAGACGCGGCGGCGGGTTCGGTGTGAAGGACCAGGGCGCTGGGCATGAGAAACTCCGAAAAAAGAAAGAACGTGAAACAGGGCGGGGACCACGCCCGGGCCCCCGGCCCGGACGCGTTGACGTCCATTGGGCATCGCCCCACCGCGGTTGACGCTCAAACGCAGTTAAATCCCGGTTCGCCCCCGCCAGGCCCCGGATCCTCCGAACCGCCGATACAGAAGGCGACGCCCACGGGTTTTCCGGTGTTTTCTGTTGCCCGTCCGTCAGCCCGGTAGCAGCCCTGCGGCCCGCATCGCCCGGACCATCGCCCGGGTGGCGTGGCCCCGGTGCGAGACCCCGTTCTTCTGTGCGGGCGTGAACTCCGCGGCGGTACGGCCGTCATGTAACACCACCAAAGAGTCGTAGCCGAACCCGTGCGTGCCCCGTCCCGCGGCCGGGCACGCGGGGTCGTGCGCTTCCTCGGGGCGCAAGATCCGCCCGGGCAGCTCGCCGCGGACGGTGATAGGCGTCTCCCACGCGGCATCTGAATCGACGGCGGCGTGCGCTGGTGCCGGCACCACCAGGCTCATCGCGCAGACGTACCGGGCCCCGCGGTCCTGGTCGGACACGGCGTTGCGTGCCGCAAGCTCTTCCAACAGCTTCGCGTTGTTTGCCGGATCTACGACCGACCGCGGCCCGCTCACGCCGCTGTAGCGAGCACTCTTAACCCCGGGCCGTCCGCCCAGCGCGTCAACCTCGATGCCGCTGTCGTCCGCCAGGCAGGCCAGGCCGGTGTGGCGCGCGTAGTACCGCGCTTTCAGCAGCGCGTTGCCTTCGAACGTGTCCTGGTCTTCGTCCGGCTCGGCCAGGGCCCGGTGCAGGTCCGCCAAGGTGGACCACACCACCGCGTGGGTCTGCTCGCCGAACACCGCGCGGACTTCCTCAAGCTTGTGCGGGTTGGTGGTGGCCAGGCAAATCTTCATGCGCAAACTCCGAAAGGGGCCCACCATGGTAAAGCCAAGGCCCTGCTTCCAATTCATGGACCCGCCGCCGCCGACAGGAGATGGTTCCCGCAAGGTGGTTGAGACAGCCCCCGAAAGGGGGCGATGGAAACCGGCGCCACGGGGCCGCGGGCCGCAAGGCACGGCGGCCCAATCATTGGATACGGCGCTCTCCACCCCGGGCACCGGGCGCCCCACGCTTTACACTGCCCCGATGCCCCCGCCCGACACCCATTGCGCCGATCTGGAAGGCCAGCACCTGCATTTTGTGGGTATCGGCGGCAGCGGCATGTCCGGGCTGGCCCGCCTGTGCCAGGCCCGCGGCGCGGTGGTCACCGGATCGGACCGAGACGAGAGCCCAACCGTGACCACGCTGCGCGGGCAGGGGTTCGCCGTCGCGGTACCCCAAAACGAGGACGCGCTGCCTGCGGGGACCGACCGCGTGGTGGTCTCCGCGGCGATCCCCATCGACCATCCCGAGCGTGCCGCCGCAAGGCGGCGCGGCCTGCCGGTGGAAAAATACGCCGCCTTGCTGGGACGGCTGATGATCGGTCGCCGCGGGGTGGCGGTGGCCGGCACGCACGGCAAGTCCACCACCACCTCGATCCTCTGCCACGCGCTACTGCAAAACGGGCTGGACCCCAGCTTCATCCTGGGCGCCCACTGCGAGCAGATCGGCGGCGGGGCCCGGGCGGGTGGGGCCGCAAGCGGCGGGGCGTCGGACGTGCTAATCGCCGAGGCCTGCGAGTACGACCGCAGCTTCCACAACTTCCACCCCACCCACGGGCTGATCCTCAACGTGGAGGCCGACCACCTGGACCTCTACGCGTCGATCGATGAGATCGTCGAGAGCTTCGCCTACTTCGCCACGCTGATCCGCCCCGACGGGTCGCTGCTCATCCAGCACGAATCGCCTCACCGCATGGCCATCACCGCCGGAGTGACGTGCGCGGTCGAGACCCTGGGCTTCGCCCCCCAGGCCGACTGGCAGATCGAGCTGGACGGCCGCCACGTCACCCTCAAAGACCGGGGCCTGCCCGTGGCCGAGTGGGACAGCCCCATGCCCGGGGACCACTTTGCCTACAACGCGGCCGCTGCCGCGGTGACGGCCCACCGACTGGGGGCGCCCTGGCCGGCGGTCGGCGCGGCGATTTCCGGGTTCGCCGGGCTCGACCGCCGCATGCAGCTCATCGGTCAGCGCGGCGGCGTGACCCTGGTCGACGACTACGGCCACCACCCCACCGAGATCGACACGACCCTGCGGGCGCTGCGCAGCCACCACCAGCCCGCAAGGCTGATCTGTGTGTTTCAGCCCCACCAGCACTCGCGCACGCGGCACCTGATGGAGCAGTTTTTGGTCAGCTTCGGCGCGGCGGACGTGGTCATCGTGCCCGAGATATTCTTCGTGCGCGATACCGAGCACGAGCGCCAGAGCGTGACCGCCGGCGACCTGGTGGACCGCCTGCGCGAGCGCGGCGTGAAGGCCCGGCACGTACACCCGTTTGGGGCGATCGCCGAGCAGCTAGAAGAACTTGCCCGCCCCGGTGACCTGGTGGTCACCATGGGCGCCGGCGACGTGTGGCAGATCGGCCGGGCCTGGTTCGACAGCCGCACCGCGGATGCCTAACGAGCCCGACCGCTTCACCCCGCGGCGTCGGGTCGGTCGAGCCCGAAACGCTTGATTTTTTTATAAAGCGTCGTACGGTCGATGCCCAGGTCGCGGGCCGCGGCGTTGCGGTTCCAATCGTGAGCCTCGAGCGCGGCCCGAAGGATCCGGCGTTCGGGCGCCCGCAGCGCCTCGGCCAGCGGGGTGGGCGTCCACCCGCCGGCCAGGGCCGGGATCACCCCCGCAACATCCACCGCCGCCGCGCCCAGCGGCGTGGGCTCCGGAGATCCGGGCCCGCGGGTGATCGCCTCGGGCAGGTCTTCCGGACCAATGACCGGTGTACGACCGAGGGTCACCGCATGCTCGATCGCCCCGGCGAGTTCGCGCAGGTTCCCGGGCCAGGCGTACCCCGCTAGCGCGCGCCGGGCCGCGGCACCCACGGTGCGCTCCCGGCGCGTCCGGGCACAAGCCCGCTTCACAAAATGATCGGTGAGTGCCTCCAAGTCGCCGGGCCGAGCCCGCAAAGACGGCACGCAGAGACGCACCCCCGCCACCCGGTCCAGCAGCGCGCGGGGCAAGCACGCCTCCACGCCGGGCCCCGCGGTCGCGATCAAGCGCACCCCCGAACGCGCCCCATCATCCGAAAGGTCGGCCCGAAGCAGCGCCAGCAGCTGGTCGTGCTCCGATTCCGACAGCCGATCGATCCCCGGCACCAGCAGACTGCCGCCCGCGGCTTCTTTCCACCGGGCGGCAAGCCCCGGGCCTCCGACCAAGCCCGCGTGATAAACCACCAGCGCGGCCCCCTCGCGGGCCCGACCCGCAGCGTGTATTGCCCGAGCGGTGAGGTCTTTGCCCGTGCCCGCCTCGCCGGTGATCAGCACCGGCAACGAGCCGAGGGCCAAGGCCGCCACCGCGCGGTACAGCCGCTGCATTTGCTCATCGCGACCCACCATGCCGCGGGGCGACGACACCACCTCTGCGGCGTCCAAGTCAGCCACCCCCGCGCCCCCCAGCAGCGTGTGCCGATCCATGGCCGCGGCAACCGCGTCGCGCAGGGCCTTGTCGACCAGCGGCTTGGTGAGGTAATCCACCGCCCCCAGCTTCAGAGCAGCCACCGCCCCCCCGATGGTGCCGTAACCCGTAAGCACCAGGGCCACGACGTCCGGGGCTAGCACCGGCAAACGCTTAAGCAAGGTCTCGCCGCCGCGCTCACCCGACGCCCCACTGGCCGCCGGCAAGTCCATCTCCGTGATCACAACCTGCGGACGGTGTCGGGGGTCTGCCAAGCGCTCAAGTCCAACATCAACCCCCGCGGCGATGGCCGCGCGGTAACCCCACCCCGCCAGCCGCCGCCCGAGCGCGTTGGCAAACCGCCGATCTGCGTCAACGATCAAAATACGGCGCGACGCGGGCAGGCGACGAACTCCTTTCTGGAGACATGTCAGGCGATCCGGGCTCAGGCGGCAGCCGCCGGACCAATCTCACCGGCTCCGGCAGGCTCCTGGGCTTGGACCGCCGGTTCGGCGACCGCATGGGCTCGCCGCGTTGGCCAGCTGCTGGCCGACCACAACACGGCGGCCGCCGCTTCGGGCTGCAGGGTCACCTGCGTGGTGCGACGCCCCACGGCCGCGGCTTTTTGTAGCGCACGATCCAACAACAACCTCCCCAGGTTCGGGTTCTGGCACACCAGACGGACCAAGCCCCCCCCGTGGGCCAGCGTCGCGTGAAGCGCGACCCCCTGCAGGGTGCCGTCCTCGCAATCGAATGCCCCCACGCTCAGACGACGTTCCAGGCGCTCGACCTCCACGCCATCCTCCAGCATCGCCAGAGCCGCAGCGGCCTCGGCGGGACGAATCTCTCGTATGTCACAGCGGTCAACGGCTTCCACGGGCGGTCCTCCGCGGATGCAATCGGTCGCTCACCGCCCCTAAACACCCCAGGACACGAGCCGTTACCAAAAAAAAAACGACCGCGCCCGGTCGTGCGGCTCATGCAGGTCGCAAAGGTCTTGCCCGGTCGCCGCCCCGATCAGCCCGCCGTGGCCGCGGCGGTGTCCGCCTGCCCGGCGCCCTGCCCGTCCTGCCCCTGCTCGGCGGGCGGGGCCGCGTTCACCGCCAACTCTTGAGGCGTCAGCTGCGTTGGCGGCGCTTGAAGAAGGTCCGCCCAGCGCACGGCGATGGTCACAATGTCGCCCCACCGCTCCTGGGTAATGGCCGTCAGCACATCGGGCGGTGTCGGCTCGGAGGACTGCAAACGCTCACGCACCGAGTTCAGGGCGGTCTGCGTGACCCGGATGATCTCCACGTGCGAGGCGTTGTCCGAGACATTGCCCGCCTCGAGCTGACGGGCGGCAAGCCAAAGGTACCGCACCGATGCGCGGCTGAGCTGCTTGATCTGCTCCGGCGTGCCGTCGCCGACGAACAGCCGCGCGTACAAGCCACGCAGGGCATCGGCCTCCGGAGAAAATCCCGCTTGAGCCCGGCCCACGTGCCAGCTCACCCGCTTGTTCAGGCTCGACAACAGAACATCGAAGGCCCCCGCATCGAGCATGGCCTGAAACATCGGCGCGGCGACGAAGCCGCTGTCCTCTGCCGCAAGCTGGCGGTCCACCAGTTCCATCACCCGGTCGCCCTGGTCTTGGTCCACCTGACCTCGGGCCATCAGCCCATTGAGCGCAACCGCCGCGAGGTACCGCACCCCCGCGTCAGAATCCTGCAGCCCCGCCGCCACCGGCCCCAGAGCGCTGGGGTCCGGCAACCGACCCGCCAAAATCATCGCGTTCACCCGGACCTGGACCGATTCGGCCTGAACCGCCGGGGCCAGCTCCCGGGCCACGGCCTGGGCGTACTGCCGCACAAATGCCTCAGACACCCCCGCGGTGCCGAAGGGCGCCAGCACCGCCTCGCGCGCGCCCACCACCGCCGCTTCGTCGCCGGCGAGCATGGACTGCACCTGGCTCCGTAAATAGCCGCCAACCGTCTCTCGACGCGTCGGGTCCCACGTCCCCGAGTCACCCACCACCGCGGGGCTCAAGGCCCCGACGGTTTGGCACCACGCGGCCGGGGACACCTGCCCCAAACTCAGCCCCAGGCCCAAGGCCCACAGCGCACCGCGCCATCGCAAGGGCGTCGCCGGCAGAAGAACCTTTAGGTTGCAGCAAATCTGCGTCATTGGCGAGAACTCCCGGACAGGGCAGGACGCCGAACCAGCCGGTGCCGGGCGACGCAGATCGCGGAACTTATCATCGGGGGCAAACAGTGTCAATGGAAAGCCAAAGCACGATATAACCCAAGCTACGCCATTTTCTTTGCTTATGCATCGGCGCGGTCCGATAGCGGCACGCGGGACGCGGCGGCGCCCTCGGGGGCGGCAGCCCCGGGCTCTTCGCCGGTCAGCCCCAGCTCTTTCACCTTCTTGTTCAGCGTGTTGCGGTTGATGCCCAAAAAGTCTGCCGCGCGGACCTTGACCCCCGCGTTGTGACGCAGGGCCTCGCCGATGAGGTGCCGCTCGACCTCGCCGATCACCATGCCATAGATGTCGCCTTCGTAGGCCTGTAGACGCTGCACCGCGTGGCTGGCCAACCGGCCAGCCAGGCTGTCGATCGAGGCGTCGCCGCTATCGCCACGGGTCTGCTGGGCGAAGATCCGAATCTGCAGCGGCAGCAGTTCTTCGACAAACTCTTCGCCGGTGGACAGCACCACCGCACGCTCCACGGCGTTCTCCAACTCGCGCACGTTTCCGGGCCATGGGTAGCGCAGCAGGGTGTTCAACACGTCGCGGCTTATTTTGCCGACCTTGCGCTGGTTTTCGCGGTTGTAGCGATCCAGAAAATGGTCGATCAGCCGCGGAATGTCCTCGCGGCGGGTGCGCAGCGGCGGCAGGTGGATGGTGACCACGTTCAGCCGGTAGTAGAGGTCTTCGCGGAAGCTGCCGTTGCGGACCTCGTCCTCCAGCTCCAGGTTGGTGGCGGCGATCACCCGCACGTCGGTCTTCACGGTGTGGTGGTCGCCCACCCGCTCAAATTCGCGCTCTTGCAGCACCCGCAGCAGCTTGACCTGCAGCTGCGGGTCAAGCGTGCCCACCTCGTCCAAAAAGATGGTGCCGCCGTCGGCCGCTTCAAAGCGGCCGATTTTGTCTTTGATCGCGCCGGTGAACGACCCCTTGACGTGACCAAACAGCTCGCTTTCCAGGAGCTGCGGCGACAGGGCGCCGCAGTTGATACGGATCATCGTCTTGTCTTTGCGCGGGCTGTTGTAATGAATCGCCTTGGCGATCATCTCTTTGCCACAGCCCGTCTCGCCCAGCAGCAGCACCGTGGCCCGGCTGCTGGCCACCTGGCCGATGGTGTTGAGCACGTCCAGCATCACCGGGCTGCTGCCGATGATGTTGTCGAACTTGTAGCGGGTGCGCAGGCTGTCGCGCAGACGCTCGTTTTCCTCCAGCCACTGGTCTTTTTCCATCTGCACCAGGTGGTGGATGCGGACGGTCTGAGAGAACAGCCCCGCGACGATCTTAAGCAAGCGCGCGTCGGCCGCAAGGGTCGCGTCGTCGGTGAAAGGCTTGTGGATGCTGACCGTGCCCACGCGGTCATCGCCGTCGCGCACCGGCACGCAAATGAAGCTGGTGGCCGCCGCCCCCGCAGTGCCGGCTCCGTCACCTTCGGCCACGCCCGGCGTCGCCCCAATGCGGTTCAAAAATCCCGGGTGCTGGGTGATGTCTGGGATGATCGCCGCTTCACCCGACGCATGAACCGCCCCGGTCACCCCTTCACCCACGGCGTACCGCGCCCGCTGCTGCTCAGCTGGAGTTAGGCCCACCGCAGCCACCGTGCGTAGCTGACCACTGGCACGGTCCAAGAGCACCAGCGCGGCCCGGGTGATCTTGAGCCTGCGGCTCAAAAGGCTCACCGCTTGCTGAAAAACCTCGTTCAGTTCGAGGTTGTCGCCCAAGATCTGGGTTATTTCTTCAATAGTGTCTATTTCTCGATCGTCCTTAGCCATGGACGCATAGTATCTGCGCATTTCGATCGTGCCACGCCAAATATGCGATCACTTAACCTCAAGCCGCATAACCCATCGCCCCCCCGTCACGGGCCCCAGCATGCCCCGGGGGCGCCGGGCCGTACCCAAGCGGAACGCCAAAAGCGTATTCTGCGCATCATGCGTCGCGGCACGACTTTATCCCTGGGCCTGGCCGGCCTCATGCTCCACTCGGGGGGCTGCGTTACCCCTAAAGGGCAACCCGCCCCTCCCCCGGTCGAAGCCCTGACCGATGCGTGGGCGCCGAGGCCCGTCGCGCTGCGAATCTTCCCTGCCACGCGATTCGTACTGGACGACGGCGTGGCCACCCTCGAAACCCGGATCGAGCTTTTTGACGCTATGGGCGACAGCCTTAAAGCCTCGGGGCTGGCCCGCTTCGAACTTTTCGACGGCCCAACCAGCGGCAACTCCGCCCTCGGTCCCGCTGGCCTGCTATTCGGCTGGGACGTGCCGCTGACCACCCTTGAGGACCAGCGCACCTACTACGACCCGGTGACGCGCACCTACGCCTTCCCGCTAAAACTTGACAGCCTGGACGCCATCCGCAACCAGGTGTTTCTGCGGGCGACGCTGAACCTGGCCGAAGGACAACGCCTCCACGACGAACAACCGGTCAAGACGGCCTGGTGAGGCCGCTTCGCGGCCAGTCGTTAGCTTTTAGGAGTTGGCCGTTAGCAAGACTCACGTGGAGCGGGCGGTTCAGGCGGGCGTTGAAAATAACTCGTGCGGGCCTGGGGCCACGGGTCTCACCGCTTGCGTCTTGCGAATGCCTACCTGTTAACGCCTAACTGCTCGCGGAGCGCAACGACGCGATCCCCGCCCGCACCTCGTTCACCAGAGCCCGCGCGTCGGCCTCGCTTGTCGCCTCGGCGATGATCCGCAGCAGCGGCTCGGTGTTGCTGGGCCGCACGTGCACCCATCGGTCGGCCCAGTCCACGCGCACGCCGTCCTGTACGTCCACCTTTTGGTCCGCGTAGTGCTTCGCCGCCCACGCCAGCGTGGGCCCGGCGCTGCCGGGCACGATGGCGATCTTGTCTTTGACCATCGCGTACCTGGGCGTGCCCGCCACCACGGCCGACAACGCCCGGCCGCGTTTGGCCAGCAGCTCACACACCAGCGCCATGCCCACGATGCTGTCGCGCACCTGCGAGATGGGCCGGTAGATGACGCCGCCACCGCCCTCGCCGCCGACGGTGGCGCCGTGGGCGCGCATCGCGGCGGCCACGTTGGCCTCACCCACCGGGGTGCGGAACACGGCGGCGCCCGCCGCGGCGGCCACGTCGTCGATCATGCGGCTGGTCGAGAGGTTGGCCGCGGTGGTGTCCCCGGTGCTCAGCTGCGCCATCGCGCACAGCACCAGGGTGTATTCCTCGCCGATGTAGGCGCCCTGTTCGTCCACAATCGCCAGGCGGTCGGCGTCGGGGTCTTGGGCAAAGCCCGCGTGGGCGCCGTGCTGCCGCACCGCGTCGCACAGCTGGGTGAGGTTTTCTTTCAGCGGCTCGGGCACGTGGGGAAAGTGGCCGGTGGGCTCGGCGTACAGGTGCACGCGCTCCACACCCAGGTGGTCCAGCAGCTGGGCGGCCTCGGCGCCGCCGGCGCCGTGTACCGAATCCACCACCACTTTGAGTTTGGCGGCGCGGATCGCCGCCACGTCCACCACCTGGGCAACGCGATCCAGGTGAACCTGCGCGCCGGTTCCGTCAGATTCTTCGGGCCGCAGCGCGTCGACGTCGGCGTGCTGCGCGGCGTCGTCTTCAAACAGCTTGATGATCGCCCGCGCCTCGTCGGGCGGCGGGGCGACGCCGTCGTGGCGCAGCAGTTTGACGCCGTTCCAGGGCTTGGGGTTGTGGCTGGCGGTGATGACCACCCCGCCGTCGGCCCCGCGGTGATCGGCCATGATCGCCACGCCCGGCGTGGAAAGGATGCCCACGCGGATCACCCGGCAGCCCACCGAGGTCAGCCCCGCCGCCACCGCGTTTTCGTACATCACGCCCGAGGGCCGCGAGTCGCGCCCCAGCACCACCGCGGGCGCATCGGTGTTGCGGGCGGTCTTGAGCCAGTGCCCAAAAGCCGCGGCGTAGCGGCAGACCAGGTCGGGCTTGAGCGACCGGCCGACGAGCCCGCGCAGGCCCGAGATGCCGAGCATGAGCGGAGCGGGCGCTGGGGAGGGGGCAGGTTCAGGCATGGCGTGTGGTTTGCAAGTATGAAGTTGGACGTGCGACGTTCGAAGCTCAGGCCTCAGCCATACCACGCGTCTAGCTGCGCGAGGGTGACGCCCGACAAGTCGTCGATCACGCGCCCGGCGATCGCGATGTGCTCGGCGGTGCCGGTCGTCGCGAGCCCGAGGGTCATCATGCCCGCGGCCCGGGCGCTCATCAGCCCCGCCTTGGTGTCTTCGATCGCCAGGCACGTTGTTGGATCCACCCCCAGACGCTCGGCCGCGAGCGCGTAGGTGGCCGGGTCGGGTTTGCTCTTTTCCACGTCGTCGGCGGCCACGATGATCTCGAAGCGGTCGCGGCGGTCCAGCAGCGTCAGCATCAGGTGGATGTCCGCCTGGGTCGCCCCGCTGGCGATGGCCATGGGCCGGCCCGCGGCGTGGGCGGCATCGATCAGATCAAGCGCGCCGGGGATGGCGATGGCCCCGCTTTTCGCCGCCATGGGGGCCAGCACATCAAATGCTTTCTGCTTCGACGCGCACAGCTCGGCCAGGCGATCGTCGGTGGCATCTTCGCCTGAGACCGCCAGCATCAGTCGGAAGGCATCGCGGTCGTCAAAACCGATGTACTGCGCCAGGTACTGGTCGTAATCGAACGAAAAGCCGATGCTCTTGCCCACCATCACAAAGGCCTGGTAGTGCAGCGGCTCGGAGTCTACCACCACCCCGTCGAAGTCGAACACGAGGGCCGGAGATGAAGACAAGGACGAGGGCGGGGATGAAGTGGCGGGCACGGCGGTCTCCTGAGGCGGGTGGCGGGTGGCGGGTGGCGGGTGGCGGGTGGCGGGTGGCGGGTGGCGGGTGGCGGAGAATACCCGCCCGGCGGCCCCCGGGGCCGCACCCAACACCGCCTCCGCGCATCATTCCCGAGCCGCAGCCCGCTTGGACCTACCATCTGGCGGTGCCGCCCCTTCCTTTTTATGACGACGCCCTGACCGCCGTGCTGGCCGGTGTGGCCGCCCTGGAAACCGAACCTGTTTCGCTGACCGACGCCCCGGGGCGCGTGCTGCGCGAACCACTCTTCGCCGACCGCGAACAACCCCCCTTCGAACGGGCCGCGATGGACGGCTTCGCCGTTGCCTCCGCACACTGGCGGGCCCAGCAGTGCTGGCAAATCGCCGGAGCGGTTCCCGCCGGGGCGGCGTGGGCCGGCAACATTGACCCCGCCCGCGACGTGGTACAGATCGCCACCGGGGCCGCGGTGCCGCCGCCCTTCGACGCGGTGGTTCAGATCGAACTGGCCCAAGTCAGCTCCGACGCGCAATCAGTGCGCTTCACGCTCGACCACGTGGCCGCCTGGCGCAATGTCCACCGCCGCGGGGCCGACGCCGCGGCCCGAGACGTGCTGATTCCCGCTTACATCCGCCTGAGCCCACACCACCTGGCCCTGGCCGCCACCGTCGGTATTACGCGGCCGCAAGTCACCCGACGCCCCCGGGTGGTAGCGCTCAGTTCGGGCGACGAAGTGATGCCCCCCGATACCGCCACCGCGGCCCTGGAGCCCCAGCAAATCCGCAACAGCAACGGCCCGCTGCTGGCTGCCCTGCTGCCGCGGCTGGGGGCTCAGCTGCTCGAACATCACCACGTGCCCGACACAGCCGCCGCGGTCGCCCAAGCCTGCGCCCACGCCGCCGCGCAGGCCGATTTGGTCGTCACCGCCGGCGGCGTCAGCGTGGGCGAGCGTGACCTCTTCCCCCAAGCCTGGCGCGCTCTAGGCTTCACCACCCGCCTCCACGGCGTGGCCATGCAACCGGGCAAACCCGTGCTGTCGGCCTCGGGCATGGCCGCAGGACGGCCGGTACAGGTGCTGGGGCTGCCGGGCAACCCGGTCAGCGTGCTCGCCACCGCCCACCTGTTTGCGTGGCCTCTGCTGCGCGCGCTCGCAGGCGACCCGGCCCCCCTGCCCTGGCGCCGCGTGCCCCTGGCCGGCACCGCCACCCCCAATCCTCGCCGCGACGCCTTCCGCCCCGCCGCGCTGACGGGCCCCGACCAGCAGCAAGTCGCAATGCTGCCGTGGCGCGGCAGCGGCGACCTGTCGCACACCGCCGCGGCCCACGGCCTGCTGGCCCTCCCCGCGGCCGACGCGCCCTACCCCGCCGCCACACCGCTGCGGTTCTTGCCCTTTCCTTCCTAAGTAGGCCGCGTTGTGACCATTCAAGTGCTGTATTTCGCCGCCTTGGCCGACCACACCGGCGTCCGAGAACAGACTCTGGCCCTGAAACCAGGCGCCAGGGTGTCCGACGCCTGGGCCGCGCTGATCCGCGAACACCCGGTCCTGGCCACCGCCGGCGGCCCCGTCGCCTTCGCGGTCAACCTCGAATACGCCGCGCCCGAGCGATTGTTAGCGGACCAAGACGCTTTGGCCCTGATCCCTCCGGTCTCGGGCGGCTGAACCGGCTAAGACAGCGCGGCACAAAAGTTCGATCAAGGCAAGTTAAACCCGCCGGTTTGTACGGGCGCGCGCGCCGGTCCGCCGGGTCGGCGCAGCGGTGCCGGTTAATCCGAATGGGGCTTTGTCCGATGCGGAAAGGTGAGGCCGTCCGCGAACACGTACGCGGACCGGACCACGGAGACCCGGAGAAAGAAAGACGGTTAGACCCCATGGCCAAACAAAAAGACATCCTGACCACCGGCGAAGTGGCGAAAATTTGCAACGTCGCCCCGCGCACGGTCAGCAAGTGGTTCGATTCGGGCCAGCTCAAGGGCTACCGAATCCCCGGCTCGAAAGATCGCCGCATCCCCCTCAGCTCACTCATGCGGTTTATGAAAGCCCACAACATCCCCCTTGACGGGCTGCAGTCGGGCAAGACCCGGGTGCTGATCGTCGACGAAGCCACCGAAATTGTCGGTGTGCTCACCAAGGTGCTCGCCGAGCAGGCGGATTACGAAGTGCAGGTCGCCGCCTCGGGCTTCGCCGCGGGCCTGGCCTGCGAAAAACACCGCCCCCACGTCATGCTGCTGGACATGCACCTGGGCGATCTCAAGGGAGAAGACGTGCTGCAGCTCGTCCGCGGCTGCGACGACCTGCAAGCCACCAAAGTCGTGGCCATGAGCGGCAAGCTGACCGACGGCCAGGCCAGCCACCTGATGAGCAACGGCTTCGACGGCTACCTCAAAAAGCCCTTCCACGTGCGTTCGGTGATCGAAGCGATCGAAGACGCCGTCGCCGTGGTGTACTGACCGCCCCGAAAGCACGGCCTGATTCTGCTGTGGAAAAGAGCACCGCCGAGTGACGGCCGTCGCGCTCTAGCGCGGCGGTTTTCGTTGGGCCCCACCGGGCTCGACACCGGCCACCGCTCGGCTCACCGCGGGGCCCCCAAAATCGGCCGCAAACGGCCCTCGTGCTGGTCAATCAACGTCTCGGCTTCGTCCGGGTCCAGGTCCTTGTGGTACATCACCAGCGCTGTCTTGACCCGGCCTTCGGCGGCATCCAGCCACTCCTCCGCCTCGCCCCGCTCCACCCCCAGCTGCTGCTCTAAAATCCGCAGGGCCCGGTCGCGCAGCTTCACGTTGGTCGCCCGCAGATCAACCATCAGGTTGCCCCAAGTCTTGCCCAGCTGCACCATCGCCACGGTGCTGATCATGTTCAGCGCCATTTTGGTGGCGCTGCCCGCCTTCAGCCGCGTGCTACCGGTGACCACCTCCGGGCCCACCCGCAGCTCCACCAGGTAGTCCACCACAAAGGCCTGGGCCGCGGCCGCGGCGGTCACGGGCGCATCCACCCGCTGGTTCGCCGCCACCACGCCCGCCCGGCGCACCGGGCGGTTCAGGTCGCCCAGGCGCACGCAGGTGATCAGCCCCGTAGGCACGCCGCGGGCGCGGGCGTAACGGATGCCACCCCAGACGTAGGGCGTGGTGCCTCCCGCCGCGATGCCCACCAAACAGTCGTGCTCGGTGAGCTTCAGTGCCTCCAGTGCCGCGTGAGCGCCCTGCTCGTCGTCTTCGGCCCCTTCGCTAGAGGTGCGCAGCGCACCGTCGCCCCCGGCAATGATGCCCACCACCTGGCCCCCGTCGCAGTGAAAAGTCGGCGGGCACTCGCTCGCGTCCAGCACCCCCAGCCGCCCGCTGCTGCCCGCACCCAAATAGATCAGCCGGCCGCCCTGCCGCAGCCCCTCCACCGCCCGCTCGATCAGCTTGGTCAGCTGCGGCAACGCGGCCCGTACGGCCCGGGGCACCTCCATGTCCTGGGTGTTCATCAGCGCCAGGGTCTGGTTCACGTCCAGCGCGTCGATCGCGGCGGCCGAGGCCAGCCGCTTCTCGGTGTCCAGTTGGGAGCGGTTGATCATGTGACACCAGGGCGACACGGGGAAAGAGAAGAGCGCGGGCCCGCAGCGGGCGCTGGCCCACCTTTTTACCCCAAAACCCCGCCGCACCGAGCGTCAACGGGCCACCGGCGGGAAGGCCCATGCCCCGGCCACCCCCGGCTCCTGGGCCCCGGTCACCCCCGGCAAGGTGGCGGGCTGACCGTCTTGCGACAAAGCCCCCAAGACCGCAAACGCCACCGCCTCCCGCGCCTGGGCCGGCACCCCGGCCTCGTCCACCCGCCGCACCGACGCCCCGGCGGCGGCCGCCCGCTCGGCAAAAGCCGCCGTCAACGCCGCGTTGTGAACCCCGCCCCCCGCCAACAGCCAGCGTTTGGCGTTCAACAAGGTGGGGTGCCCCGTCGCCACCTGGGCCACCACCCGCGCCGCCGCGGCCAGCACTTCCGGCGGGCGGTGGTCGCGGGAAAGTTCTTGGGCCAGCCGCGCGGCCCACGCAGAGCCAAACTGCTCGCGCCCCAGTGTGCGGTCGGTCAGCCGCGCGTGGACCGCCGCGTACACCCTGGTCATCAGCAGCGCGTCGGGCCGGCCCGCCCGGGCCCGCGCCCCGCCGTAATCAAACGGCTCGCCGCACAACGCCGCGCACAACCCGTCCAGCAGCAGGTTGGCCGGACCCACGTCCGCCCCGCGCACCGCCTGGGGCGTGGTCGCCAGCCGGGTCACGTTTACGATGCCCCCCAGGTTCACCACCGCGTCCCCCGCGGCGCGAAACAGCACCCAGTCCGCAAGCGGCGTGATCGGTGCACCCTGCCCCCCCGCCACCAGGTCCGCCTGCCGCAGGTCGTAGGCCACGGCCACCTTCAGCGCGCGCACCAGCGGCCACGGATCAAACAGCTGCCACGACAACCCGTCGTCCGGGGCGTGGCAGATCGTCTGGCCGTGGGCCACCACCGCGTCCAGGCGCACGTCCAGGTGGTCGCGCATCAGCCCCGCCCCCACCTCGGCGTGTACCACCCCCAAGTGCCGGGCGGCCCGCAAAATCTGTCGCGGGGCCAGGGCCTCACCTGCGGCCAGCCGCCCTAGCGTGCCGCGCAGCGACGCGGGCAGCGCCGCCGCGCGGTGTGCCACGCAGCGCGCCGTCAGTCCCAAACCACGCCCCCGAATCTGCGTGAGCGCCACATCCAGCCCGTCGAGGCTGGTGCCGGTCATGCAGCCCAGGATGAAGCGTTCATCGTTCATGCTCAGTTCGTCCAGACGCCCTTGCCCGCGGGTTCGCCGCCGCCACCTTGGCTTAGCCCGGAGCATATCCGCCAGCCCGTACAATCCCGGCGTGCCGCAGATTCAAGAGCCCGACGACCGCTTCTGGACCCCACTCCGCGTGGCGTTCGTGCTCCTGCTGCTCGCTGGTGCGATCCACCTGGCGACCCATCCCCGGGGCCCCGCCACACCCACCCACCCGCCGGCCCCTGCCGGCGCCGTCCGCCCGGAGACCCCGTGAAAAACCTGAAGCCCGAGACCCACCGCGTGCGCGCCGGCCGCCGGGTCGATGTCACCAACCTGCCCACCCGCTACGACGGGCCGATCACCAAAGAACAAGGCCAGGCCGCGTTCGCCCGGCTGTCCGCCGAGCTGGTGGGGCTTCAAGAAACCCTCTACGCCGAAGGCAAACGCTCCCTGCTGGTGGTGCTGCAAGCCATGGACGCCGCGGGCAAAGACAGCACCGTCCGCCACGTGTTTGGCCCCATCAACCCCGCGGGGTGCCGGGTTACCTCGTTCAAAGCACCTTCGAAAGAAGAGCTGGCTCACGACTACCTCTGGCGGGTCCACGACCACGCCCCGGCCCGCGGCCACGTCGCGGTGTTCAACCGCTCGCACTACGAAGAGCTGCTCATCGCCCGCGTGCGCGGCTTCGCGTCCAAAAACGTGTGGAAGCGGCGGTACGAGCACATCAACGCCTTCGAAAAGACGCTGACCGATGAAGGCACCGCCGTGATCAAGTTCATGATCCACATCAGCAAGGACTACCAAAAAGAACGGCTCCAACGCCGCCTGGACCGCCCCGACAAGCACTGGAAGTTCAACCCCGAAGACCTCGCCGAACGCGCCCGCTGGAATGACTACATGCAAGCGTTCAGCGACGTAGTCAGCAAGTGCAGCCCCGACCATGCCCCGTGGTACGTCATCCCCAGCGAGCGCCGCTGGTACCGCAACCTGGCCATCACCAAAGTCCTGGTCGACCGCTTGAAGCAGATGGACCCGCAGATGCCCGCGCCAACGTTCGATCCGACCACGATCGTGATTGACTAAGGCCCCGTCGCAAAGCGACCCCATGCTCCACCTCATCACCTCCCGCCTGCTGCAGCTGCCGCTCATCCTCGCGGTGGTGTTCCTCGTGACCTTCAGCCTGGTGTGGGTGATGCCCGGCAGCCCGCTGGACCGCAAAGGCGAACGCCAGCTCGCGCCCGAAGTCCGTCGGGCCATGGAGTCGCGCTACAACCTGAACTCGCGTACGGCTTTTGTCACCGGCTACCTCGGCGGCCTAGCCCGCGGCGACTTCGGTCCCAGCCTGCAGTACCGCGGGCGTACCGTGGCTCAGATCCTGGGCCGGGGGCTGCCGGTCAGCATGTCCCTGGGCGTCGCCGCGCTGGCCGTAGCCCTTTTGCTGGGCACCCTCGCGGGCGTGGCGGGCGCGCTGCGCCCGGGCAGCCTGCTCGACGGCGGGAGCCTGGGCCTCACACTCATCGGCATTAGCCTGCCCAGCTTCGTCACCGGCACCGTGCTGCTGGTGGTCTTCGCGGGCCTGCTGCGCTGGCTGCCCACCGGCGGCTGGGGCGGGCCGCAAAGCGTCGTCCTGCCCGCCCTCACCCTGGGCCTGGCCCCGGCGGCCTACATCGCCCGGCTCATCCGCCTGGGCCTGGCCGACATCATGACCAGCGACTACCTGCGCACCGCCCGGGCCAAGGGAGCCAGCCACCACCGGGCGGTCTTCCGCCACGCGCTCAAGGTCGCCTACCTGCCGGTGCTCAGCTTCCTCGGCCCCGCGGCAGCCAGCGTCATGACTGGCAGCTTCGTGGTCGAAAAAGTCTTCAACCTTCCGGGGGTGGGCGAATACTTCGTGCAGAGCGTGCTGAACAAAGACCAGTTCCTCATCCTCGGTATCGTCTTGGTCTACGCCACGCTGCTCATCGTTTTTAACCTGATCGTGGACGTGGCCTACACCTGGCTGGACCCGCGGATTTCCGTGGGCTAACCCCCGCCCCGGCGGTCTCCACCGCCGCGCTTCGAGACCACTGCATGCCCACCTACACCGCCGACAACCTCACCGTCCTCCAAGGCCTCGAAGCCGTCCGCAAGCGCCCGGGCATGTACATCGGCGGAGTGAACGCCGCCGGGCTGCACCACATGGCCTGGGAAATCCTGGACAACAGCGTCGACGAAGCCATGAACGGCTTCGCCAAGTCCATCACCCTGACCCTCCACGCCGACGGCCAAACCATCACCGTCGAAGACGACGGCCGCGGCATCCCCGTGGACAAAAATAAGAAGTCGGGCAAAACCGGCCTGGAGCTGGTGCTGACCGAGCTGCACGCCGGCGGCAAGTTCGAGAACGACGGCAGCGGCAACTACTCGACCTCCGGGGGCCTGCACGGCGTGGGCGCGTCGGTGGTCAACGCGCTGAGCAAGACGCTGACCGCCGTGGTCCGACGCGAAGGCAGCGAATACAAGATGGGCTTTGCCAAAGGCAAGCCCACCAGCAAGCTACTTAAGAAAAAAGGCGCCACCCGGGCCACCGGCACCGCCATCACCTTCGTGCCCGACGCCACGATTTTCCCCAAAACCCACTTCAACCCCGACACCCTACGGGCCCGGCTGGAGACCGTCAGCTTCCTGCACAAGGGCGTGCGGGTGACCTTCGACGACCAGGTGGGGAAAACCAAAACCGTCTTCCAGCACGACAACGGCATCGCCGACTATCTGGAGCAGGTGCAAAAAGAACGCAAGGCCGCGCCGATCCACGCGACCGCCTTCTACCTGGACAAGCCCGACGCCGGGCCGCAAAAAGAACGCGTCGAGCTGGTGTTCCGCTGGACCGAAAGCACCGACGAGCACGTGCGCAGCTACGTCAACGGCATCACCACCTCGATGGGCGGCGCCCACGAAAACGGCTTCCGTGCCGGGCTCACCAAGGCCGTGCGCAACTACATCGACACCCACAAGCTCACCCCGCGCGGGGTCAAGATCACCCACGAAGACATCCGCGAGGGGCTGGTGGCCATCCTCAGCGTGTTCATCCCCGATCCCCAGTTCCAAGGGCAGACCAAAGAGCGGCTGAACAACAGCGAGGTACAGGGCATCGTGGACAACACGCTGCGGGCGCCTTTGGAGCAGTGGCTCAACTCCAACGCCAGCGTGGCCGAGGGCATCGTCGCCCGCATCGTGGCCGCCAGCCGGGCCCGCGCCGCCAGCCGTGCGGCCAGCGCCAGCGTCAGCCGCAAGAGCGCCACCAGCCGCCTGACCCTACCGGGCAAGCTCAGCGACTGCTCCACCAAAAACCGCGCTGACAGCGAGCTGTTCATCGTCGAGGGCGACAGCGCCGGGGGCAGCGCCAAGCAGGGCCGCGACCGGGTGACCCAGGCCATCCTGCCGCTGCGCGGCAAGGTGCTGAACACCGAAACCGCGGGCCTCAAAAAAGTCATGGACAACAAAGAGCTGTCGGACCTGGTCACCGCGCTGGGCTGCGGCATCGGCCCGGCCTTCGACCTGGAGAAGCTGCGCTACCAGCGGGTCGTGCTGTTGGCCGATGCCGACAGCGACGGGCACCACATCACCACCTTGCTGCTGACTTTCTTCTACCGGCACCTGCCCAAACTTATCTCCGAACAGCGGCTGTTCATCGCCGTGCCGCCCTTGTTCCGGGTCGACGTGGGCAAGGAGACCCACTGGGCCGCCACCGACGAAGACCGGGTCCGCATCTTGCAAGGCCTTCCCGAAAATAAAAAGGTGGAGGTCACCCGCTTCAAAGGCCTGGGCGAGATGATGCCCAAAACCCTGTGGGAAACCACCCTCGACCCCGCGACGCGGCGCATGCTACGGGTGGAGATCAACGACCAGCTCGAAACCGACCGCGTGATGAGCGACTTGATGGGCAAAGACCCTTCCGCCCGCTTCCGCTTCATCATGGAGCGGGCCGAGGACGCCGACGAGGTGGATGTGTGACTGGGCGGTTAGCGGTTAACCGTTAGCCGTTAGCAAGAGCGCAAGCGGGGCCAGCGCAAAAAAAGGGAGGGCGAACCTTCGGGTGAGCCGCGCGTGCCATGCGAC
>CALLPP010000049.1 GCA_938015655.1 uncultured Algisphaera sp.
GATGAGGAGGAGCCCCAGCAAGAAGAGGTTGTGAAGAGAGCCAACTTCAGGAGGGGCCAAGAGCGACGCCCTGAGAAGACCAAAGGAAAGTTAGAAAAGCTGATGGCAAGGTGTCATCAGTCAGGAGGATTGGCATCCGTGGATGAGCTATATGAGTGTGCTGCGACCAGCGAGGCCATCAAGAAGGACTGGGTCAAAGGACGAGGATCCAAGGTGAGCGTTGCAAAAAGTTACATGCCAGATGTCGATGAGGCATCCGATGAGGAGGAGCCCCAGCAAGAAGAGGTTGTGAAGAGAGCCAACTTCAGGAGGGGCCAAGAGCGACGCCAAAGATCACGAAACGCTTGTCGAGAATAGCCGGGCGATGATTCAGATCAGCATGATCAATCTGATGCTGAACCGGCTGCGGCCGAGATGACGCCGGTTTTCAAACACTTTCTGAGCATGGAGTCTTGCGATGACTACCGAAGAGATTCTTGAAGTTGCCCGTGATTTCCTGGTGAGTGATGGCGTACCATCGGATTTCCAGTTCCGACTAGCTGATCCTGCACCTATGTCTTCGAATCCAGCGCTTTGGAGCGTGCGTGTGCTTTGGTTTCCGGTAGACGAGACCAGGGTTATCGACATTGCTCCTTCGACTGTTCTTGTGGATGCATCTACTCGCACGGCAAGTTGTTTAAAATTGTAGGGGGATCCGAGGGATCCGAAGGTGTCAGGTACATAATCAGTCCGGATAAGCTGAGATGATGGGCCAACCTCCCCGGGCTCGATGTCAAGGATCAGATCTACCACGCCATGAACCGGGGCCCGGGTGCCGATGCTGGTCCGCTGGCCGGGCGTGACGGAGGCCGGGGCGTCCACCGAGGTGCCGGTGCAGTCCACTGACTTGTTCCCCACGTTGGTGGAGATCGCCGGCGGCGACGTGGCGGATCACGGCACGCTCGACGGCGTTTCTTTGCTGCTGCTGATCCGCGGGGGCGACGCGCTGCGGCGTGATACCCCGCTGATCGGCTACCGCGCCTACGAAGATCTGTACGCTTCGGTGCGTGACGGGGCGTGGAAGCTGATGGTCCACCGCGGCGGGACGCTGAAGCTGTTTAATCTGGACCAAGACCCTTCTGAAGCCCGGGACGTGTCGGCACGTCATCCCGACCGCGTGGCGGCCATGCGGGCCACGCTCGCCGCCTGGGAGGTCAAGATGGGCGTGGAGCAGTATTCGGGCATCCAGTAAACACCCGCCGTCACACGCTCGCCTAATCTACCCACCGGGAGGTACCTCTTTTGGCTCGACCAATCACGCTGCTAGCGCCTGTGTTCACGATTTTGGCTGTCTTGCCGCGGCCCGGTGCGGAAGCCCAGCTCTCCCCAGACGAGGTGCTGCTGTTCACTGACCGATTCGATCGGACAGAGGACGACGACGCGGTGGAGCAGGTGGGCAACGGGTGGTCGACCAACAGCGCGTCGCGTGCCAAGGGGCACAAACAGGTTGACCTGGACGACGGGGTGATGCGCGTCGTGTGCCACCCCGAAGCGAACCACGCGGTGTCGGTACGGCACGACATCACTTTCGCGGACGGCGTGGTACGAATGCGTTTCATGCTCCCCGGCGATCGGGACAGCCTGGGGGTGAACCTCGCAGACCTGGAGTTCAAGGGGGTGCACGCGGGGCACCTGTGTATGGCCCGGGTCAGCCTCACGGGGGTTCAGATCGACGATCTGAAGGCCGGGAAAATGGAACGCGGGGTGTATAAGCGCCGTAAGGCCGGTGCGGCGACCGAGACGGATAAGAAGCTGCTGAAGACGCGCACCCGCCGGTTTCCCCTGGAGCTGACGGCGGGCCGCTGGTACACGCTGGAGATGATTGTCCGCGGGGCGTCGATGGGCGTGGCGATCGACGGCGAGCCGGTGGGGGTGTTCGCCTCGCCCGGCATCGCTCACCCCACTAAGCGGTTGCTGCGGTTGTCGATCCCGCACGAGGCGGTGGTGGACGACGTGAGTGTGAGTTCGATCGCCGGCCGTTAACCCCGCACATGAAAGCATCCATGAGCAACCTGAAGACACTTTCGATCGCGCTGCTGGCGGCGTTTTTGCTCGCCCTCCCTTTGGCGGCGGCCGAGCCGGCGGCGCGGCCCAACATCATCTGGCTTATGGCCGAAGACCTGGGCCTGGACCTGGCGTGCTACGGCATGCCGGCGGTGCGCACGCCCCACCTGGATGCACTGTCGCGCGAGGGGGCGCTGTTCACCCGGGCGATCTGCCCGAACCCGATTTGTTCGCCCAACCGCTCGTCGATGATGGTGGGCGTGGACCCGACCGAGTTTGGCGCTCAGCACCACCGCAGCAACCGCGACGTGCCGTTGATGGACCCCTACCGGCCGATCACCGCGTATTTGCGCGACGCGGGCTACACGTGTTTGCTGGGCCACAGCCTGGTGAAGAACCAGGGGCGGAAGATCGACTGCAACTTCCGCTTCACGCCGACGGGCCCCTACGACGGGGTAGAGCGTTTCGGGCTGTTTGATCAAAAAGCGGACTTTAGCGCGGCGGATCAGCCGTTCTTCAGCCAGATTCAGCTGGCGGTCACCCATCGCGGGGACTGGTGGGCTGATGTCCGGACGCAGTCGGCCGATCCGGTGGCCCTGGACGCGGTGGTGCTGCCGCCGTTCATCCCCGACACGCCCGAGACGCGTTACGACTGGGCGGTCTACTTGGACACGGTGGAGTTCATGGACCGCGAGGTGGGGGCGGTGATGTCGGCGCTGCGTGAGCAGGGGCTGGCGGAGAACACGGTGGTGGTGTTTATCGGCGACAACGGGCGCTGCAACGTGCGCGGCAAGGGCTACCTGCACGCGTCGGGCATTCACGTGCCCATGATCGTGTGGGCCCCGGGCCGGGTGGAGCCGGGCACAGTGGTCGACGGGTTGGTGAATACGTCGAATGTTTCGGCGACGGTGTTGGCGCTGGCCGGGGTGGAGCGTCCGGCTTACATGCGGGCGCGTCCGCTGCTGCACGGCGACGGAACCCCGGGGATTAATTTTGCGGCCTTGCGGACGTACGTGCGGTCGGCCCGGGACGTCTGGGACGAGATCGACGACTGCTCGCGCAGCATCACCACCCGGCGGTTCAAGTACATCCGCAACGAACACCCCGAGCGGCCTTGGGATCAGCGCCACGCCTACCAAGAACTCAACCGGCCGGCCTTGCACGTCATGCGGCGGCTGAAGCGGATGGGACTGTTGTCGCAGGCCCAGGGGGTTTTTGTGAGCGAGCACAAGCCCGACGAAGAGTTGTACGACCTGGTGGTGGATCCGTACGAGCTGGTGAATTTGGCCTCGGCCCCCGCGTTTGCTCGGGTGCTGGCGTCGCTGCGCGCGGTGGAGGACCGTCACCGCGCCGCCCACCGGGACTTCGGGCTGGAAGACCTGGGGCGTCGCCGACCCGCGCGGGACTTGGCCGGGGAACGGGCCCGCGACGGCATCCGGGCCGGCGACCCGGACACCTGGACGCGGCTGACCGGCGGCGAGCTGATGAAGCCCGGGCAGTTGATGCGGCGGTACCGGCTGCCCGTCCGACCCGCGGAGGCGGGCGAGTGATCGGCCCGTGATCACAGAAGCCGGTGAGACGCCCCGGCGGCTTAGCGCAGCCGGCGGAGGGCCGCGACGCGGGCTTCGGTCGTGGGGTGGGTGCGAAACAGGCCGCTTATTCCACTGCCGCCGCCCAGGGCCGAGAGCGGTTGCACGATAAACATGTGGCTCTGGGCCGGGTTTTCGTGTTGTAGCGGAACGCGTCCGGCGGTCGCTTCCAGTTTTAGCAGCGCTCCGATGAGTCCGTCGGGCGAGCCGGCGATTGCCGCGCCGTCTTCGTCAGCCACGAACTCGCGGCTGCGGCTGATGGCCATCTGGATCAGCCCTGCGGCGAGGGGGGCGGCGATCATGAAGATCATCCCCACCGCCGGGTGGGTGTCGCGGTCGCGGCCGCCGAACATGAACAGCCAGCCCACCGACGAGATGGCCCCGGCGATGGTGGCGGCGATGGTGCTGGTGAGGGTGTCGCGGTTTTGTACGTGGGCCAGCTCGTGGGCCATTACCCCCGCCAGCTCGTCTTCGGTGAGCAGTTGCAGGGCCCCCTGGGTGACCGCTACGGCCGCGTGCTTGGGCGAGCGGCCGGTGGCAAAGGCGTTGGGGGCTTGCTGCGGGCAGATGTAGACCCGCGGTGTGGGAAGCTGGGCCCGTTGGGCTAGCCGGGTCACCATGGCGACCAGGGGGTGTGACGGGTCGGTAATTTCCTGGCCGCGCATTGAGGCCAGAGCGATTTTGTCGCTGAAGAAAAAAGCGAACAGGTTGCCGGCCCCGCCGATCAGGAACGCGAAAATCAGCCCACGCGGGCCGCCCAGGAGCTGGCCGGCGAGCAGGATGAGTCCGAAAAGCCCGCCCAGCAGCACGGCGGTTTTGGTGTTGTTTACAAGGCGGGTCATGGCGGTCTCCAGCGGGGGGCAGCGGCTGAAGGGTAGGTCAGCAAACACCGTGCCGACCCGCGGGCCGTGCCCGGGGCTTCCCCGAGGCGGGGTCTGTCGTTTCGGCGGGGCGGCCGCGCGGGCGTAGACCTGATGTGTCAGCCCGGCTTGCGGCGGGGCGCGGCGGAGGTGGGATTTTGCGACGTTCGGGTGTCAATCTCGCGAGGTTTTGACACAGGTTCGCGAGGCGTCCGGGGTTCAGCGCACCGCGAGTTTCCAGGCGGCGGCGGCCATTAGCAGGACAAACCCCAGGCGGATCAGGTTGATCGGAAGGCGGTGAGTCAGGCGAGCCCCGAGACGCCCGCCGGCCCAGGCGGTGGGCGCCAGCATCAGACCCAGCAGCAGCCCCGCGCCGGCGCCGCCCGCCAGGGCGGTGTCGGCGGGCAGGTGCTGGCCCAGGGTGAGGTTCTTGTACGCCGCGCCCAACGGGGCGCTCACGCACATGGCGGTGGCCGAGTTGCTGATCGCCCGACGCAGCGGGCGGCGCAGCAGTTGCTGCTGCATCGGCACCGCCAGGGCGCCGCCTCCGATCCCCAGTAGCCCGGCGACGACGCCCATCACGCCTCCCGCTCCGGCAAAGCCGCCCGCGGCCCCGGGCCCGCGGGCCGGGGTGCCGTTGTCTTCGGCCGCGGGCGGGGACGGCCGCCATGCCCGCCAGAGCTTGTGAAGATTGACCAGAATCACCCACGCCAGGAGGGCGGCCAGGGCCCGGGCCAGCAACCGCTCGCCGCGGGCGCCGTGAAATACCGCCAGGTTGCTCAGGGCCACGCCCAGCAGGATGCCCGCAGCCGCGGCGGGAACCATGCCGCGCACCGCGGCGGGGTCGATGGTGCCGGCGCGGCGGTGTCGCAGCATCGCGGGCACCGCCACCGCAACGTTGGCCACCATGGCCGCGGCCTGAAACGCGTGCTGCTCGCCCGGGGCCCCGGCCGCCAGCAACCACACCAGGCCCGGGATCATGATGATGCTGCCCCCTACACCCAGCAGGCCGCCCAGGGTGCCGGCCGCGAGGCCCAGAAGCGAGACCAGGCACACAACCAGGGGCAGCGGGATCCCGTTCATGGGGCTTGGGTCTGGTGTCGGGGCGCGGGTGTTTTGGGGCGCAGAAGAACGCCGATAATCACGAGTCGGGGTTGGGTTTGTGCGCTGATATCCTTCCAACCGACGAAGATCATCGTCCAACGTTTTGGCCGCAAGAAAGTCGCCGCGTCTGCACCGCTTCCTGCTCTGCATAAGGTACCGCATGGTCGAGCCTGATCCCGCCTGGCCCAGTAGCGCCAACCTCGCTTATGTAGAGCAGATGTACGACGCGTTTTTGGCCGACCCCGCGTCGGTCGCGCCGTCGTGGCACGCGGTGTTTCGCGCGTGGGGCATGGAGGGGGGGCAGCCGACCCAGACCACGCTGCGCCCGCGCAGCCTGTTCAACCCCACGGGGGTGAACGGCGCGGCGCTCCACCCCTCGGCCCCGGCCGGGCCGGGCGCGGCCGAGGCGCTGGTGCTTCAGCACCGCGTGGACATGCTGGTGCGCAACTACCGCGTGCGCGGACACATCGCCGCCCATCTCAACCCCCTGGCCGAGCCCGGAGAGCTCCCTCCGGAGATGCACCCCAGCCACCACGGCCTGACCGAGGCCGACTGGGACCGGCCGTTTGTTTTTACGTCCACCGTGCCCGGCGACCGGGTGCGCACCCTGCGCCAGATCGTTGATCAACTGCAGCACACCTACTGCGGGTCGATCGGGGTGCAGTTCATGCACATCGACGACCTGGAGGTCCGCCGCTGGCTCCAGCTGCGGATGGAGTCCACCGAGAACCACGTGGAGCTGACCCGCAAAGAGCAGATCCGCATCCTTACGCGGCTGACTGACGCGGTGATCTTCGAGGAGTTCATCCAGCGCAAGTTCATCGGGGCCAAATCGTTCTCGCTCGAAGGCGGTGAGACGCTCATCCCGCTACTGGATTTGGCGCTGGAGCGTGCGGGCGAGCAGGGCGTGCAGGAAGTGGTCATCGCCATGGCCCACCGCGGGCGGCTTAACGTTTTGGCCAATATCTTGCAGAAGAGCCCCCAGCGGATCTTCCGCGAGTTCGAGGACACCGACCCGGAACTCTACCTCGGCGGCGGCGATGTGAAGTACCACCTGGGTTTTTCCAACCAGTGGCACACCCGCTCGGGCCAGGACATCCACCTGTCGTTGTGCTTCAACCCCTCGCACCTGGAGTACGTCAACCCCGTGGCCCTCGGGCGTCTACGGGCCAAGCAGGACCGCTCGGGCCACGACAGCCGCGGGGACATCGGCACCTGCTTCTTGATCCACGGCGACGCGGCCTTCGCCGGTGAAGGCGTGGTGCAGGAAACGCTCAACCTCTCGCAGCTGGAGGGCTATGGCACCGGGGGCACCGTACACATCGTGGTGAACAACCAGATCGGCTTTACCACCCGCCCGCATGACGCGCGCAGCACACGCTACGCCACCGACATCGCCAAGATGCTGCAGGTGCCGATTTTCCACGTCAACGGCGAAGATCCCGAAGCCGTCACGCAGGTGGTGCGGGTGGCGATGGACTTCCGCAAGCAGTTCAAGCAGGACGTGGTCATCGACATGTACTGCTACCGCCGCCGTGGGCACAACGAGGGCGACGAGCCGACCTACACCCAGCCGGAAATGTACTCGCGCATTAAGGAACGCACGACGGTGCGCGAGGTGTATCTGGAGCACCTTAAGCGGCTGGGGGGGGTGAGCGACCGCGACGCGGAGCGTATCGTCGAGCGGCGCACCCGCCTACTAGAAAAAGAACTGACCGCGGCCAAGGACGAGCAGAATACCCCGCGCAGCGAGAAGATCTCGGGCCTGTGGGAGGGCTACATCGGCGGCCGCGAGAAGCTCGCCGCGGATCCCGACACGGGCGTGGCGGCAGACCGGCTCGCCGGGCTGCTGCGCCGCCAGGTGCAGACCCCCGAGGGCTTTGCCCTGCACCCCAAGCTCAAGCGGCTGCTGCGTTTGAAAGAAGATATGGCCGACGGCAAACGCCCGCTGGATTGGGCGGCGGCCGAGAGCCTGGCTTTCGCCACCCTGGCCACCGACGGGCACCGGGTGCGGATCAGCGGCCAGGACGCGCAGCGTGGCACTTTCAGTCATCGCCACGCGGTCATGCACGACCACCAGACCGGCGAGACGTACTGCCCGCTGCAGCACCTCGCCGCGGACCAGGCGCCGGTGGACATCTACAACTCGCCGCTGAGCGAGGCGGGGGTGTTGGGTTTTGACTACGGCTACTCGCTGGACTACCCCTGCGGGCTGACCGTGTGGGAGGCACAGTTCGGTGACTTTGTGAACTGCGCCCAGGTCATCATCGATCAGTTCATCAGCAGCGCCGAAGACAAGTGGCGGCGACTTAGCGGCATCGTGATGCTGCTGCCCCACGGCTTCGAAGGCCAGGGGCCCGAGCACAGCTCGGCCCGGCCTGAACGCCTGCTGAACCAGTGCGCTGAAGACAACATGCAGCTGTGCAACCCCACCACGCCGGCGCAGGTGTTTCACCTGCTGCGCCGGCAGATCGTTCGCAAGTGGCGCAAGCCGCTGATTGTCATGACGCCCAAGAGCCTGCTGCGTCACCCCAAGTGTGTCTCGACCCTCGACGACCTGGCACCGGGTGCAGAAGGAGTGACCCAGCGTTTTCGCCGGGTGCTGACCGACCCGGTGGTGGGGCCGGGCCAGGCCCGGCGCATTTTGCTGTGCAGCGGCAAGGTGTACTACGACCTGCTGGACCGCCGCGAGAAGCTGGGCCGCGACGACGTGGCGATTTTGCGGCTAGAGCAGCTCTACCCTTTCCCGGTGGATGAACTCACCGCCGCGCTGGAGCCTTACGGCGAGGACGCCACGGTCACCTGGGTGCAGGAAGAGCCGCGGAACATGGGTGCCTGGCAGTTTCTTAAGGGCGGCTACAACTACAAGCTGCTGCACCGCTGGGCGATGAACCGCGTGGCCCGGCCCACCAGCGCTAGCCCGGCCACCGGCAGCAAAGCCGCCCACGGCATCGAGCAAGAGAAGCTGATGGCCCAGGCCTTTGGCGACGACAAGCACTAGGGCCGCGGCCCGAAAATGGGCGCGGCACTCGGAGTTGCTTCGCCACCAAGCGTTTAAGAAGACTTCCCGTACGTACTGCGCCGCCGACAGCGGCTTCCCCCCGAGCCTCGCCATGCCCACCGACCTCATCGTGCCCCAAGTCGGCGAATCCATCACCGAAGTCCAGATCGGCCCGTGGCACAAGCAGCCCGGCGAGGCGGTCAAGAAGGACGAGGTCTTGGTCGAGATCGAGACCGACAAGGTCACGCAAGAGCTCTACGCCCCGGCCGACGGGGTGATCGTCCAGATCAGCACGCCCGAGGGTGAGACCGCCGCGGTGGGCGCGGTGATCGGCAGCTTCGAGGCTGGTGCGGCCGGCGCGGCGGCGGTGGCCGCCGACGTGGCTCCGACCAAGAGCGGCGTGGAACACGCCGCCGAGGCGCTGGATGGCGGCAGCGGCGGGGCGGTGATGCCCGCGGCCCAGCGGCTGCTGGACGAACACGGCCTTCGCGCCGGCGACGTACCCGCCACCGGGCCCGGCGGGCGGCTGCTGAAAGAAGACGTACAGGCCTTTGTGGCGGCCGGCGGCAAGCCCCAGTCGGTGGCCCCGGCCGGCGCCGTGCCCCCTGCCCCGGCGACCCCGGCGGCGCTGTCGTCGGCCACCGACGCCCGCGACGAGGAAGCGGTGCCCATGACGGCGCTGCGCAAACGCATCGCGGCCAACTTGGTTGAGGCCCAGCAGACCGCCGCGCTGCTGACTACTTTCAACGAGCTGGACATGACCGCGGTGATGGCCACGCGATCGAAGTACAAAGAAAGCTTCGAGAAGACCCACGGCGTGAAGCTTGGCTTTATGAGCTTCTTCGTGAAGGCCGCGGTCGAGGCGCTCAAGCAGAGCCCGGCGATCAACG
>CALLPP010000050.1 GCA_938015655.1 uncultured Algisphaera sp.
CCTGCGACTCTCTCCGTCCTGTCGTAGACGTTAACCCCAGCCGGTTGATGCGGAGCTTGCGTGAATGTGCTTTCGTCTACACGCCTGCCGAACGTTCTCGTGAAAGCTTGCGAGGCATCTACATTCCCGCCTACGTAAAAATCAACCGTGTACTGGTTCTGCTCGCCGAGGGTTCTTGTTGCGTGCTGAATGTCCAATTCGACCAAAACCGGATTAATTGTTGCTTTCCTGGAAACCTCACCCGCATCGAGCGTTCCGTCGCCATCGTCGTCAAAACCGATTTCGACGGTATACGACCGGCCTGTATTTGACTTTGGCGGATCCAGGGTGATGGTCGGGTCCGCTCCACCGAAATCACCTTGGTCATTCCCTACCACAGAACCGCCGGTCACCTGCCATAAAACACGACTCCCGGCCTCTGATGTCTGTGGCGATCCGAAAACATCGAGGTCAAGTCGGGCTGTGTTCGTTGTTGGGTCTTCATAGATCCATAATTCGGGCTGGTTGGAGAGCGCCGCCGTTTCTTTTGAGAACGATGTGTTGGCATTATCTGCAATGTAAAGACGGTCGATTTGTACCACCACCACTTCGCTCTCGATCGCTACCTCATCGGCGGTTAACGAGCCGTCGCCGTTGAGGTCGAAGCCGACCTGGGCGGTGTAGGTGCCGCCCGCAGAAGTGAGGTTGGCTGTGGCGGGGCCGCTGGTGAAGGCCTGGCTGTCGAGGTTGCCCCCCGGCCCGGTGACCGACCAAAGGATCTCGACGTTTTGCGGCAGCGGACCGGATGTCAGGCGGGTGACGCCGAGGTCGATGGGCACCGAGGGTGCGCCGTCTTCTAGCTCGACGTAGAGAATCTCCCCCGGACCGATGATCGGTTTTTCCACCGCATTCGTGCTGTGCTCGGTGCTGCTCAGGGTGAGGGTGTCGAGTTGGACCGTTTCGACCTGGACGGCGAGCTCTTCTTCGCCGTTGTTGACGGTGCCGCTGCCGTCGGCGTCGTACCAGGCGGCGAGTTCGTAGGGGGTGGTGCTGGCCCCTGCGAGATCGACGACGGTGCCGCTGCTGTAGTCGCCGGCGTCGACGACGCTTCCGCCCCGCCGCAGTTCCCAGCGGATGTTGCTGAGGTTGAGTCCGGCTTGGGAGATGTAGCGGTCGGCGCCGAAGTCTGCGGAGAGGGCCAGCGGGGCGTTGCCGTTCTTGTCCAGCGGGAGGGTCACGATCCCGGGGGTCGGGGTGCCGCCGCCGGCCGGGCGGGTGGCGGAGGCGGAACGGTCCTCGTGGCGGTTGTCCGTGACGGTCAGCGACTGGAGCTGGACCTGCTCGTACACCCGGACGCTGAGGGAGCCGGAGTTGTTGGCGTAGCTTTTGGTTTGAAAATCGTTGATCTGGCCGGCCAGGCGGGTGTTGTTGCCGGTGAACGTGGTGCCGTAGACGTGGTCGCTCTGATAGCCGCCGAAGTTGACCGGCGCGGGGGTGTCGAGGCCGAGCTGGAGCCCGTAGTCGAACCCGCGTGAGGGGCTGGAGTCTTGGAGCTTGGTGCCGTCGGGGAGGGCCGCGTATTCGGCGTCGAACACCCGCCGGGTTGGGGGTTGATGGTGCCGGTGCCGCTGACTTGGGCGAAGTAGGCCCGGTCTTGCTCCAGCACCGCGTCGGACAAGGTCGGCGTGGTGCGGTTGAAGTCGACCCCGAAGGTTTCGACGAGGCCGAAGCCGTCAGGGACGGCGGCGGACATCAGTGTGCGCGGTTCGAGGGAATCGAAACGGGGCGGGGCGGGGCGGGGCGGGATGATGCTTGACGGGCGAGCTTGCGGCGAACACGCCGGGAGGGCTTGACGGTGAGGGTTTTGAACATGTTTTGAGGCTCGGTTGACGAGGCGGCACTGCACAAATGAAAATTGATATTTCTTGGAATAAATTAGGCGGGCAGCGCAGCGACGTCAAGGCGAGCGTCATGGCTCATCGAATCCTTACATGTTGCCCAATGGCATGATTCGCGTAAACATGGCGGACCCAAGATCGCGCAGGTTCGGCGGGATCGGGTGAGGCCGCGTCTTGATTTGCATACAGATGCAAACCTTTCACTTCGATCGCATCCCGCCACGCCTCAACCCGCCGCTTCTTCCGATTTTCACTTTGCGTTCTTCGCTTTGGCGGCCCCGCCGCCCCCCGCTTCCAGCACCTCGATCTCCAGGTTTCCCAGCAGCGGCAGCATCGCGGCCATGTCGTTGCTCGCCACGCCTTGGTTCAGGTCGCTCGCGCCCAGGGTGATGTGCGTGGCGTCGTAGGCCACGCCCGGCAGGGTGGCGTCGAAGTCGGTCCACTGGGCCGGGCGCGGGCCGGCGCCGTCGGGGTCCAGCCAGGCCTGCGTCCACATGTGGTAGCCGAACACGCCTTCGCGCCCGGCGAACCGGTCGGCGTACACCAGCCCGCTCACGCAGCGGGCCGGCACGCCGGCGCCGCGCAGCACGGCGGCCAGCAGCACCGCGTGCTCGGTGCAGTCGCCCTGGGCGGTGCGGGCCACGTCGCCGGCGCTGGCAAAGCCCACCGACAGGTCTTTTTTCTGGATAAACCGGTATACCCCGGCCCGCAACGCTGCGGCGCGCTCGGCGTCGCCCACCGCGCCGTCGCCGTCCGCATCCACCGCGGCGGACGCCCAACGCTCACCCAGCCGCTTCACGCCCGGGTCCGCATGGTCCAGCATCGGGGAGGCGGCGTTCAGCTCCGGGCCCGGCGGGTCGGCGCGGTCGCCCGGGTCCGCGTCCAAATCCACCACGACCTCCACCCGCCCCGGGCCGCGGGGTTGTACCCGCTGGGACGCCACGCCGGGCAGAGAGATCGCACGGCCGTCTACGCTGCGCAGCACATAACGCGCCCGCCGCAGCGCCCGCGGATCGACGATCGGCCGGTCGGGGCTCACCAGCGTGTTGGCGATCATCTCGGTGGGCGTCAGCGGCGACAGCGCCAGGTCGCGGTCGGCCAGCAGCAGCGTCAGGCTCAGCCCCGGCATCAGCTGCACGGTGCTCTTGAGCCGCCGCCCGTCGTGTCCCACGTACTCGCGCAGCGCCACCCCGGGCATCATCGACACTTCGGCATCCCACACCACCGCCGGCACCGTGCGGCCGTACACCTCGATGTCTTCTTCGCCCGCCACGCGCATGTTCATGGACACCACCTGCGGGCCGCTGGTGATGTCCATGGCGCGCACCGAGATGGCTTGATCCCCCGCGGCCAGGCGCTCGGCGACGTACCGCTCCAACGCCGCAGGCGGCAGCCAGCCGGGCTCGGGCAGCGGCCGGGTGGTGGTCGAAGGCTTGCCCGCCCCCTGCCGCACCGTGTACCGAATGCCGTCGTCGGTGAACTGGGCCCGGCTGGTCAGCGGGGTGCCGCCCATGCTTAGCACCGACGTCGCCTCGATCGGCGCCCCCGCGCGCGTCTCGACAAAAGCGCTCTCGACGGCGATCTCGACCGTGGCCCCGGCCCGCCCCACGGCCAGCTTCATGGTCTGCCCCGAGGTGATCCGCTCGCCTTCGTGCCGGGTGGTGGTGTGCAGGTACCCCAGGCGGTCCTCGCCGTTGAGTAGCACAAACCACTGGTCTTGGGCCCGGGCGGGCCCGGCCATCAGCAACCACAACGCAAGGGCAAGGGGGTAACGCATGCCCCAGCCTATGCAGCCCCGCGGGCCCGGCGTCCGGTCGGGCCGAGCCACCCACCCCCTAGACGGCGACTCACGCCCACCGACCGGCACACGGGCCCCCCGCGCCCCTCACGCGGGCGTGGGGATCGCTCCGCCCGCCGGGGCGTCGTCGCCGTCCGGCTCGCCCGGGGCGTCGTCCGCTTCGCCCGACGCTTCCTTCGCCGAGGCCGCCGCCTCGGCCAGCCGCTTCTGCTTCTCGGCTTCCAGCACGTCGGCCACGGTCGCTTTTTCCAGGGTCTCGCCCGCCAGCACGCGGGTCACCTCTTCGCGAGTCAGCGTTTCGTATTTCAACAGCGCCTGGGCCAGCCGGTCCAGTTCGTCGCGCTTTTCTTCCAGCAGCGAGCGTGCTTCGCCGTAGGTCCGGTCGATCAGCGCCTTCACCTCGGTGTCGATCAGCTTGGCCGTGGCCTCGCTGTACATCTTGTCGGGCTGCTCCCACTGCTGCTTGCTGTCGTCGGGGCCGAACAGCTGGAAGCCCAGCTCTTCGCTCATGCCGTACTCGGTCACCATCGCCCGGGCCAGGGCCGTGGCCTGGCGGATGTCCATCGCCGCTCCGCTGGTGATGTCGCCGCAGAACATGTCTTCGGCGATGCGCCCGCCGTAGGTCACGCGCAGCTGGTCCAGCATCTGGTTGCGGCTCATCAGGTGCCGGTCTTTTTCGGGCAGCATGAAGGCCGTGCCCAACGCCTGGCCGCGCGGGATGATCGTCACCTTGTGCAGCGGGTCGTTGTGCTGGCCGTAGTACATCAAGATCGCGTGCCCGCTCTCGTGGTAGGCGATGACCTTGCGCTCGTCTTCTTCGATCTTGTGGCTCTTGCGGCTGCGGCCGTAGCGCACCTTGTCGCGGGCCTCTTCCAGGTCCGCGGTTTCGACAAAGTCTTTACCCAGCAGGGTCGCGGCGATGGCCGCCTCGTTGATGATCGCCGCCAACTCGGCGCCGCTGAACATCGGCGTGCCGCGGGCGACTTTTTCCAGGTCCGCCTGCGGGTTCAGCTTGATCTTGCGGGCGTGGACTTTAAGAATCTCCAGCCGGCCCTTGATGTCCGGCAGGCTCACGTGGACCTGGCGATCAAAACGACCCGGCCGGGTCAGAGCCGGGTCCAGCACGTCGGCTCGGTTGGTGCTGGCGATCACGATCACCTGGTCGTTGCTGTCAAAGCCGTCCATCTCCACCAAAATGGCGTTGAGCGTCTGCTCTCGCTCGTCGTGACCTCCGCTGGAAAAACCGCTGCCGCGGCGACGACCCACCGCATCGATCTCGTCGAGAAAGATGATGCACGGGCTGCTGTCTTTGGCCTGCTTGAACAGGTCGCGCACCCGGCTGGCGCCCACGCCCACAAACATCTCGACAAAGTCCGAGCCGCTGATCGAGAAAAACGGCACGTCCGCCTCGCCCGCCACTGCCTTGGCCAGCAGGGTTTTGCCGCAACCCGGCCGACCAATCAGCAGCACGCCGCGCGGCACACGTCCGCCCAGGCGCTGAAATTTCTTAGGGTCCTGCAAGAACTCGATGATCTCGCCGACTTCGTCCTTCGCTTCGGCGATGCCCGCCACGTCGTCGAGCTTTACGGTGCTGTGCTCTTTGTTGAGCATCTTGTGCTTGCTGCGGCCGAAGCTGCCCAGCATGCCGCCGGGGCCGCCGCCGCCGCCGCGCAGGCTGCGGAACACAAAGAAGTAAATCAAAAAACCCAGCAAAATCAGCGGACCCCAGGCGATCAAGATCTGCAGTAGCACGCTGGTTCCCGGCTGCTCCTTAGTGTCCTGGCCCACCTTGTCGAGCAAAAACGTGCGGTAGGTAAGGTTCTGCGGGCTTACCGGCGTGTAGATGCGCTGCGCCTCGCTGGCCTCCACCACGCCTTCTTTGATCTCCCCAATCATCCGGTCAGATTTAATCACCACCGGCACGTCGGCCTTAAACTCGCCGTCTGTGGCCCGCTTGTAGAACTCCTGCCAGGCGACTTCTTTCGCCCCCGTGTTGGCCGAATTGACCATTAGCAGCATGGCCAGGGCCAATACCACCAGCATGATCCACGCGAAGGCGCCGCGCGACATGGCCGGCGGCTTACCCCCAGACCCCTTGCCGGGCTCGGGCTTGCGGTCGCCGCCCTTGGTGCGGTCGGGCTTGGTCTCATCGTTCTCGTCGGACAGGTTCTTGTCGGGCATCGTCTGGGCCGGGCACGGGCGCCCGCAGGAGGGGAGGGCGCCGGGCCTCTCGGAGGCCCGCACCAGGTCGCGATGAAAACGGATCGCGTGAAAAAGGAATCGTCCCAATCTCACGGCCGTGGATCCATTGTAGCCGCGGTGGGGCCCGCCCACCCCGCGGCCGCAGCGTCTCCCCCCGTTCACCAGGGTGAACGTAAGGACGCCACCACGTCCTGAGCCACGCGGTCGGCCGCGGCTTGCTGACCCCGCGTGAAATCCTCGCCCACCGGCTGCGTGGGCACGTAACGGCCGATCGCGGTGAAGCCCCGCTCGCTGACCAGGGTCTCGCCCCGCCGCTGGTCCTGCCAGTCAAAGTCGATGGTGACCTCAATTTCGACTTCCTGGGGCAGCCCCCCGATCGGCGTGCGGCTGAGCTGCCGCCGCCGCACGGCCGTCACCGTGCCCCGCAGCAGGGTGTCGGCCCGCGCCGCGTCGGCCACCTTGTACGGCGTGCGCTGCTCGATCTCTTTGATCACGGCCTCGGTCAGGTCGTAGGCCACCCCACGCTCAAAGGTTTGGTTGCCAAACACCGGCACCGCCACCGTGGTGTAGCCCGCAGGATAAAGCTCCGCGTGGCGGTAACCACAGGCCGACAACCCACACAGCACCGTCACCAGCACCACGGCCCGCTGGGCCCAACGCGCGGCATCGCCGATCAGACCGGCCATCTACTGCTCCTCCGCAACTGGGCGTTCTGTCACCACCGTCTCGCCCAGCTGGGTCAAACGCCCGGCGGCCTGCCCCCCGGCGTCTGTGTCGGGATACTCCTCAAGCAGCCGCCGGTACAGCACCACAGCCGAGACCCGCCGCCCGGTGCGGTCGTACCAGCGGGCGCTGGTCAGGTCACGCCGGGCCAACGACTCGCGGATCCGCACCCTCAGGCCCGCAGCTCCGACGCGCTCCGCCGCCGCCGGGAATTCGGATTCGAAACGTCGCAGTCGCTCCTGGGCGTCGATGAGGCCCGTGGCGTCGAACGCCGGCCCCTTGAACTGGGCCAGGCTCGCCTGCACCCCGCGCAGCATCGCCAGCGACCGCTGCTCGCTGCGCGGATAGTTCTGCAAAAACAGGTCGTAGGCTTCGGCCGCCAGGTCCATCTGCCCGTCGTCGAAGTAGTAGTCCGACAACGCCATACTCGCCCGTTCCCCCAGCTCCGACCCCGGGGCCCGCTCCTGGATCCGGATCAGCAGCTCCGCACCGTCGTCGCCTGCCGGAAGCCAGCGCCGCCCCCACAGCCGACGCTTCACGCCCTGGGTAAACCGAGTCGCGACCTCGAATTCACGCTGCAACGCCACATTGAACTGCTCGGTTGCGGGGTAGTAAGTCACGATCGTCTCGTAATCAAACAGTGACTTATAAAAATCCCCCGCCGCCACCCGCGCATCACCGCGTAAAAGCAACGCTTCGGCCCGCAGCGGATGCTGCGGGTGGGCCTTCAGCCACACGTCCAGGGCCTTCGAGGCCCGTTTCGGATCGTCTTGGGCGATCAGTCGCCGCGCGTCGGCCAGCTCGGCCTCCGCGCTGCCCGGCTCGGGCACCTGGGTGGCGACAAACCCCCCATCGGCCAGCTCGTACGACGTCTGGGCCCGGACGGAAATCCCAAGCAGCAGCAGCAAGGCGATGGAAAAGGCGTTTCGCACGGCCCGCAGTTTAGTCGGCAGTGAGCCGGGGTGTGGGGCGTATCGAACCGCCAAGCGAAGAAGACTCCGGGGTTCGACTCCCTTTTCCGCTTTGGAAAGGAAGAATTGGACACGTCTGCACGCGTCGTCTGAACCGAAGGCTTGCCACGGGTGAAAAGCGTTCACAAGACGGGGACCGCCCATTTTTAGCGGAGGCCGGAAGAAAAGGTACGGTTCCCTGATACCCGCGTTTGACCGGAGCGTGTCCGCAGGGTGCCCCCGCATCGCCGCACATCGCCTCACATCGCCTCAGCGATGAAACAGCTTCTCCAGCTCGCGCAGCGAGATCCGCACCGTGGTCGGCCGCCCGTGCGGGCAGCTGCCGGACCGCTCGACCCGCTCGCGGGTTTCAAGCAGCGCCGCCAGCTCCGCGTCCGTCAGCTGGTCCCCCGCCTTCACCGCGGCCTTGCAGCTCATCATGTCCAGCACTTTGTGCAGCGCGGCCTCGCTCTCCAACGCGTCGGCAGCGCCCGAAAGCTCGCCCTCTTCCACCTTACCCAGCAGGCCATCGACGAACGCCGCGGGCTCCACCCCGCGGCTCAGCAGCAGCGAGGGGAAGGCGTGAATCCCAATCGCCGCGGGCCCCATCGCGGCCGCCTCGATCCCCAACCGCCCCAACAGCGGAGCCGCGTCCTCCAACAGGGCCATCCGCGCGGCGTCGGCGCCAATCACTACCGGCATCAGCATCCGCTGACTCTCCAGGTCGCCCGGCCCTCCCGCCGAGTCGCCCACCTCCCGCCCCAGAATGCGGGCCTGAATCGCCTCGAACATTACCCGCTCGTGCAGCGCGTGCTGGTCGATGATCAACACACCGTCCGGATCCTCCACAATCACGTAGCTGTTATGCACCTGCAGCATCCGAGCCGGCGCTGCGGACCCGGGTACGCCCGCCACCCGCGGCGGCGCCCCTCCGCGGGGCGGCCCCTCGCGCACCAGCAGGCCGTCCGCGGCCATCGCCCGCTTCACCTGGTCGTAGACAAACCCCTTCTGCCCCGACACCACACTCGGTCCCGCCGCACCCCATGCCCGGGTGTCGCCGCGGGCCGTCACACCGTGCGATGCACCGGCGCTCGGCCCGCCCGCGGGGCCCGCAACCGGTTCACCCGGGCTCGGTCCCAACGCTTGGGCCGCGGGCGCACCCGCCGGCGTGACATCGCTGGCCAGTAGCCGCTCACGCAGCGGCGCCCGCACCAGCCCGTGCATCATCCGCGGCTCGCGGAAGCGCACTTCGGCCTTGGTCGGGTGGACGTTCACGTCCACCAGCCGCGGGTCCATCTGGATAAACACCGCCGCCACCGGGTGGCGGTCTCCGGCCATCAGCCCACGGTAAGCCTCCTTCACCGCGTGGTTCAGGCTGCGGTCCTTCACCGGGCGCCCGTTGATGTAAACGTGCAAAAACTTACTCGTGGCCCGGGCCACGCTCGGCTCACCCGCCACCCCCCACACCCGCGGAGGCTCGGCGGCCGGCTCGTCGCCCCCGTCGCCGCCGTCGCCGCCACGCCCTTCAAAAAAAAATTCAATCAGCGCGTCGTCCAGATCTTTGCCCAGCACCGCCACGCACCGCGCGCGACGCGACTGCCCGGGCGGCAGACTCAGCGTCTTGCGCCCGTTGTGGCTCAGCGTGTAGCCCACGTCGGGGTTCGCCATCGCCGCACGGTTCACCGTGTCGGCGATCTGCCCGTATTCCGCTGCCCCCGACCGTAAGAACTTGCGCCGCGCCGGCACGTTCCAGAACAAGTCTTTGACCTCGATTACTGTGCCCGGGGCCATCGCCGCGGGCCGCACGACGGTGCGCTCGTCACCGTTCTGGGTCACCTCGGCCCCGCCTTCGGCGGCGTGGGTCCGGCTGCTCAGCCGCACCCGGCTCACGCTGGCAATCGATGCCAAAGCCTCGCCGCGAAACCCCAGCGTGTCGATCGCCGCCAGCTCCCGGGCCGTGGCCAGCTTGCTGGTGGCGTGGGCGGTCAGGGCCAGCTCCAGCTCCCCTTCGGGGATGCCGCAGCCGTCGTCCGCGATACGGATTAGCTTCGCCCCGCCCTCTTCCACCGTGATACCGATCCGCGTGGCCCCCGCGTCGATACAGTTCTCGATCAGCTCTTTGACCACCGAAGCAGGCCGCTCCACCACCTCGCCCGCGGCGATTTGATTCACAAGGTGCGGATCAAGGCGAGCGATGGGCATGGCGCGTGTCGTTTTTGCGGGGTCTGGGGCTCGGGGATCGTCGAGTTTAGCGGTTCTTTGGGCTCACTCCGGTGACCCGCGAGCCGTTAGGCGCTAGCTGCTAGCCGTTAGCAAGAGCGCAAGCGGGTACGCCCTCCCAAAAAAACGCCAGTCTTTCTCTATCCTTCTTGCTAACGGCTAGCAGCTAACGGCTTTCTCCGACCCTTCTACGATGGTCCCCCCGTGGCCCAAACCCTCACCGACATCAAGCAACTGCTGGCCACCCATGGCCTGCACCCCAAGCACAAGTTCGGGCAGAACTACCTGCACGACGGCAACCACATGGCCCGCATCATGGACGCGGCGGCCATCGGGCCCGGCGACCGCGTGCTGGAGGTCGGCCCGGGCACCGGCGCCCTCACCGAACGCCTGCTGGACACCGGCGCGTCGGTCGTCGCCGTCGAGGTCGACGGCGACTTCGAGACCCTGCTGCGCGACCGCATCGCCCACGCGTGCGGCCCGGACGCACGGTTCGAGCTGCTGATCGCCGACATCCTCGCCGGCAAGCACGCCATCGCCCCCGCCGCGATCCACGCGGTCGGCGACGGGCCGTTCAAGCTCATCGCCAACCTGCCTTACCAGATCGCCTCGCCGCTGCTGGCCAACCTGGTGCAAAACCACCCGAACATGACCGACGCGGTGGTGATGATTCAAAAAGAAGTGGCCGACCGCCTCGCCGCGCCGCCGGGCGGCAAGGCCTACGGCGCGCTGGGCATCCTGGTGCAAGCCATGTGCGATGTCACCCGCGTGGGTGTGCTGGCCCCGGGCTGCTTCTGGCCCGCGCCCAAAGTAGCCAGCGCCGTGGTCCACCTGCGCCGCCGCCCCCAGCCGCTCACCGACAACCCCCAGGCCCTCAGCGCCCTGCTCCAGAAGCTGTTCACCCAGCGGCGCAAGCAGCTGGGCAAAATCTTGGGCCGCGGCACCCTCCTGCCCGCGGGCGTGGGCCCGGACGCCCGCCCCGAGCAGCTCAGCGTCGAGCAGCTGGCGGAGCTGGCCGCCCTGACCGCCCCCGGCTGATCCAGCCGGCTTACCTCCGCCGCCCCCCCTGCCGCGTGACTCTGCACCGCTCCCCCGCCGCCTAAGATCTCCGCTCCCGCCACCGCTCCCCGAGCCCCCCATGTCGCAGCCCGAACCCCAGTCAAAAATTCTTGTGGCCGTCCCGGTCTACAACGAGCAAAAATACATCCAGAACGTCATCGCCAAGATCGCTGAATACGCGCCCAACGACGTGCTGGTGGTCGATGACGGCTCCACCGACTACACCCCCATGCTGCTAGCCATGCAGCCGGTCGACGTGGTCCGCCATAAAACCAACCTGGGCTACGGCCGCGGCATCCGCGACGCATTTCGCTGGGCTCAGACCTACGGCTACGAGTGGCTCATCACCATGGATTGCGACGAGCAGCACGAGCCCGAAGCACTGCCCGAATTCGCCGCCGCCATCGCCGCCGACGACGCGGATGTCATCAGCGGCAGCCGCTACCTAGTCGAAACCCCCGGCGTGCCCGCCCCGCCACCGGACCGCCGCAAGATCAACCACACCATCACCGGCTGGGTCAACGAGAAACTGGGCCTGAACATCACCGACGCCTTCTGCGGATTCAAGGCCTACCGCGTCAGTAAGCTAGACGACCTGAACCTCTGCGTGGACGGCTACGCCATTCCTCTGCAAGCGTGGGTGCAGCACGCCGCGCACGGCCATCGGGTGAAAGAAGTGCCCATCAAGCTGATCTACAACGACCCCAACCGCAGCTTCGGCGGCCCGCTGGACGACGCGGTCGAACGGTTGAAACACTACAAAGAGGTGTTCGACGCCGAGATGACTAAGCACCCCAGCGGTTTCACGGTGCAGAACTAATACATGTGCGCAACGCCCCGCCGCTGGTGGAACGGGTGGATCGCAGGCGCGGGCGCCGGCGGGATCTTCGTCGCCGGGTTTTTCCTGGTGATGGATGCTCTGTCCGATGGCCGCCGCCCGGCCCCGCCCACGGATCCGTGGCCACCGGGTCCGATCCACCCCGTCTCGGTCTACCGCCTACTCGGATCGCCCGACGAACTAGACGGCCACCGGGTCCGAATCATCGCCTATTTCGTGCGAGAATTTGAAGGCACGGGACTTTTCGCAACATCTGAAGACGCCGACCGAGGGATTGCCGCGAACGGGATCGCCCTTGGTAGTTTTCGCCGCACCCTAAACGGCGGCCAACGCGACCACGACGTGCCCGATCGTGGTTACGTCATCGCCAAGGGGCGCTTCACCGCCGGGCCCGGAGGCCACCGGGGCATGTGGAGCGGCACCCTCGAAGACATCAACCGTTTCGCCTCATGGGGATGGCCTCCTCAGCAAGCCACCGCCCCAGACCACCCCGCCAACATTGACTGAGTCGACCTCCCCCGAGACCGATGTTACCGCCAGCACGGACCGATACCGCTGCACCCCGGCCATACCTAAGTGGCCCGCGCTCGCCGCGGGCCGCGCGGTCTGGACCGGCCACCAACCGCGCTTCTGGCACCCGGGCATCCTCGCCAAGTACCTCGCCGCTGATCAGGCCCTGACCGCCGCCGGCGACCGCGACACCCCGCTACACCACCTAGTCGTCGATCAGGACGTGCAAAACCCCCTGGCCCTCGACGTGCCCACCCTGCAGGCCGACGCCCTGGGCTTCGGCCGAGTGCGTCTGGGCCCGGTCCGCGTCGATGTGCCCACCGGCCGCCAACCCGCGGTCGCTGCCGCACTGCCCCCCCTGCCCCCGGGCACCGATCCGCGTGCGGCCCGCGGCCTGCAGCTCATCACCCACGCCCTGCAACGCCACGCCGATCAGCCCACCCTTGCCTGGCAGGTCACCCACGCGCTGCACGAGCTACTTACCCCGCACCTGGGCCGCAAACTCCGCGCCCACCCCGCCACCGATTTTGCGCAAGCCCCGTGGTTCAACGACGAAATTGACCGCTTGCTGCACGACGCAGAACGCTGCGTAGCGTTCTACAACCACGCCGTCGCGCAGCATCCCGACGCCGGCATCGCGCCCCTCCGGCGCGAGCCCTTCCGGGTCGAACTGCCCCTGTGGCACCTGTCCTGGAACGCGCCGCGGCAGCGGGTCTATGCCGACCTGGCCGACACCCGGCCTCTGCTCACCGTTGAGGACGGCACCCCGATCTCAGACGCGCAACAACTGGCCCCGCGCGCGCTCATGATGACCGCGTGGCTCCGCCGCCCCGGCGGCATTCACCCCGAATGCGGACTGTTTGTTCACGGCACCGGCGGGGGGCGCTACGAGCGCATCACCGACGCCTGGTGGACCACCTGGCGGGGCGAATCCCTCACCCCCATCGCCGTGGCCACCGCCGACCAGCGTCTGCGTTTCGACGCCCCGGTGCACACGTCCACAGACCATCAGCGTGCCGTCTGGTTTGCCCACCATCTGCCGCACAACCCCGAAGGGGCCCTGGCCCTCCACCCGCCCGCGGCCGACACACGGGCACAAGCACTGATTCAAGAGAAGAACGCCTTGCTCGCGTCGATGCACCAAGACCGCCACAAACCACGTCGTCGCAAGGCGTTTCACCGCATCAAGCAGATCAATAAAACGCTCTGCGCCCAGGCCCCACAGGCCTTACAAAACGCGCAGGCTCACGTCGATCGCACCCGGCAGGGACTGGTTAACGCCACCGTCGCGGGGCGGCGCAACTGGCCGTTTGTCTACCACACCGCCTGAACGCGCGGCCGCCAACCCACGAGCCCCGAGCGCCCACGGCTCCCCCAGACCAGCCAGCCGCCCCCCCAGCCGACACGCGCCGGTTCCCACCGGCCCGTTCACGCCGCTGCGCGGGAAAACTCCGCCCCCGAGTTCGCCGATGTAACTATCCCAGGTAATCCCTGACCCCGCCAAGCCATGTCCCTATCTTTTACTCACCGCCTGGCCTCACCTTGCGACGTACCCGCGTCTACGCGCGAGGCCCTCAAAGCCCAACAAGCAAGCGGACCCGATGCAACTCCGCGCTGCGAACGGTGCGGCTGGCGCACCACCCTCGACCACGTCCCCCTGTTCCACTATTGCTTCTGTCCCCGCTGCGGCCAGGGCTTCGCCGCAACGCAAGGTGAAGGCCGCTACCGTTTCGAAGGCGTACTAAGCGACGGCCCGGACACCCGCCTGTTCCTGGCCACCGACACGCGGCTGGACCGCGCCGTCAGCGTGCTTTACTACAAGCCCTCGGAGCCAGGCGCCCCCCAGTTGGCTGTTCCGCCGGACCTGCGGGCCAAGCACGAGGCGCTCACCCTGGCCAAGCTCGTACACCCCGGCATCGCTCGCATCCACCTCATCGAAGAAGCCCAGTGCCGACCAGCCCTGGTCGTCGAGTCGCTGCTGGGCACCCTAGCCCAACCCATCGCTTTCGGCATGACCGCCCACATTCAAGCAGCCCTCACCCTGCTCTGGCGCCTGGCCGACGCGCTACGTTTCGCCGCCGAATCCGGCCACTGCCACCACCGTTTGTTACCTGATCACATCGGTCTGACCCCCGACCACCAGCCCAAGCTGCTGGGTTTTGGCCACCAGCGCCCCGCTAATTTTATGCCCGGCCTGCGCCCGGTCGAGGCGGCATTCCTAGCTCCCGAAATCCGCGTCCTTCACCCCGACGCCGACGAACGAGCAGACATCTTTAGTCTCGGGATCCTCGCCTACGCCATCCTTGCCGGCCGCTACCCCGTGGTGCCACGGCGGCGTGGATCCGTGTCCCCGATCACCAAGTTTCGTCCCGACGTTCCCCCCGCGTTTGCCGCATTGCTACGCTCGATGATCTCCCACCAGGCCGCTGACCGACCTGCGGGTTACGCCGAGCTTCTGCAACAACTGCAAGCCATCAGCCCCGCGCCGCTGGTCAACGCGGCGGCTTAGAGCACCGCGGCCGCACACTACCTCCTGGTCACCGCGGGGCCCGCGGGCAGGACCGGCACCCAGTCCGCGGGTAGCTGAGCCTTCAGCCGGTCGCGGAAGTTCTCAAGCATCTGGGCGTGCGCCGCATCGGTGGCAAGGCTGGCCCACTCCTACGGATCGCGGCGGTGGTCGTAAAGCTCCTCACCCTCGTCGCGATAGCAGATATAGCGAAGTTCCCGGGCGCGCAGCCACCAGTTGCGTTGGTCCGGTCGTTTTTTTCACCCGCCCTCGGAATACAAAAAACTCAGCGAAGCGTCCGGGCCGTCCCAGGCTCCGCCCTCCGGGTCTTCGAGTAGCAGCACAAAAGTAAAACCACCCAACGGCAGGCCCGCATCGGTCCGCCAGGTACCGCCTTCCAGCCCGCACCAATCGACCAGCCTCGCGAACAGGTCGAGCGGCGACACCGGCGCCCGAGCCACCGACCCGCCGGGGGTCACCCCGGGCGCCCGCACCACCAGCGGCACCCGCGTGCGCTCCTCCCACAAGATCAGTTTGTTAAAGATGCTACTTCTCGCCCAGGTGCAGCCATGGTCGCGGGCAAACACCACCACCGTATCGTCGCGGTAGGGGCGGCGCTCCAAGGCATCCAAGACCTGCTCCACGTTTTCGTTCATGGCAGCCACACTGGCCAAGTAGGCATAAACGAACCGCTTCAACCCCTCACCGAGCGTGGGGTACGACTTCGCCAGATAGTCGTAATAAAACTTGTACCGGCGCTTGCCCAACGGAAAAACCGTCGGGCAGCCCGTGTTATTCATGTCGTCGAACCAAAATCAAAAACACGTTGGGGCCTCGCCCGCAGCGGCGGCAGCCACGCGGAGCGTGCCCAAAATCGGTCACGCCTCAAAAAAGTAAAATCAAATCTCCGGGGACACCGAGTGGAGCAGAGCCTACCCTCGCGGGACCACGGCCTTTCAGTACGCGCCGCGCCGGGACCACACGGCCCCAAAGGTCTTGAGCAAGATCAGCACGTCGCCCCGGAACGTGCGTCCGCGCACGTAAGCCTTGTCCAAGGTTTTTCGCCGTTCGTAAGGTAGATCGTTACGGCCGTTGACCTGCCACGGCCCGGTCAGCCCTGGCCGCACGCGGACGTACAACGAAAACGCCTCGCCGTACCGAGCCCGTTCCACCACCGGCACCGGCCGCGGCCCCACCAGCGCCATATCACCCTTCAACACGTTGATCAGCTGCGGCAACTCGTCCAAACTCAGCCGCCGCAGCACCCGCCCCACCCGGGTAATTCGCGGGTCCTCGCGCAGCTTATGCAGCCGGTCCCACTCGGCGGTGCGCAGCGAGCACGCCGCCAGGTGCCCGGCCAGGGCCGCATCGGCGTGATGGTGCATGCTGCGGAATTTCAATAGCCGGAACACCCGCCCGTGCCGGCCAAACCGCGGCTGCACAAACAGGGCCGCGCCGGGTGAATCCAGCCGGACCGCCGCGGCAATCAGCACCAGCAGCGGAAGCCAAAGCGGCGCCGACGTCAACACCAACGTGACATCAATCACCCGCTTGCTCCACGGGGTCGCCCGCGGCAGCGGGTCGCCTGCCCCCCGCCGGACCACCAGCCCGCGGTCCAGCGTCCCGCGCAGCACATCAGGACGCACCACCACAGCGCCAGACGGTGACCGTTTAGGATCTGTCCCGAAAGTGCCTTCTGTTGAAGAGACGTTGGGCCTCATCACGAGTCGTCCTCTGCGGGGGCGCCGCCAAACCGGCCCCAGGCCTCTCGAATCCACACCTCCACCGCGCGGCGAAACGGCTCGCGGCCGAAGGCCGCAGCATGCAAGTTTAACCCCGCCGCATCCGCCACCACGCCCTGGGCTTCAAACCGTCGCACGCCCGCAGCCACCTCGTCAGCCGTAGGCACCGGCTCCGCCGCAGCAAAGCGTACGCCCGTCTCGCCGTCCACCACCGTCTCCCGAGCCCCGCCACGGTCCAGGGCAATCACCGGCGCCCCCGCCGCCATGGCCTCCACTGGGGCCATCCCAAAGTCCTCTTCCCCCGCAAACACCAAAGCGCGGCACCGCTCCAGCCGGTCCGCCACCCCGGCGTCGTCCAGCGCCCCCGCCAGTTCCACCCCCGGCCCCGCGGCCCGCCGCAAAGCAGATCCTAGGGGCCCGTCGCCGATCACCACCAACCGGCGCCGCGCGCGCCCTTCCCCGCCCCCGCCGTGCTCCGTATTCAGCCGGTTGAACGCCTCCACCACCAGCCCCGCCCGCTTGTAAGGCACCAGCCGCCCCAGCACCACGTAGAAATCCTCCCGCGGGCGAGTCGGGTCAAACCGCGCCGTGTCCACCGGCGGATGAATCACCCGCGCCGGCCGCCCGTAAACCTTGCGGATGCGCCGGGCCACCGTGTGCGCATTGGCTGCAAACCCGTCCACCCGCTGCCCCGCCAGCTGGTCCCACTGCCGGAACCGGTGCAGCACCGTCCGTTTGAGCGGCGCCGCTCGCCGCGGGTCCACGTGCTCGTGCACCAGGTCCCAGGCGTACCGCGCCGGCGAGTGGGTATAGCACAGGTGCAGCTGGTCGGACCGCGTCAGCACCCCGTGCGCCGCCGCGTGGTGGCTGCTGATCACCACGTCGAAACCGCGCAGGTCGTGGCGCTGCACCGCGTGGGGCATCAGCGGAAGCATCAGCCGGTGCCGCCCGCGCAGCCCCGGCACCCGCAGCAACCGGTCCAGCCACGTGCGGCGCAACTCCCGACCCGCCAGCGGCGTGCCGTCCAGCACCCCCGGTTCGCACGCGGTCACAAAAATCGGCGCGTCCGGATACAGGTACGCCAGCTCCGCCAGTACCCGCTCACTGCCGTGAAAACCCGCGACACACTCGTGAACCAAAGCAACCTTCACCGCGACAGCCTACCCGGCCCGCCGGACCGCTTCCCCGCCCCACCCCCCCCGCACACAAATCCGTCACGACGAGACCGGCCGCCGTACTTTTTTCTGCCGCTCATTGGTCAGCGGCCGGGTCGAAAAAGTGATCTTCGCCGGCACTTTGTACCGGCTCAGCTGCGCCCCGCAGCGCTGTTTGATTTTTTTCTTCAGCGCCTTTAAATCGCTTTCACCCACCGGACGCACCGCCGCGCACACCATGCTGCCGATGATCGGGTTCGACTCGCCGTAGACAAAGCATTCCGCGACCTGAGCCACCTGCTCGATGACCGCCTCCACTTCGCTGGGAAACACCTTCTCGCCGCCGACGTTGATCAGTTCCGAATCTCGCCCCAAGATCCTCAGCCAGGGCCCGTCCTGCTCCACCCGGTCGCCGGTGTTGAACCACCCGTCCACCACCACCGGATCCCCGTCGTCCAGGTACCCCAGCATCGTGGTCTGTGACTTCACATACAAAATTCCGTCCACCACCTTGGTCTCGAAGCCCTCGGCCTCCATCCGGATCCACCGCTGATCATCACCGCGGGAGCGCGACGCGGGCGAACCAAACTCCGACGTGCCGTACTTCTGCTTGACCACCGCCCGGGGAAACATCATCGCTAGATGGTCCAGAACCCCCGGGGTCATCGGCTCAGACCCGCAGGTCACGATCTCCACGCTGCTCAGGTCGTGGCGTTCGTAATCCACCGACAGCCACAGCAGATTCACAAACGACGGCGATACCGGCAGCACCTGCACCTTGGCGCTTTCGATCAACCGGCACACGGCGCCGGTCGATCGTGCTTCGGGCGCCACCAACACCCCGCCGCTGTACAAAATGTAAAACAGCGTGTCGATCCCAGCGATGTGATCCAGAAGCAAAAAGCTCAGCGTCACAAACGGCTTGCCCCCTGCCTGATATTTCTGCAAAAACCGGTCCAAGCTGTGCAGCACCGGCTTGGGGCGGCCGGAACTGCCCGACGAAAACACCACAAAACCCGCCCCGCCCTGGTCCCGTAGCCCATCGACCAGAGGGTGATACGGCCCGCCCGGGCCGCGTGGGACACACACCGCAGTCTCATCGCGTACTTCAATCAGCACGTCCGCCGCGACCTGCTCGCACAGCCCCGCCACGTCCGCCGAACCAGTAGGGATCAACGCCACCACTGCCCGATGCTCAAACAGGGCCAGCAGCAGCGCGATCGTCTGCGGCGAAAAATCTCCGCGCAGCGCCACCACACTCCCCGCAGCCACGCCGCGCGCCGCCAAAAACCCGCGCTGGGCTTCCACCAGCGCGTGAAGCTCGGCGTACGACGTGGTCTGCCCGCGGAACACCACCGCCGGCGCACCACCCAGCGTGGCGAGCTGTTCTTGAGGGGATCGCGTCACGGCCGGCTTCACCTAGGACACCCCCCCCAGATAAATCACCTGCCCGGTCACAAAGTCGCTTTCGGGGCGAATCAAAAAATCCACCACGTTGCTGATGTCGCGGTACTCGCCCATCCGCTTGACGCTCTGCGTGCCGATCAGGTCCGCGATTTTTTCGTCCGACACCCCGCGGATCAGATCCGTCGCCACCGGCGTGGGGCCGACCGCGTTCACCGTGATGTTGAACTCCGCCAGTTCCTTGGCCACCACCTGGGTCAGGTTTGCCACCGCCGCCTTCGAGGCCGCATAGGCCGCCTCACCCTCCAGCTTCAACGGGGCCGCCACGGTCGCAAAATTAACAATCCGCCCGTACTTACGACGGGCCATCACCTTGGCCACTTCGCGGCAGAAATTAAACGTGCCGAACACGTTGGTCGCGAACACCTGCTCCACGGTTCGCAGGGGCGTCAGCAAAAAATGGTTCATCGACGCGATGCCCGCGTTGTTCAAGAGAACGTCGATGCCGCCGTGCTCTTTGGCCACCGCACGCACCATCTTGGCCACCGCCTTGTCGTCGGCCACGTCCAGCTCGTGGTGCTGGTAGTGCTCAAGCTCAAAGCCTGCGGCCGACCGGCTGCAACCCACCACCCGGTAGCCCTGCCCCAGGTAGTGATCAACCAGGTGGCGGCCGATGCCCTTGCGCGTGCCGGTAATCAGCATCGTGTTCATGAATGCTGCCCTTCCACGCGCGCCAACACAAAGTCGGTGAACGTCGCCACGCTGCGGTAGGGGCTGTTGCGCGATGACATGGCTTTTTCATCCGCCAGCGTCACCTCCGCGTCGAAGGCCTCGCTGACCCCCGCCTCGACCTCCACCACCAGCCGCACCAGCGAGAGTGAATCGATGCCCGAGTCCCCGCCGAAGATCGGCGTGTCGGGGGTCACCTGCTCCAGCTCTTCGTATTCCAACTCCTCGTTGAGCTCGTCGATGGCTGCCTTGATGATTTCGAAAATCTGTTCTTTCATAACGCTACCCCTCTCGCTTCATCAGCACTTTGGCCGGGTTTCCAGATAAAATCACGTTGGGCTTGAACCGGCGGTTCACCAGGCTGTTGGCCACCACAACGGTGTTGTCGCCAATCACCGCCCCGTCCAAAACCGTACACCCCGCACCGATCCACACGTTCCGGCCGATCTTAATGCCCTTGGACGTGTGCCCCAAATCTTCCAAGTGGACATCCAACGCATCCGTGCGGTAGTTGACAGACACGATGTTGACGTTCGGGCCGACGATGATGTTCTCGCCGATCTCGATGCCCCCTGCCCCGGTCGCCACAAAGCAGCCGGTGGCGAACCCGCCCCGTGGGCCCACCACCAGCGGGCCGTCGGCGGCCTTGACCTTCACGAAGGAGCTGATCACGCAGCCCTGACCCAACTTCAAGTTCGAGGAAAGATCCACCTCGGCCCTGGGGCTGACCTTCGCCCCAAAACGCAGATAGTAAACCGCGCTGACCACCAACGAAGGGGTCACAAAGCGCCTCAACCCTTTGATGAGTCCGTTCAGCTTCATCATGTTAAAAGAGGTACACCGTGGACGTCATTCATCAACTCAAACATCTCTCGAATCATCTTTTAATCGACCTTCCCCCCCGGCTCACTTCCTCACCCGCCACCCGCCATCCTTGGACTCTAGCCACACGTCGATATTAAATACATCCGGGCTCCCCTCTCGGACCACCCTCCGCTGGGTGAGCGCAGACAGCACGTCGGGCACAACGCCCTCGGGGCAGCCCACCACTGCGTCAGCCGGAAGCTCCATCGCCTGCACCTGCCGGGCCGCGGGCACTACGGCCGTATACTTTCCATCGCGGTACACGGTATAAAAACCCTGCTCCCCGCCGCCAACCCGCTGCTCGCGGATCGCATCTCCCACTCCGATCAGATTTCCAACCAAAAGTACCCCCAACACCCCCAACTGCACACGGTCGCGATGGGACGCGGCCAGCCGCTGGGTGGCCATGCCAACTAGCCGAAGCAGCCCCACCACCAACACCGGCAACAGCGGTAAACAGTAACGACCTTCCGGTAAAAAGACCACCCATTGCAGCAAATTGGCCAGCCAGAGCACGCCCCAGAAGCGTCTTACCCACAACAACATAAATCCCCCGACGATCAAACCCCCGCTGACCACGCAGCCCGTCGCCGCGTCGGTGTCCAGCCCCAGGGTCACCTCCACCAGGTGTTCGGTCAGTAGCAGCCACAAGTTGTGGGCCGCTCGGCCCACGTCGATCGCCCGCAGATGCCACACAAACAGCCGCAGGTCGTCGCGGACCGCTGGCGACAACCACCACACCAGCAGGCCCGCCCCCGCACCGGCCACCACAACCGCCCACGCCCAGCGACGCCGAGACGGGTTTCGAGCCGCCTCCCAGAGCTCGCTGAAGACGTAAGCCGCCGCCACCACCGCCGCCACGCTGCGAAACGCCGCCATCACCGCGAAGCCCAATCCGATCAGGCCCCACGCCCGCAGCCCCGCAGCCCACCCGCGATCGCGGCGCCCCTCGTGCCCCAACAGTAGCAGCATCAACCCCACCGCAAAGGGCAGTTCGGTCAGCAGGTTCAGCGTCTGCTCGTAAAACAGGCTGCTCACCGCCACGCCACCGGTCACCGCCAGGGCGAAGGGCGCCCCCCGCCGGCCACCGCCCCCCACGCGCCGCATCACCAAAAACGTCAGCCCCAGCACCGCCAGAGCGCAGGCCAGCATCACCCCCTGGGCCGCCGGCCCTGGGCCGCCCACCCACCCCAGCAGCCACGGCAGCCCCGCGGGCGAAGGGTTGGCCTGCCCGCGCCCGTCCAGCATGCCTTCTCCGGCCACCAGCGACCGGCCCAGGCTGACGTACAGCGCGCTGTCGGGGGTGATCCGCCACCGGCCATTGAACCCCAGGGCGTACAGCAGCCCCAGCCCCACCACCACCGCCCCCCGCCGGCGCCACAGCCACGCGAAAGCGCCGTCCCAGGTCCGGTCGAACCCCTCTGCCACCGCCGGGTTGTCACAGCCACTGAGCATCAACGCGAGCCTACTGGCACCACCCGTTTTAAGCGATCGCACCAGGCCCACGGCACGACCACCACCGCGCCCCACGAACCGCCAGGCTTCCCCACCGCCTAACCGGCCGTCGGGGCGTTCGCGGGGCCGCTCCGCTCCAGCCGGGCGTAGGCTCCGGCTAAACGGCGAGCGATCGCGTCGGGCGCAAATGCCTGCAACCGCTCATCGCCACGCTGCACCAGTTCTTCCGCGTACGCCCGGTCACCACACACCCGGTCCAACCCCGCCGCAATCGACGCTACGTCGTACGGGTTCACCAAACACGCCGCCTCTCCCGCCACCTCCGCCATGGCGTTTCGGTCGCTGGTGAGCACCGGCGCCCCGCAGCGAAACGCCTCGACGATTGGCAGCCCAAACCCCTCGTACAACGAAGGGAAAGCCACGCAGGCCGCACCCGCAATCAGCCCCTCTAGTTCCGCCCGGGTGACGTACCCCAGATCCAGCACGCCGCCCGGCGCCGCCCGCCTAACGACGTCGCCGGGCAGCTTCCCGGGTCCGGTCCGCACCAGCGGAATCTTCAGGGAAGACGCCCGGTGCGCCGCGGTCAGGCGGCCGAAGTTTTTTCGCTCTTCGATCGCGCCACACGTCAGCACGTAGCCGCGGGGCTTCAACCCCAGGCCTCCTAAGGCTGCGTTCGCCACCGCCGGCTCAACCCCCGGCGCCGCCGGCAAACACTGGTAAGTGTTAACCACCTTCGCCGGATCAATCTCCAGCAACTCCACAATGTCCGCCCGGGCTGCCTCGGACACCGTCAACACCAAGTCTGCGGTCGAAGCAATCCAGTTCAGCAGCTTGAAATAAGCCTGCTTATTGATACCCGAGGTCGAGGGCAGGCGCAGCGGAATCATGTCGTGGATGCAGTAAACGTTCGCCGCCCCCTTCAGCCGCACCGGCAGCGGGCTGGTCCAGTGCGCCACGTCGGCCTGGATGCCCCGATTGCTGAGCGTCGTAAACCCCCCGGTCACCAACTGGCGAGTGATCGCCCCCCAATACAGTTGCGGACTGTTCCAGACCCCCGCCCCCACGGGCACCGCCTCACCGCGGCTCTCCGCCACCGTCACCGAGCTGATCGGCACGCGGAAGGGGCGGGTGCGGCAAAGCCGCAGAGCCATCCGCGCCCCGCGAACCACCTCCGCCGCCCGGCCCCGCTTGCCCTGCGGCGGCGACTCAAAAAACTGCACTTCCTTCACCAGGTCCGAAGCACCCCGTGCGACCGGCTTGCTGTAAAGCACGTCCAGGCGGTGCCCCATCGAGCTCAGCAACTCAGCGGTGGATGACGCGTACGTAGCAATCCCCGTACCCAGCCCCATCTCCAGGTTGTGACCGTCCATCAAGATGCGCACGGTGCTTCTCCCTGCATAGCCGGTTCGGAAGTGGCCGGCCCCAACGTCAGCCCCTGGTCCGCGTAGTAACGCCCACACACCGCCTGGGGCGCTCCCTGCGCCGCCACCCGGCCACCTTGCAGGTAGAGCACCCGGTCGCACAACTTCAACACCGTCGACACCTCGTGGCTCACGTACAACATGGTGAGCCCGCGGGCCCGCTGCTCGGCAATACGGGCATAACACTTCGCCTGAAACGCCGCATCACCCACCGCCAGTATTTCGTCCACGATCAGCAATTCCGGGTCCAGGTGCGTGGCCACCGAAAACCCCAAACGCGCCAGCATGCCCGACGAGTAGTAGCGGACCGGCTGCTCCATCAACTCGCCCAGCTCGGCAAAAGCCTCAATGGCCCCGAACCGCGCCCGTACCTCCCGGCGGGTCAGCCCCAGCAGCACCCCGTTGAGATAGACGTTCTCACGGCCGGTCAGGTCCGGGTGCACCCCCGCCCCCAGCCCTAGCAGCGGGCTCACCCGGCCACGAATCGTCACCCGGCCGGTGGTCGGCCGCAGCACGCCCGCCGCCAGCGACAACACCGTGCTCTTGCCCGAGCCGTTGCGCCCCAGCAGCGCCAACGCCTCACCGCGGTGCAAACAGAAACTCACGTTCCTCAAGGCGTCGGTCCACCCCGTCGCGCGCGTTTCCCGCCCCCGCCGGCGAACCCGCTGCGCCAGCCAGTCTTTCAATCCGTAGCAGCCCGCCGTACGCCGGAAGCGTTTGCCCACACCGCTGAACTCGATCAACGGATCCCCCGCAGGCACGGCGCGCGGGCCGGTGCCGGTCGGGCCCGAGATAAGAGGGGGCAGCGTCGTCATAAAGAGCACACCATCCGCGACAGCGTACCGACCTCAGCGCCCGCGCTCAGATCAACTCGGCAAACCGCGGCTCCAAGCGCCGGAACACCACCACCCCCGCAGCCACCGCCGACACCGCCCAGGCCACCGCCAACCCCAATATCCAAAGATCGACGCTGGCGTTGATCATCACGTCGCGCCAAAGCACCACCAGGCACCCCATCGGGTTGGCGTAAAGAATCCACTTCAAATCCTGCGGAATCAGGTCCGGCGGATACACCACCGGCGTCAAGTAAAAGAGCATCAGCAGGCCGATGCCGATCAGCCGTTCGAGGTCTCGCAGCACCAAGTTGCCCGCCGCTGCCAGCAGCGCCAACCCTAAGGTCAACAACGCCTGGACCAGCAGCAGCAGCGGCAGCTGCCACAGCCACGCCAGCCGCGGTCGGCCGCCGGACCCAAAAAGAAACAACAGCATGATCGGCAGGGTCAGCACGAAGTGCAGCAACTCGTTCAAAAGCCCGCTGATCACCGCATAAACCCGCGGGAAGCTCACCTGCTTAATAAGCGTCGCATTCACGACCAGCGCGTTCGCACCGCCCGCCACCGCGTTGTTGAACCACTGCCAGGGGAAAAGCCCCAGCACCAAAAACAAGGTGTACCCCACCTCCCCGGTGTCCACCCGAATGAACCGACGAAACACCAGGTAGTACACCACCGCGAAGGCCAGAGGCTGAAGCACCGACCACGCATAGCCCAGCACCGTCCGCTTGTAGCGAACCCGAAACTCCTTGAGCACCAACACCGTCAGCAGGTCGCGGGCGTGCTCGATGCGGTGGGGGGAGTGCTTCAACATCACGGCGAACGGCAAGCGGTCGGGGACCAGCAGCAACTCACGCATCGCGTCTAAGCAGCAGGTTCTGCGGCCAATCCACGCTTTCAAACCAGCCCGGCAGCGCCGCAAAGTCCAGAGGCTGAACCTTACCCCAGGCATCAATCAGCCCCACCGAAAACCCCATATCGCGTAACCGCTCCAAATAAGGTACCGGCTCGTACCCCGCCAAGCCCAGGAACAGCGGCGAAAACTCGATCACGATCGCCAACCGGCGGTTGGCCTCCAACGTCCGCGTCATCCCTTCCAGGATCGCCGGCTCGGCCCCCTCGGCATCGATCTTCATCACATCGACCTTCAGCGTCTCACCGACTGCCTCCTGCAAGTAGGCATCCAGCGTCACCGTCTCCACGGTGATGTGCTCCTGATCCGCCTCGTTCTCCGCCCCGCCGTGGATCAGGGTGTGCCCACCACACGACCCCGCCGAGCGGCGCAGCGTCATCTCCCCCGCCTCACGCCACAACGCCTTCCGCGAGGCCTGCACGTCCCAAAAACCGTTCACGTCCGACGCGTTACGCAAACACCAGTGGTTGCGCGGATCCGGCTCAAACGCGAACACCCTGCCCTGGGCCCCGACCGCCCGGCGCCCCACCAATGTAAAATAGCCCACGTTCGCTCCCACATCGATGAAAGTCATCCCCGGCTCCAGCAGCTCGCGCAGCACCTGGGTCGTGTTCGCCTCCCACACATCGCCCAGCATCAGGTGCGGTGCAATCGCGTTGTCGTCCGTCGGCACGTACATCAGCATGCCCTGCACGCGCGTCAGCGCACGCCGGTCGCCCAGGTAAACCGAGCCGCCACCCCCGCCGCCCAACCCTCCCAGCCCACCCCGCGACTCCATCAGCCGCTGAACCTCATCGCGGGCCTTCTGCTTCTCCTGATCAATCATCCCCTGCAGTTCTGCCCGCACCTGATTGAACACAAACCTACGCAGACGGCGAAGCAAGCTTTTCATAAAAAAGTCGGGGTAGAAGTCGCAGCGGCCCGGAACGGTCAACCCGACAGTGTAATCCACCAACCCCACCACGTTGCCCTCACCCCGAGAGTACGCCTCAGGACGTGTGAGAGAAGCCACGCACGCCTATGTGCGGCGAAAACGTTGGCTCACCTCCCCGCAACGACGGCCGGGGCTCGGCCGCCGCCTTAGGAGCGAACGCTTTCGCTCGCCCGCAACAAGCACGTGGCTTCTCACACACGTTTTCAAGCACGCGTCAATTCGGCGTAACGCCGCAAATGGGCCGCACCAAACGCCACCAACGAAAAACAGCCAGACCGCCGCAACCCCCTCCGGGCCAGCCCCGCCGCCAGCCGCGGGCGACGCAGGACCCGGGCCATCGCGTCCGCAAACCCCACCGAATCATCGGGCGCCACCAGCAGCGCCGCGCCGCCCGCCACCTCGGGCAAACACGACGCGTTGCTACAAACCACCGGCGTACCGGCCCGCATGGCCTCGGCCAGCGGCAGGCCGAACCCCTCGTACCGGCTGGGCACCGCCACCAGCGCCGCAGCACGGTACATCGCCGCCAACGCCTCGTGCTCGACGTACCCACAAAACATCACCTGACGGTCGATACCCAGCCGCCGGGAAAGGTCCTCCGCCTCCGGATAGCGCCGATCACGCGGCCCCACCACCAGCAACCGCACGTCGCCTAAATCAGGACAGCCCGCCCGCATCTGCGCAAACGCCCGCACCAAGCCCGGCACGTTTTTGTAAGGATCACGACGCCCCACGTTCAGGATAAAACGTCCGGCATCTCGGGCCGCCGCCGGCATCCCCTCCGCCAACCCCGCGGGTGGAGCAACCGCATTGTGAATCACCGTGATTTTTTCCCGACGCACCTCCAGCGTGCGCACGATGTCCCTGGCCGAGTAATCACTGACGGTCAACACCGCCGCCGCGCGGCGGGTCTGGAGCCTCAACCACCGCTCCCAAAACCACAGCAAACGCTGCTTCCGGCTGCGGGCCAGCTGCCCCCGGCACACCAGCGGGATCACGTCGTGCAGAGTCACCACCCGCCGCCACCGTCCCCGCAGCGGCGCAAACACGTCCGGACAGTGAAGCACCGCGTCACGCTCGCCGGGCCGCTGGCGGGCGCCACCCCAACCCACGCGGCCCGGCTTAGGCACCAGCCTCAGCGCCGACGAACGCTGCACCGCCGCCGGCAACGCATCCATCACCTCCGGGCGGATCCACGCCGTCACCGGGCGGTCGGGGCCCGCCGCGTCGATCCCCCGCAAGAGATTCAGCGTGTAGACCCCGATCCCCGACGGCTCGGGCCCCAGGGTCCGGGCGTCGATCGTTGTCGCAGCCGTAGGCATAGCCGCGATGGTACGTCCACCGCCGTCCCGCACACGCCCCCCAGGCTCCACCCCAGCTCGTCCCCCTCCGTACCGAGTTCACCGCACTCAGATCCGAAGCCGTCCCGGCGCCACGACCTCGCCGGCCCGCCGCTCCCCGTGCAACCCGAAAGAAAAGCCGACACCGCGGCCGGCGGCCACGGCGTCGGCTTTTGCGGTGGCTCTGCGCCCAAAGCCCCGTCGGCCCGCGTCGCCGCCAGAACGCAGCATCGAAACTCAACCGGCTGCCGCCAGCGCGACGCGGTTTTCGCAAGGAGGTTGAAGCAGACAACCCCGAAGGATTACCGATGACACCGAAGCCGCGGAGGCCGCAGCCCACAAGACACGCGTTTAAATAATTCGATGCGGTGCTCTAAACGGCTTCAATGTCTGCCGTCTTCTCCGACACCAGCTTGTCCACGACCCCCTCGTACTTCTTCAGCAGACCCTGGATTTCGTCTTTCGCCCCCTTTACGTCGTCCTCACTCACCGGGCTATCCTTGTCTTTACCCGCCTGGTCCACGTGCTTGTTCGCGTCGCGCCGCGCGTTGCGGATGGTGACCTTCGCGTGTTCGCCCATCTGCTTCACACTAGCCACCAGCTGCTTGCGGCGGTCACCCGACAAACTCGGAATACTCAGCCGCACCTGCTTGGCGTCCACCACCGGCGTCATCCCCAGATTTGCCTTCTCCAGACTCTTGGCGATCTCGTTGGCCGTGCTCGGGTCAAAAGGCTTGATGAGTAGTTGATTGCTCTCGGGCGCCGAGATCAGCGCCACCGACCGCAGCTCGGTTTCCGCCCCATAGCACTCGACCTTTACCATCTCCACCATCGACGCGTTGGCCCGCCCGGTCCGCACGCCCTTCATCTCGTGCTTGACGTGGTCCACGCCCTTCTGCATCGCCTCTTCGGCTTCAAGTTGAATTTCGTCGAGGTCCATTGCGTTGCGCTCCATGAGTAGGACGGGGGATGGCACATCCTACAAATCCCCGCGTCGCTGCGCGGCCGCTCGGCGCCGGACGCCCCCCCGGCCAAGCCGGGCGTGCCCGGGCCGGGACCCACCCCAAACATCGCTACGGATGACCTTCATCTCCGCGAAAGCCGGACCCCAGCCAAAATGGCCCCCGCCCAGCAAGAACCAGTTCCACCACGCTCCCGCCCCGCCGCCGGGCCCGAACGTCAAGACGAGCCGCCTACCCCCACCACCACCCGCGTGCCGATGTCCTCGCCCTGCACCACCCGCGCAATGTTGCCCGGCTTTTTCATGTCGAAGACCACGATCGGAATGTTCTGCGCCCGGCACTGGGCAAAGCTGCCTACGTCCATCACCTTCAAATCGCGCTCGATCGCCTCGTCAAACGTGATCGAGTCGTAGCGCACCGCGTCGTCAAACTTGTTGGGGTCCTTGTCGTAGATCCCGTCCACCTTCGTCGCCTTGAGCACCACGCTGGCCCCGATCTCGCTGGCCCGCAGGCTCGCGCCGCTGTCGGTCGTGCTAAACGGGTTGCCCGTGCCCGCCGCAAAAATCACCACCCGCCCCTTCTCCAGATGCCGCAGCGCCCGGCCGCGGATGAAGTGCTCGGCCACCGACGACACCATCAACGCGCTCATCACCCGCGCCGGCACGCCCGCGGTCTCCAGCGCCTCCTTCAGCGCCAGCGCGTTCACCACCGTGCCCAGCATCCCCATCTGGTCCGCGATCGCCTGCGGGATCAGCCCCTCCTCGGCCAGCGTCGCCCCGCGGATGATGTTGCCCCCGCCCACCACCACCGCCAGCTCGGTGCCCTGCCGCGCCGCCTCGGCGATCTCCCCGGCGATCAGCTTCAGCTCTTTCGAGTCGATCCCAAAGCCGTCCTTCGCACAGAAAGACTCGCCGCTGATCTTCAGCAAAGCGCGGTGATAATGGGGCTTGTCTGACGGGTTCACGGGCTCAGCAGGCGTGTTCATGGGCAGGATTGAACCACCCCCGGGGCCCCACGTCCACCGAAAACACCACGCCCCGCGATTTCCACCGGTTTCTGGCCGCGCAGGGGGTACGATTCAGCCATGGAAGCCCGCTCGCACCCCCCGCACTACACCGCCGAGGACTACCAGACCTGGCCCGGCGACTGGGAGCTGTGGCACGGCACCCCGGTCTCCATGTCCCCCTCGCCCACCTTCCGGCACCAGAAGCTGCTGGGCGATCTGGTCTACCAGCTTCGTCTGCAACTCGAAGGCCGCTCCGCCTGCCCCTGCGACATCGTGGTCGAGCACGACTGGCACATCGCCCACGACCACATCGTCCGCCCCGACCTCATGATCGTCTGCGGCCCCTTCGAAGGCGACTTCCTCGACCGCCCCCCCGCCCTGGCCGCCGAGATCCTCTCCCCCGCCACCGCCCACAAAGACCGCAGCGCCAAACGCGACCTCTACGCCCGCCAAGGCGTCGCCGTCTACCTGATCGTCGATCCCGACACCGCCACCATCAAAACCCTCACCCGCACCGCCGACGGATCGCTCGAGCCCGCCCCCCACGCCGGCGACACCACCCCCGTCACCCTCCACGACGGCTGCACCCTTCAGATTCCGCCCACCCTCTGAACCGCCGCGGTATCCACCCCATCCGCCTTCCGGACGCGCCGGCGCCGTCAGTCGTCCTCTATCCCAAACACGTCCAGCCAGGCATCCACGCTCTCGGCGTCCAGCGGCTCGATCCGCGGCCGCGCCGGCGGCCGCGGCCCCACCACCCCCTTCGCGTGGTCGCGCGTCAGCCGCGCGATGAAAACATCACTTGGTAGATCCGTCGCCCCCCGCGCCCGGGCCGCCGCCCGAATTTCCCGGTCGCTGCTGACCACCGTCAGCCGCTTGGGCGCCGAACTCGCCCGCACCCGTGCGATGATCACCTCGTCCGCCGACCGCCCGGAGCCCGAATAGATCAGCTCCACCCCCTCCACCGGCGACACCGCCGCCCCCATCGGCTTCACCCGCCCGTCCGCCACCACCAGCACGCCCCCGCCCCGCGGCCCCACCCACCGCGACGTCGCCAGCGCCCGGCACAATCCCGCCTCGTCCATCCCCGCCATCCGCGGCGGCAGGTCCGCCCGCAACACGTTGTAACAATCCACCATCAGCGGCATGAGGGCTCCTTCGACACCAGGACCAGGCCCCGGGCCGCCCGAAGACCAACCCACCCGGGCCACCCCCGGACCGCGTGTCTCTTGACGCCTGCCGGTGATCGGCTAATCTCTTCGGCTCGGTGGCGAGCTGATCCTAACGTGATGCCACACCGCAACCTGCGGACTCCCTCCGGCAGCCTCGGCTAAAGCCCGAACGGCTCGAATGTTATCGTTGCCTCCCCGCTCGTTGGCCTGGTCAACCCCACGCCGCGGCGCCGGCCTTCCCCCCCCTCGCCCCACCCCTTTCCGCCCCCTGGTCCCCCCATGAGCACCGCAACCGACACCGGCAAACTCTCCCGCCTGCAAAAGACCCGCAACTTCGGCATCTGCGCTCACATCGACGCGGGCAAGACGACCACCACCGAGCGGGTTCTTTACTACACCGGCAAGAGCCACAAGATCGGCGAAGTCCACGACGGCGCCGCCACCATGGACCACCTGCAAGACGAGCAGGACCGCGGCATCACCATCCAGTCCGCGGCCACCACCTGCCCGTGGACCCGCGCCGGGGTGGAATACACCTGCAACCTAATCGACACCCCCGGCCACGTGGACTTCACCATGGAAGTCGAGCGGTCGATGCGCGTGCTCGACGGCGCAGTGGTGGTTTTCGACGGTAAAGAAGGTGTCGAAGCCCAGTCTGAAACCGTGTGGCGGCAGGCCGAGCGCTACGGCGTGCCCCGCATCTGCTTCATCAACAAGATGGACAAGATCGGGGCCGACTTCGACTTCAGCTTCAGCTCCATCGGCGAGCGTCTGGGCGCCAAAGCCATCGCCGTGCAGTGGCCCATCGGCGCCGGGCACGACTTCAAAGGTCTGGTCGACCTGATCACCATGAAGGCCGTGTACTTCACCGGCGACATGGGCTCGGTCATCGAAGACCAGCACGACATCCCCGACGACCTCAAAGAAATCTGCGAGAAGAAACGCGAAGAAATGATCGAAGGCGTCTGCGACGCCGACGACGACCTCGCCGAGAAATACCTGGGCGGCGAAGAAATCACCGAAGCCGAGATCCGTGCCGCCCTGCGCAAGGGCACGCTCGAAAAACTCTTCCACCCGACATTCTGCGGCAGCGCACTGCAAAACGTGGGCGTGCAGAAGGTGCTCGACGGCGTGATCGACTACCTGCCCGACCCCACCGAAGTGCCCGAGACCGAAGGCACCGACCCCGACGACGCCGAGAAGCGTCTGACCCGCCCCCACAGCGAAGACGCCCCCCTGTCGGCGCTGGTGTTCAAAATCGTCAACGACGCCCACGGCGACCTGACCTACGTGCGCATCTACTCGGGCAAGCTGGAAAAAGGCACCCGGGTGCTGAACTCCAACAACGGCAAGAAAGAGATCGTCAGCCGCATCTTCGAGATGCACTCCAAAGACCGCCTGGCCCGCGACGAAGCGCTCGCCGGCGAGATCGTCGCCGTGGTCGGCCTCAAGCAGTCGTTCACCGGCGAAACCCTGTGCTCGGCCGACGACCCGATCGTGCTGGACCGCATGGACTTCCCCGAGCCGGTGATCAGCATGAGCATCGAGCCCGCCACCGCCGGCGACAAAGAAAAGCTCTCCACCGCGCTGGGCACCATCCGCCGCGAAGACCCCAGCTTCCAGGCCAACTACGACGAAGAAACCGGCGAGACCATCATCGCCGGCATGGGCGAGCTGCACCTGGACATCATCACCACCAAGCTCACCCGCGACATGAAGATCGGCGTCAACGTGGGCCAGCCGCGCGTGGCCTACAAAGAGTGCATCACCGGCGCCGCCGAGGCCCGCGGCATCCACAAGAAGCAGTCCGGCGGCCGCGGCCAGTTTGGCGACTGCACCATCAACGTCTCGCCCATCACCGAAGAAGAAGCCGAAGAGCAAGAGCTCAAGTGGCAAGACGGCGTAGTCTTCGTCGACAAGGTCACCGGCGGCTCGATCCCCCGCGAGTTCATCCCCTCGGTTGGCGTGGGCTGCCGCAATACCGCCAAGGGCGGCGTGCTCGCCGGCTACCCGCTGTTGGGCGTCAAGGTCGAGCTGCTGGAAGGCAAGTACCACGACGTCGACTCGTCGCAGATCGCCTTCGAAATGGCCGGCACCATCGCCTTCAAGGAAGCCACCCGCAAGGCCGGCCTCCAGCTCATGGAGCCGATGATGAAGGTCATCGTCACCACCCCCGACGAGTTCTTCGGCAACGTCACCGGCGACCTCAACCGCCGCCGGGCGATGATCATCGGCGATGAGGAACGCGGCGTGGTCCGCATCATCACCGCCGAAGCCCCGCTAAGCGAGATGTTTGGCTACAGCAACAGCCTCCGCGGCATGAGCCAGGGCCGCGCGTCCTACGCCATGGAGCCGCTGCGTTACGCCGCCGTGCCTGCCGGGGTGGCCAAAACCATCCTGGAAGATGGCAAGTCCTGAATTTAAACAGGCACAACACCGCCTTCGGCCAGGCCCCGCCCAGCGCGGGGCTTTTTTTGCGCCTACCAAAAATTTGCACCATAACAAAAAATTTTATGATGACATCTCCTGATCCCGTGCTACGCTTTATACCCGTAGTTTTTGAAGTTGTTATTTAGTTCTTCAAGAGGTTTTCGATGTTTGACCCCTTCTCCCGCCCGTCCGCCTCGGTCGCTGCCGCATGTGGGCTCGCCCTTGCCTTCGGCACGCAAAGCCTCGCCCAGTTTTCCCCCCCCGACATTTCCAACAACGTCGATGAGCCCGACCGTTTTGTGCTAAGCGAAGGATCCAACACGGTGAGCGGCTCGGTCTCCAACGCGGCCCAGCCCGGCGGTGACCCCGACTTCTTCACCTTGGTGGTGCCCGACGGCTGGCGGATCGACCGTATCGAGCTGACAAATTACACCGGCGCTGCCGTCTCGTTCTTCGGCTTTGCCGAAGGCGACAGCCTCCCTGCCGTGCCCACCCAAGATGGGGCAACCTTCACCGCCGAGGCCGACGGGTTCGCCCTCATCGGAGCCGATCAAATCGGTGGTCAGCTTTTTTTCCCGCTGGTGATCGGCGATGTCAACATCCCCGGCGAGCCACCAACGCCCCCCCTCATTTCCACCCCCCGATTTGATCCCATCGCCGGTCTGGGCCCCGGAAGCTACGCCTTTGTGTTCGAAGAAACGTCGGCCATCGCCGTGAACTACGAACTAGATTTCCAGGTGTCTCAAGCCATCCCCGAGCCCAGCTCCGCCCTGCTTACCGTCGGCACCACCGCGTTGTTGAGCCTGCGCCGCCGGCGTCGCGCTAACGCCTAAGCACGCCGCTCCTATCATCTCGGCCGTGCCCCGCCGCACGTCGACACCGGGTTGATGCTCGCTCTGCTTCCACTGGTCGCCGCCGCGGGCCTGCCGTGGTGGACCTCTCACTGGACATCACTCTACGTAGACGCCACCATGCTGCCGATCGGCTTGCTGGCCGCCGCGAGACCGGCAGCGACCGTCCCGCCGCCAGTGTGCGGCTGGCCCGTACCGGCCACCGCCTGCAACTGGTCGGCGTACACACCGCACGGCCGCGCAGCACGGTGACCCCCGCCCCGCCACTCAGCGCGCCGAGCTTAACACCCTGGCCAAGCGTTTCCCCACCGATGACCGCCAGACGGTTATCCGGCTGGGCGACTTCAACGCCGTACCGTGGCCCGCCCCGGTGAACGAGGCCGCGAAGACCACGGGCCTGCGCCCCGTACGCGGCGCCGCGTTCTGGCGGCCC